>JAKBZR010000104.1 GCA_021842405.1 bacterium
AACAAAAATCACTCCCGCAAAACTGAACTCTTACGGCAAAACTTGGTGCTTGACAAAAATCATAGAATCTTCCCCCGTCAACGGGGGAAGGAAGCCGGATACTTTTTCTGCACCCTCCCCCGTTGACGGGGGAGGGCCGGGGTGGGGGTCGAACGAAAATCACTCCCGCAGAACTGCACTCTTACATTTCGGCCTGGCGAAATTCGACCGCTTGTGATAGGATAGTGGAGGTTATTTTGGCCGTCTGATTCACGGTTTGGGTCAGGCGGCATAAGGAATGAGTTCAGTTCTCTGGGTAATTTAGGTAGCAAGCTCCCCTACCGCAATTATCAACTCCCTCCCCCCTCGTGGGGGAGGGTTGGGGTGGGGGGCGACCAATGCTGCTATAAAACATTCCCATAAAATTGAACTTTTTCGGCATAAGGAGGATAAATTGGGAATTAGCTTAGGGCTGGTAGGATTGGGTGATTTCGGCTCTGCCTTCGCCGAGCTGTTTATGAGCCACCCGCTGGTAGACCGCATTGCGCTGTGCGATCGGGAGCCGGAGCGAATCGCCCGCATTGCCGAGATGGAATCGTTCCACGATAAATTCAACTCCCGAGATGCTTTCCGTTCGCTGGATGAAATCTGCCGAAGCGACGTGGATGCTCTCGCCATCTTTACACAACACTGGCTGCATGCCCCGCAGTGCATTCAGGCGATGGAGCACGGCAAGCACGTTTACAGCGCGGTTCCGATCATCTCCATCCCCAGCGGAGACGAGACGCTGGAGTGGTGTGAACGGATCATCGAAGCCTGCCGCCGCACCGGAATGTACTATATGCTGGGTGAAACGACCTATTATCATGCCGACACGATGTACTGCCGCCGGCAGGCGAAAGAGGGCGCTTTCGGCCATTTCATCTACTCGGAGGGCGAATATATGCACAGCTTCGATAGCCCGGCCAGCGATTTACGGCAGGTCTACAAGCATCGCCTGGCCAGCAGCGCCGGACGGGAGTGGGGGCAAAATATGGCCGAGTACCGCAAACGCGGCGAGACCGACAGCCCGATGCACTATCCCACCCATTCCACCTCCGGCCCGATCAGCGTGATGGGGGCGCACGCGGTAAAGGTTTCAGCATGGGGCACTCCCCCGTATACCAGCGAAACCTTTTTCGACGATATGCTGATGCCTTTCGGCAACGTGACCGCCCTGTTTCAGATGAGCAACGGGGCAACGATGCGGATTTGCGAGCACCGAGAATGCAGTATCATTCGGGAGACCTTCCGGGTATATGGAACCCACGCCGCCTACGAAAATGGCATCTGGACCGAAAAGGAGCATTCCACCCCAATGTCCGATACCGAAATGCGCGATCCGCTGCCGGCTGAGGTTCACGAGGCATTCTGCCGAGGCGTGGGCGAATCGAGGGTATACCGAGGACATGGAGGCTCGCATCCCTACCTCGTACACGAGTTTGTGGATGCAATCGCCCATCACCGCATGCCGGTCGTCAACGCCTGGGAAGCGGTTCGGTATATGGCCGCCGGCGTTATGGCGCATAAATCGGCGCTGAAAGAGGGTGAGGTGCTGGCGGTTCCGGATTGGGGTGATGCGCCGTTATCAACGCTAACCGTGGGGAATTGAAAGCGATGAACGGAAAAGAGAGGGTTCGGCGTGCATTGATACGGCAACCGGTTGACCGGGTTCCCATCTTTATGTGGTTTAACCCGGAAACAACCCGTCGTCTTGCGAAATTACTGGAGATACCACTGGATAGGGTCCCCGAGGCGATGGGCAACGATGTGCGGCAGGCATGGGTCAATAACAATTACGCCATGGAGGGCATTGTGCATGAACGGGATGGAGAATGGCACCAGGACTTTTGGGGGATTCGATGGGTCAAACAGGGCGTCTTTAATCAAGTCACCGGATTCCCAATCGGCAAGGCCAGCGAGCAAGAGGTTTTCGCCTACAAATTCCCTTATGGCCATACCGAGCAACTGTTATCCGAAATGGAGCCGGTGGTCGCGGTAGTCGCGGATCAATTTATCGGTTGTGATGTCTCGCCCTGCGTCTTCGAGATGTACTGGCGATTGCGCGGACTTGAAAACGTGATGATCGAGATTCTTTCAGAACAGCGACTCACTCAGACTATGTTCAGCCGCTGCGCCGATTTCGCAATACACCTGTCCGAGCTTGCCTGCAAACGGTTTCCGCTGGATTGGCTCTGGACCGGCGACGATGTGGCATCTCAGACCAATCTATTGATGGCTCCGCAAACGTGGCGTGATATGATTAAGCCGGAGCTCGCCCGCGTGATGGCGGTGGGGAAAAAACATGGCTTGCCGGTTGCCTACCACTGCTGCGGCGCCCTTCGCCCCATCATCCCTGACCTGATCGAGATCGGAATGGATGTGCTGAATCCCATTCAAAGCAACTGCCCCGGTATGGAGCCGCAGGAGCTGAAACGAGAATTTGGATCCAAAATCAGCTTCATGGGCGGGGTTGATACTCAAGGCATACTGCCGTTTGCTCCTGCGAGCGAAGTCTATAAGTACACCGCCCAACTAATCGAAATGATGACCTCCGATGGCGGCGGTTTCATCTTGGCCGCTTCCCATACGGTACCGCCGGAGACGCCTGATGAAAACATTTTCGCGATGTATGCGGCGGCCGGCCTTAGCCGCGAAGCGATATTTGACCGTGCCGCCGATATTCGCGCTTCAATAATAGTACAAGATAAATGAGGGGGTCCCCTCAATCCCCGACAGCATTCCGATAGATATTTACAGGGACGTTAAATATTAGACATAATCTCCAATTGTACTCAATGGGTGAATGAGTTCAGTTCTGAGGGAATCATTTACGACCATATTGGATGCACCCCCACCCTAACCCTCCCCCGTAAACGGGGGAGGGTGTCATTGCGAGCGAAGCGAAGCAATCTCCTTCACCGGTCCTCTCTCAGGATTGGGAAAAGAGTTGCCTGCCTGGCGCAGGCTCTTACCCTCACCGCAATCATCAACTCCCTCCCCCCTCGTGGGGGAGGGTTGGGGTGGGGGGCGACTAATGCTGCTAGAGAACATTCCCGTAGAACTGAACTCTTTCTCGGTTATTCTTTCACAATCAGATGGATTTCGTTCGGGTATAATGGCTTAACTGATCACGAATTCGCCCTTCGAGCCACAGGGCGGCCGCATTTAACAAAAATGCCGATGGAATCACGCACCATCGCCGGAATGTTTGAATTCGCTATCCGCCCGGTTGGTGGCCGTTGAATAGAAGGGATACAATCGGTAAAACGGATGGCGCCCAATACCTCACAAACCGATGAACAGCGCGCGTGTGAGCTACGCCGGCAGTTGAACGAGGCCGCTTATCAATACTACGTGCTCGATCAGCCAACCCTCTCGGATGCCCATTACGACGCTCTCTTCCGAGAGCTTCTAACTATTGAACAGCGGCGACCTGACTTGGTTGCCCCCGATTCTCCAACCCAACGCGTAGCTGGAGGTGGAGAGGCAATCACCACCTTTGCACCAGCCCCTCATCAGGCCCCGATGCTTTCTCTGGATAACGCCTTCAACATCGGTGAATTGCGGGAATGGGATCAAAGGGTTAAACGATTTTTAGGAATTGAGGCTGGTGCAGCGGTTGAATACGTCTGTGAAATTAAGATGGATGGGCTGGCGGTTTCGCTGACCTATGAAAATGGACTTTTAGCGCGCGGAGCGACACGGGGCAACGGCACGGTGGGCGAGGACATCACACCGAACATTCGCGCGGTGCGTTCCGTGCCCTTGCGAATTCGGCCAACTGATTCAGCACCGCCCGTCCCAGCATTGATCGAGGTTCGTGGAGAGGTCTATCTGAATCACGCTGAATTTGCGACCATTAACGCGGAAAACGACGAGCGCGGCATTCCCCCCTTCGCCAATCCGCGCAACGCGGCCGCCGGATCGCTCCGACAAAAAGATCCACGAGTTACCGCCGCCCGAAGGCTGCGCTCCACCTTTTACACCATCGGCTATTCGGAGGGACTTGCGGTGGAGTCCCAATACGACCTGCTCCAGACATTACGGGCTTGGGGACTGCCGGTCAACCCATACACAAAGCGATGCGCCGATATTGAGCAGGCAATCCAATTTTGTGAAGAGTGGGACAGCGGCCGTCGTGAGCTGCCCTACGATATGGACGGCGTGGTGGTTAAGGTCAACTCTTTCCGGCTGCAGGCTGCGTTGGGAACGGTCAGCCGCAGTCCGCGCTGGGCGATCGCTTTCAAATATCCGGCTCAGCAGGTGAAGACGCAGGTGCGGGATATTGCGGTGCAGGTAGGACGAACCGGTATCTTAACGCCGATCGCGGTGCTGGAGCCGGTGTCGGTGGCGGGTGTGGTTGTCAGCCGCGCCACCTTACACAACGAGGACGAGATTCGGCGCAAGGACCTTCGCATTGGAGATTGGGTGATGGTGCAGCGGGCCGGCGAGGTGATCCCGGAAGTGGTGGAGGTGGTGAAGGAGGATCGAACCGGCCATGAGGCGGAGTTTCGTATGCCGGAACGCTGTCCGATATGCAATCAACCGGTAGTTCGGCGTGAAGGAGAGGTCGCGATCCGCTGCGTAAATCCGCGCTGTCCCGCTCAGATACGCGAGCAGGTCATTCATTTTGCCTCCCGCGGGGCGATGGAGATTGACGGACTGGGAGAAAAGCAGATTGACCAGTTTTTGGAGCGCGGCCTAATTCGGGACGTGGCGGACCTTTATACCTTACGAAAAGAACAGTTGTTGCCGTTAGAGAGAATGGGCGACAAGTTGGCTGACAATATATTAAATGCGATCACCGCCAGTCGAAACCGGCCACTCAGCCGCTTCCTCTTTGCCTTAGGAATCCGCTTCGTCGGGTATCGCACCGCTGAGCTGCTGGCACAGCACTACGGATCGCTGGAGCGCTTCTTGCAATCCAATCCGGACGAGCTGGAGACGATACCGGAAATCGGACCGAATACCGCCCGCGCCATCTACGAGTTTTTGCAGGATTCGGCCAATCGAAATCTAATTGAAAAATTGAAATCGGTTGGCGTTGTACCGACGGAGCAGCTTACCACCGGCGGCTCCGGTCCATTTGCCGGCAAAGTGGTAGTATTTACCGGTACCTTAGCCAAATATACCCGTGAAGAAGGGGAAGCTTTGGTGCGACAGCAAGGCGGTAAGGCAACCGGTAACGTAAGTAAGGCGACGGATTATTTGATTGCGGGAGAAGGCGCCGGCAGCAAGCTCGCCCGCGCGCAGCAATTGCAGATAACGATTTTGACCGAGGAGGAGTTTGAACGAATGCTGAGTTCAGCCAGTGGGGAAAAAAGCGAATGAACGCTCATTTGCAGGCCATCTATGCATTGCAGGAGGTTGACATCGAAATTCGGAAGTTTCAACGAAAGCTGCACGAACTGGACCCGGGGAGGGCGGAGGAAGCCGCACTTCAGGCGGCTCAGGCGCAATTTCAACAGGTAAATTCAGTTACCACCATAACCGAGAGAGACCTGCGTGACGCCGAGTTGGAGCTTCAGACGGTGGAAACCAAGAAGAAGGACACTGAAAAACGGCTATACAGCGGCTCCATCCGCAACCCTAAAGAGCTGGATTCCATGCAGCACGAAATCGAAGCGTTAGGGCGGCAGCGCAGCAGTCTCGATGAAAAAATCCTTACTCTGATGGATACCGTCGAGGAGCACCGGAAAGCTCAGCTTGATGCAAAGCAAGCGCTCGTACAGACTGAATCAAACTACCAAGCTCGAAAAAAACTCTATCAAGCCACTCGAAACCAATATGAAAATGAGTTGACGAACCTCGCCCAACATCGGCAGGAACTGGCAGCCGGCATCGAGGAAAGCTGGCTGAAGCGGTATGAGACATGGTGCAAGCAGCACGCCGGCATCGGGCTTTCTCGTGTAGTTAAAGGGGATTGCGAAGCGTGCCGAACCTCGTTGCCGCTGACCTTAGTCGACAGCATCACGAAAACCGATGCCATCGCCTTCTGTGAGAACTGCGGTAGGGTTTTAGTGAGCGGAGTGAACGAATGATGGAAAATAAAGGATCAGGCGATTTAACGTATCGCACCTTGATTGCTTATACCGACGGCGCTTCGCAGGGCAACCCCGGTCCGGCCGGTATCGGCGTCATTATTGCGCAACCGGACGGCGTCATCGTAAAAGTGTTGAGCGAGGCGATCGGCCGAGCCACCAACAATGTGGCCGAATACACCGCTCTCATACGAGCATTGGAAGAAGCCATTTCACTTGGTTGCGCCGATATCGAAATTTACTCCGACAGTGAGCTCCTGGTTAGACAAGTCGCCGGCTCCTATAAAGTTCGCCAACCCCATCTTTATCCGCTCTACCAAAAAGTCCAGTTGCTGCGATCAAAATTTCAGCGCGCCCAACTGACCTACGTGCCGCGGGAGTCAAACCAGGAAGCCGATTCGCTGTCGAAGCGGGCCGTTAGAGGCAAGAGCGATAGCCACAATTCACCGTCAACGTAAGGGGATTTAATCGTCGTCCCTGCGTTTCCCCAGACGATCCCATTGAGTGGCGATCGCCCGGGCGAAGGCTTTCATCGGGCGGTGATGGTGAGAATGCCCGTTTTTATAATAGTCATTGATTGGTTTTGTGGTTAAGGGGCGATTTGCCGCTGAAATTTCGATCGGCTCCATCATTATCTTGACGATCTCATAGTACATCCTGGATCTTGATGCCACCCCGCGCAACAAACCTAATTTTTCTTCCTTCATCGGATGCGTGACACCAATCAGCGGAACGTACTCCACCTTGACCTGCATATGATGTACGTAACGGGTGATGGCGGTCTCCACCCCGTAACGAGTTTTCATGAGGTTGGGAACGCTGAGAAAAATATCTCGATAGATTGCACGCTGACCGGATACGGAGGAGACCAGCTTTTGTGACCAATCGGTCAGCAGTCGTCCGCCCCGAAAGACACCCAGCGACATGCCCGCGCGCCCGGTGGCGATTGGAAGGATCAATTGCCTCACATGCGCGGACGTAAGACCAATTAAATCCGCATCGAAAAAGACCAGTGCATCGGCCTCGGTGGAGCAGGCGCCGGCCATCATGGCCCCGCCCTTCCCGCAATTGGCCTTAAGATCAACCAAGCGCACATCCTCAAATTGACGGATTACCGTGGACGTTTCATCTTGTGATCCATCATTGACCGCGATCACCTCACAAATTTCCGGCACTGCCAGCAGCGCTTTCAGAACGTTCGATATCCGATGAGCTTCGTTGTATGCCGGTACTACTGCTGCGATTTTCAATGATATTTCTCTTTACATGCCGTATTTGTAATCATGCGTTGCGATAATATGCTCAATTCGTTTTATTCGATCCTTTGTCAGTGGGTGATCCTGAAGCCAAGCCGGCGGAGCGCCTTTCTGCTTTTTCTCAAGCACTTCGAGCTTATCAAAAAAACGGATGATCCCGTTGGGATCATAGCCCGCTTTGTAAGCGTAGCTGACACCCCGCCAGTCCGCCTCATACTCGTCTCCCCGGCTGTAATGAAGGTTGATCAATTGAGCGCCCAGATTGGCTAGCGTCTGCGCATTGCCACGCAAGAGTATTGAGATCAAAATTCCCGATTCCATCTCCGATGAGAGCTTTTTCACCGCGTGCCGAGCCTGGATATGCCCCAATTCGTGTCCGATCACGCAGGCCAGTGCATCGTTATCGTTCCCGACGAGATCAATCAGTCCGCTGAAGACATAGACCGGACCGCCCGGCAGCGAGAATGCGTTGATGGTCGGCGAATCGAGCACGTGGAATGAGTATGGCACGCCCGGCCGGCGATGGATGTGCATCAACAACCGTTCGCCGATACGCCGCACCCGAATGGCGTCCGGTGTGTTGACCTCAATCCGATACTGCTGTTCAACCTGTTTGGCCCCCTCTTCCCCTAACCGCACCTCATCCTTCGTGCTGAAAAAGTTAGCGTTCTGGCAACCAGTTATAAAAGTTGCGAATACGAATATTATGAGTAGGCCGCCCACCGATACTCGGCGCAGCCCGACAGCTCCCATTATTACCGGTCTCCTATTACCCCGTTCATACCTCAAGCCCGATTGTCGCCAACCGTCTGCAGCCTCCACTGATTTACGCCGTCCGTTGTTTGGACCGGAATTTGATCGTCGCTTTAATTCGGTAACACATTACCAACTCTTATACCTGAAATCATGGATTATCGCGTCGGGTTGCTTTTGGTGTTGATCATCGTTTCAATTTGATTGATTCGCTGTTTCGCCCATTGAGTTACCGGGGTTACGCGCCGTTCTACCTGCTGATTCAGATTAGCGATCCGGCTTTTCGTCTGTTGTAAAAGAGCTTGTGCCTGCTGGTAGTTGCCCTGCTGCGCAACCATTTCCGCTTGATGCAGCCAATTCTGTACCTGGATCATCAAGCTTTCATCGTTGCGACGCGCTGCTGTCTCTTGACTCAGCCGCTGATTCAACCGTGCCACCTGCTGTTTGAGCTCTTGCGTTGAGTGCCAGTTATAGATCGTGGCCACCACCAACACCAACAGCAGTAACGTCTGCATCAGTTTTGCCACTTCCTGCTCTCCTCTTTTTATCGGAATTAGCGGAACGGTGATCGGCAATTGTCTTTGCGTGCTCCGCTAAATGCCACTCCCATTGCAGCCAGTTGTACAATATGCGGGAACGCATTCCCGGTTGCGTGATGATTAAGCGGCGGTTCACACTGTCACCGGAGCACCAACGATACTTATACGACTCTCGACCGCGTAAAAAATCAAAAGTGCGGCATGATTCGGATACCGCCTGTTTGATCGCGGCCGCGGTCAGCACCGTGCCCAAACTCATCCGAGCCAAGTTCGGATCAAATCCGCCAAGATAGTAGTAATAACGATCACGGCGTTGAAAGCAGTAGAGCGCGGCGGCCACTCGCCCATCCAGCGAAAGTGTGTGCAACCGGAGCCAGCCGTTTTCGGCAAACCGGCGGGCGACCAACTGGTGAAACGCCTGCACCCGGGCCGATCCAAGCACACCAGGCAGCCAGCGCGATCGCCAGCGCCGTTGATGGAGCGAAAACATCTCGTTCATCGCCGAGCCTATATCGCCGTCCCGATGCAGCAACAAATCAGCGTCTTGATAGGTGCGGTGCAGCAGCCGCTCATAATATCCGATGTTTGATCGCATCTTTTTCCCGAGATTGCCGAGCACCTCTTCCCACCGAGCAGGAAGCGAGATGTAGGGGCATGGCTCCATCTCTTGGGCGGTTAAAAGTGGGGCATGACTCCCGTTATCCAATTCACTCGCCATTCGGAGCCAGGTGGAATCGGGAGAAATTTGCTGTAGATCGGCCACATCCCAACCGTGAAAATGGTCGGTAAGATATTGAAGCAGATCGGTTGCGGCCTCTTCCGCGCAATGGTCAGCTAAAATCGGCGTGAGATAATCCGAAATGCCGCAGCCGACAAATGCCAGCCTGCGAAATGGGGTACGGAAATGGGAGCTTACATATAGAGGTGCAATGCCGACAACGCATCCATTCTGTCGAACCACCAGAATTCGAAGCTGCTTACACTGCCCAAAATACTGCCACCACGCCTCCTGCCACTCCCAGGTTTGAAAGATGGTGGCTTCTCGACTGAGGTTTACCAGCTCTGACCACTCGCTGCGCAAATGTTGGAATGCGCCCGGATCGGTAATAACCTCGATTTTCAAGTGCGCTACCCTCCGATCACATTATAGCACTTGCTCGCAGAATAATCGGGTTTTGGCTGATCCAGCAGGTAAACTGTAGCTGCTCCGCATTGTACGATGAGGCTAAATTTCAGCGGTAGGCAAAGGATGATTGGCGGCATAAAAGATCAATCATATCTGTGAATGAGTTCCGTTCTCTGGGTAATTTAGGTAGCAAGCTCTTATCCCTACCGCAATTATCAACTCCCTCCCCCCTCGTGGGGTGGGGGGCGACCAATGCTGATATAAAACATTCCCATAAACACGAAAATGGGGGTGTGTTAACAATCTTCACCCCCATTCCTTCTAAATTAAGTGGCTGATTTAATAGCCACCATAGCCGCCGCCGTAGCCGCCATAGCCGCCCATGCCGCCGCCCATCATGCCGCCGCCAAAGCCGCCCATGCCGCCGCCCATCATGCCGCCGCCAAAGCCGCCCATGCCGCCGCCCATCATGCCGCCGCCAAAGCCGCCCATGCCGCCGCCCATACCGC
>JAKBZR010000020.1 GCA_021842405.1 bacterium
GATCTGGAGAGGGGGAAGGGGGGTGAGGTGGGCAACGTAAAAATTATTTATTCCCATAAAGCTGAACTCTTACGGAGCGAGGGCGCAAGCAAAATTGGGGAGGCCGTGCGGCCTCCCCAAGGTGAAATGAAACGGAACAAATACTCTTAGTTATCATCCCCAATCAACACGATATTCGCATTGAGGGTTCGTGTTGACGAATCGTATGTCCCTGCAACGATCACACGTTCCCCTGATGTGACATCACTAAACAAGCCGACCGGATTTCCAGTGCCGATAAATGTCACGAACAGCGTGTTGGCGGTCGTATCTACCGTTATATCCCCTTGTTCGTCATCATTCGATCTCATATGATCCATTCTTTCCGGAATGATGGTAAAGGAGAGGGTTGATGTGTCCACCGTATCAACGATGCCGGCCACTCGGGGCGTATTGCCGAACCCCATCCCCTCCGTCGTGACCAGCACTAAATTCGCCGTCAGCGTATTGGTCGAGGAATCATAGGTGCCGGTGACATGCACTTTCATACCGGTCGTTAAGGTGACGTGGTTGCCTCCCCTCTGCTCAACGACGGGTGCGTTAGGTAGCACGTCAACGTTGATCGTAGTTCCATCATCGAGTGTAAGAATGAAGCTGCTTTGGGAAGCCAATGAAGTAATCGTTCCATTAACTTCGCCGTGCTGCCTTAATATTCGGAACTGGCTTTGGTCTTTTTCCTCGAGATCACAATGGAATTGGTTTTGAGCGACGAAGGCGGCGCCCAAGTTGAAGTCCACCACCACATCATCGGTATTGCCGGAAGCGATGGTAACCGGTGACGAACGTTGGAAGACCACCTGTATTTCATTGGCGCCGACCGTTGTGGCATTTGCAGAGACGAATGTCATCGTCGTAACGGGACCGTTTGGTGCTTGCTGCACCATGACCTGGTTGCTCATCGTAACTCGAATTGTATCATACGTCCCTGATGGAATGTTGCTGATTGACAGCAAATCGGCTACGCTGGAAAGTGATGCGACATTGATTTGGGTGCCGTTGGTGCTGCTGAAAATGGTCTGGAAATTACCGGTTGCTGAATTACCCAGCTCAATCTGATAGATGGTAACCAGTACCTGGGAAAACTGACCGTTCGGTGCGTCGGTGACAAATGCGGCCGCGCGACTGCCTCCGCTCGAGCTGCTGCTCCCAATGGAGCCACTGCCACCACAACCCGCTAACGTTGCGAAAGTCGAAATGACGGTTAAAGCGATAAAAAACCGCTTCCAAGGTGTCATCAATTTCTTACCTCCTTCTTCTGGCTGGCTCAAACGATCCGATCCCTGCTTTGTGACAACCGGATCCTGCGTTCTACGACCTTCACCGCAAGTATATCCACATTATACGACAGGCCGATAAAATCACCGCATTAGACTGATCACTTGCTCCATTTGTTCCAATTTGGTGTTTCCACCTTTGAATCGCTAGAATTAACGTACATTTGCCAAATGAATCTAACCATGTTATAATTATGCCGTTTCGCTCGCTTGCAGGCAATACCGGCTTGATAATGAACCATGCTTGATCTATCCACACAATCGGGGCGCCGCGTTCAGGGGCGCCGAATACAAACAGCGGCCGAAAAGGTGGGGCTTTCGCTGGAGGAGCTGGCGCGCGAGATCGGCTGTTCCCGCGCGCTTCTCTATCACTACGTTTCCGGCAACACGCTGGCTCAACCCGATCGCCTCCAACAGATTGCAGTTCGCACGGGCGTGCCGCTGGCATTTTTCTATAGCGATGAGGATACCGATCCGGCCGGTTTAGTGACGGTGGATGGGATTGAAGAAAAAAAAGCATGGGAGCAGGAACGGGCGCAACTACAACGCCGCATCGCCGAATTGAGCGCCTTGAACGAAAGCGGATCCACCGATCAATTGCGACAAAGGCTGGACTCGTTGATGGAAGCGCTGGATCTGATCACCAACCCGATGGGAGCGGCTCGACTGGTACCCATCTGCCATCAGATACTGCCGCTTGCTCGTGAACTGGGTGATGAGCACGCGGAAGCAGAAACCTTGCTGAAGCTGGGCAACTATTTCGCACAACGTGGCGATCTGGCGGAAGCGGAAAGCACCCTGAGGCCGGCGGGCGATACCTTCAATCGGCTTGAGGAGACCAGCCGTCAATGTGTAGCCAAACAAACGTTGGGACAGGTTTATTTGCGAGAGGGACACACCGAGATGGCACGGCAACTCTTCGGGCAGGTCATTGGCGGCGGCTCCTGGCACAACCGCTGGCAGGGAACTTTATCACTGGGCGCGGTGTCTGAATATACCGGCGATTATATTCAGGCTATGAATCACTTTGACGAAGCGCTCCAAATCGCGAGGGAAGCGCCGGAAGGATACGATCGCTCCGAAGCGATGGTTTACATCCAGATGAATATCGCAAATGTCTATATGGCGACCGGTGATTTCAAGTCCGCGTTAAATGTGGTTAATGAAACATCGCGGGAAGCCTACCAGATAGGCCTAAACGATCAGCTTATCGAGGCGGAAGCCAATCAAGCAACGGCGGAATACCATCTTGGCAACTGGGACAAAAGCGTATATCATTCCCGGCGCGCGCTCGATATCTGCCATTTCGCCGGTGATCGCGTGAGGGACAGCTCAATGCGCGCCTGGCTGCTCCCGATTCTATCGCTTACTGAAGGAGTTGATAAGGCGAAGCAAGAGGGAGTCGAGGCGTTGAAATCAGCGCTGCAAACCAACAACAAAATGGGCCAGTTGTTCGCTTACTGGCAATTGGGGCGGTTACAGGGCACGCTGGAGGATGCAAGGGAATGCCTCTACTACCTGGATTACGCGCGCACGCTGGCTTCAGAGTTAAAGGCGATCCCGCTGTTGACGGCCGTTCAGATTGCCAGGGCATCTCTGCTCGTTAAAGTGAAACGGCATGCGGAAGCGGTTGCCGAAGGGAAAGCGGGCCTTACCAGCGCCGAAAATATCGGCGCCCGCCATCTTGAGGCGGAGGCTTTGTGCGTCTTATCTGAAATTCCGAGCGCAAACGGGCGATCGGAGGACGCACTTCGGCTCGCCCAAGAGCTGGAGATGCCGGAGCTTGAAGCGATGGCCCACACTGCAATCGGGAAAGCCGTTCTAGTCCGCGATTTGGAACAAGCCTTAGAGCACTTCCAGCGAGCGGTCATCATCATCGAAAATTTGAGGTCAAAGCTGGCTCAGGCCGGCCTGATGGATGCTTCATTGGAAGAAGAGCCGAGACATAGCTATTATCGCCAATTAATAACGACTCTTTTGGATTCCGGTCGGGTTGACGAGGCCGAAGCGATCGCACTCAAGAGCAACTGGTCCCCCTTGCTCAATATGATTTCACCGCCGAAGGACTGATGGATACTTTGAAACGCAGACCACGCGTTCCGCAGTGGAGCCGGTTGCTCCTGTTGTTATTCGCCCTCACTGGCTGTGGCGCCGACGCTCCCCTAAGCATCACCGGTGGAAGCATCCCAATCGGCCGCGCCGTTCCGATTACCGGCCAAGCGATATTGCCCGGTAATCAGCCGGCAGCAGATGCCACCGTCCAAATCACGCTGGCCAATTCCAGCACTAATCTGCTGTCAGCACCGGTGGTCACAAACAGCCATGGCCAGTTCCAGACGCCGCCCGTATCCTTTGATCCAAGTTTAATCGTCATTATACAGACCACCGACACGAACGGCTATCGAATGCTGGCCCCGATGCCGGTAAGTCCGACCGTGGCTGATGGCCAACCGCTCAATGTCGGGATCGTTGATGCACAATCCTCGTTGGTGGCCCGTGCGGTGCAACTGGAGCAAACTTCGGGAATATCGAGCTCGATCACCTCACCGGATTTAGAAAGCCGCCTTTTGAATACGGCCAACAGTGAAACGGAGAACGAAACGGAAGAAAACGATGACATTCATAACTCTAGCCACCTCGATACTCATGCCGCCCAACTGATCACCGACACCGCCAACGGCGCAGTTGGAGATATGGCTCAACAGCAGCAGCTTGCAAACCTGGAGGTGGATATGCAGTGCATCATCGCTTATGGGCATGTCAATCATGGTTGGTCGGTATCGGTTTCTGATGCAACCGTCAATCGGCTGGCAAAAGCTCAACTCAACCGCACCCTCATCACAGCGGCCGCCTTGGTGAGTGCGATGGCGAGGGCAGGAATTATGGGTGTCCATCAATCCGGCATTATGAGTGGCTCGGTTGCCATCCGGCGCGAGCTTGTAAAAATGGGCGCTTTATCGGGAAGCGGTCTATCCCCGGCTGAAGTCTTAGCCATAATGACCGTTTCACCCAACATCACCGGCTTTACGATCTCCTCATCCCAACTCGATGCGATAACCTCCGACCTCTATGGACCATAATATTTTTTGAGAAATAGTTCAGTTTTGCGGGAATCATTTACGACCATATTGGATGCACCCCCACCCCGGCCCTCCCCCGTTGACGGGGGAGGGGATTAAGAGAGGGACTGGGGGGCAAGATAAAAGCACCGCCGCTAAACTCCCTCCCCCTCCCCGCTTGCGGGGAGGGCTGGGGTGGGGTCGAACGAAAATCACTCCCACAAACCTGAACTCTTACAGTTATCACGAGACACCACTCTGGTGGTAATATCACTTCATGATGCATGAACAACCGTCACGCCGATACTACGCGTCCGCTCTCTCTCAGCTTCATCCGAGCCACTCCTACAAGGCCTGGGGACGAAGTCAGTGGGCGAACTGGCGTGACGAGCTGATTTTCGTCCTGAAAAAGCTGCTTACCATTGAGCAGTTGGAACCGGTACCGCTCGCTCCTCAAACAGTACATCAGGAGGAGTGGGCCGCCGTTTATTTTGAGCGGATACTGATATCCACCGAAGCTACGGTGAGGGTGCCCGTCAATCTTTATCGCCCTAAAAACGGGACTCCCCCCTACCCCGCACTGCTGTTTTTACACGGGCATGATACCACGCTTAATGTCGCCGCCACTTTTGCCAGCTATGGCTACCTGGTTCTGGCTCCAATCCAGCGCGGATTTGATGAGCGCTCGTTATCCGGCCAACCCGCCGCTGCCACCTGTTCTCAAGAGTTCCAGTTGCTGGCTCAATTGGGAATTAATTTAACCGGCATGCGGCTTTTTGATGCACAATGCGTGATGGACTATCTGCTCAGGCGATCCGATGTCGATCCCAGCCGGATCGGAGTGATCGGATGGGAATTGGGAGGTTACATTGCGTTGCTGCAGGCGTGCTTCGATGATCGTATCGGCGCAACGATCGCAAACGGTGCGCTCATACCGGCTGAGAGCCGCCTGTCTCTTTCCGAACACTGCCCTTGTGATACGGTGCCCGGCATATATCTCTATGCGGACATGCCCGACATTGCCGGGCTGATCGCGCCTCGCCCACTCTTGATTGAAACACCACAAACTTCGCCTGAGTTACCGCTGGATGAGGTTTTGTCCGCGTTTAAGTCGCTTGGGGCCATCTACGCTAGCCTGGAGGCAGCCGGTAATCTCGATCTGGATATCTATCCGGGCCAAGATATCCGCTATTCCGACAAGAAAGCGGTGAAATTTCTATCGAAACACGCAATGGCTCATTTCTGATTGCGCTCCCGTGATCGCTTAATTTTCATGTGAAATGGATAAACTCGGCAGAGCGGATCTCCGATCACTACATCCTTCCAGTGGAGATACGGAGAGGCAATGTAGAAGCTCTCAGCCAGGTTGTATCCCTCCGCATAGCGGTCAAACAAGAGATCGGCGTGACACAGGGCATCTACATACGGCTCCGATACATAACCCTTAACGCCGGTAACCCCCTCGTGAATCAGGTCGGCGATCAGGGACTGGCCGCCCGAGGTTTTTTGGAAGGTTCTGGCGCTGGTCGAAACCGCGGTTTCAGCGATGGCGCCGGGCAAAAACCGCAGGCTTAAATAGGCCTTTTCGCTGAAATGATAGTCGTTGCTGCCCCAAGAGTAATACCCGATGATATTTTTTATGCCGCCCAGGAAATGGCTGGTTTTGTCCAGTAAGACCGGCAAACCCATCAGTTTCAGATGGTGGGCGGCCGCAATCATCTCATCGTTAATGTCTTTATAGCCACCCCAGTTCCTTCCGGGATCCACATCGAGCACAAACAGCCCGCTTTCAGCATGCGGTTCAACCGCATGCTGGATCAATGCCTTCACATCGTCCAGCGTGTATCCGTCCAGCCGTGTCACCAGGTAGATCGAGTAGCGTTGGTGGCTGAAGGGACGGTCGGCCCCAAAATAGGGATTGTCCTGCTTGCCCGTTATCCCCTTGATATCCATGACCGTGAGCAGGCTGTCAACCGACCAGGTGTCTCGACTGCCTTGGTGGACAATTAAAGGCACCCCCTTGGTCAGCACAATGTAATTGATTTGTCGGCTTAGGTGACGCTCTTGTAAAAATCGTTGGATCGGCTTTTTAATGGCCGTCTGATACTCGGCATAATTGATCTGCTCCGTATCGGGCGCCAGTACAAAGCAGCGGTACTTTGAATCGATGTGGCGGGCGTGCAGGTAATCGTTTGCAATTTCAATTGAGATGTGGCTGTTTAAGTTAGCAACCACCAGCACGTCGTTCGGCCCATTTATTGGTTGCTTGGAAGCCAATGGGTTCGCAAGCGCGGCGGACATCGTTAAAATACCCAGCAGTAACAGCGTCGTACCCCAAAACGCGGCTGCCGGGGTGCGATTCCAGCGCTGCTTATGCGATTCCGATTTCATTGGGTGGCAAATTTGAGGATTTCAAACATAGTTGAGGTCGGGATTCGCGAGCGCGGGCTGAAAATCCTGCCGAACTAAGCGGTATTGAAAAATGGAGAAGATATACGATCCGCCGCGCAACAAGGATGGGCTCTCATAGCACGGCGGACCGGGAGCCGATACGACCAGGAGGCGACCCCTTTTGGTACATCCGCACTGGTCATTAGCTCACGAAACACATTCTGGCTATTCGCCAACCTTTCATCAGGGAGAAAAACGGGTTCGATGATAAAACCGGCAATCTAACCGGCAACGCCCTTTTGCTCCAAAATAAAGGCCTTTCAACCATCAAATGCCATGTGAAGAAGATATGGATTCATGGCAAAACATAAACGGAGAAGCAGCCGACTCTCCAATGGCGAGATGGAAAGGGGATTAGAGATCATCATTGCAGGATTGCGAATTGAGTTGTATCCGCATTCAATCGTGATCCGACATCTTCAAAGTTTCCCAAAACACAGCTCAACATAGGAATCTCTAAAGGGCAGCAGGGCCTACGGAGCATTCACCATGTAATGAGCTTACAATGCGAATGCACTGAACCATGGGGCCAGCGACCGGGTTGTCTCACCCGGATGCGCTCTACTTGCGGAGACATAGGGAGATGCTACGCAATGGCAAAATCAGAGCGGAACGGCGCTTTGCGGATCCATGTGACACGCCGCTCATCCTGCGATCAGGTTAAAACCACCGATACATCCGCTTCGCGGGTAGAGAGGCTTGAAGAAACGTTGGATCGCCGCATCAATGGCGCAATTGAGGATATCCGGTCAGAAATTATCCGCCGGGTATTCGAAAACTCGGGCAGTGTCCCAAGCGAGAACACAACCGATCCAAATTCCTGATTCCTAAACAGCCGTTTAAGGCAGTGCCTGGTGCATCACTGAGCAGTGGAATTGCACCAGGCACTCTCTCTTATACGGTCAACACAATTTTCCCGAACTGCTCTTGCGCCAGTAATCGGCGTTGCGCATCGGCCGCCTCTTCCAGCGGATAAGTACGATCAATCGTTGGTTTCAACTTACCACCGGCCACCAATGATACCACGGTGGCAAACTCAGAGCGTGTTCCCAGCATCCCGCCGATCAACGCTAGTTCGCGGCCGAACAGGGTGCGCAAAGTGACCTCGGTGGTTGGTCCGGTGGTTGAGCCGCAGGTAACCAATCTCCCGCCGCGACGCAAGCTCGCGATGCTTTGGGAAAAGGTGGCCGGGCCGACATGCTCCACTACCACATCCACGCCCTGGCCTCCGGTCAGTTCCATGATCGCCTCCGCAAAATTACCACTGCTGTCCACCGCTTTATCGGCGCCGATTTGAAGCGCCTGATTTCGTTTGACTTCGGTTCGGGATGCCGCAATGACCCGCGCACCCGCTAATTTCGCGATCGGGATTGCAGCGGCGCCCACTCCACTTCCAGCGCCCAGCACCAGAACCGTTTCACCCGGACCGACAGCGGCCCTGTTTACGAGCAAGTGCCAGGCGGTTAAGAACGTGATGGGGACTGCGGCCGCCTCAACGAATGAGAGGGAGTCGGGTATCGGCGCCACGTTTCTTGCCGGTACCACCACGTACTCCGCATAGCCTCCCCATATATGGGCACCCAGTATCTTTGCCGACCCACAGCGATTGCCCCTCCCTGCCAGGCATTCGATGCAGACACCACATGAGATACCGGGCGCCAGCACCACACGGGTTCCGACCGGTGGCCCTTCGACATCGGCACCCAAAACCGCGATTTCACCGGCCACATCGCCGCCCAGTACGTGAGGCAGCGGCGGCCCGTAGGCTCCACCTCCCAATCGAACCCAAATATCCAAGTGATTTAAAGCGCAAGCCTTGGTCTGAACCAGCACCTCTCCCCGCGCTGGCTCCGGTGTCTCGACCTCAGCCAATCGCAAGCGGTCCACATCGCCGTGCTCGTAAAAAACAATCGCTTTCATCGCACCTTCTCCTTTATCCCCGAACGGATCGGTGGAGATATTACTTTGATATTACCGTTAAACTCTCGAGTGGGTTTTTGTAAATTCAATCAATTCATCCACCAGGGCGAAGGCAAGGCCGGTTACGGTGTCAGCGCAGCCGTAATAGATGGCAATCCTGCCGGTTGGCGCATCGGTTAAAGCAGCGCATGGGAAAACCACGTTCGGCACATCCCCCACGCATTCGTATAGCTCCCGCGGAGATAAGATATAAGGCTCAGTGCGGTATCGGACTCTCCATGGCTCATCGAGGTCTAAAATCGCAACACCGGCGCTGTAAACAAATCCGTTACACGAGGTCAGAACTCCGTGGTAGATCAATAACCAGCCCTCAGCGGTCTCAATCGGGATCGGACCGGCGCCGATCTTGGTGGCCTGCCAGCCGCCGTTTGGCCGCATCACGTGGCGATGATGCCCCCAATGCTCCAGATCAAGGCTTTCGGAATAGAAAATATCACCGAACGGAGTGTGCCCGTTATCGCTGGGGCGAGAGAGCATCGCATACTTTCCCCTGATCTTTCGGGGGAAGAGGACACCGTTACGGTTGAACGGTAAAAACGAATTTTCTAGCTTATAAAAGGTCTCGAAATCTCGAGTCCAGGCGATACCGATGGTTGGACCGTGGTAACCGTTACACCAGGTGACGTAATACCGATCTTCAAGCCACACCACTCGCGGATCATAGCCGTATTCCCAGCGCAATACTTCCGGATCATCCCCCTGAAATTGGATCCGATCCGGGTTGATTGTCCAGTGAATACCGTCTCGGCTGAATCCGACATGCAACTGCATAAACCTTCGTGTATCGTCGCACCGGAAAACTCCGGCGAACTCGCCTTTGAACGATACCACCGCGCTATTAAAGATGGAGTTTGACGTTGGATTTAGGTCTCTGGGGATTACTGGATTATTGGAGTATCGCCAGACAACCCCTGCATACGTGGATGGTCTGTCCTCCCACGGAATATTGGGCAATGGACATCCAACGATCAACGCTGACCTGCTAGTCAAATCAGTACCTTTCCCATTCATTTTATTGAACGACTGTAATCGTGACCGGCGAGCCAACGACATCATTGCCGGTCGGTACGATTGTGCTGCTCAAAGTTAAATTCGATCGTGGGTAGATTTGATAGGTACCCGGAGCCAACCCACTCAGTGCGTCGTTGAGACCAGGGGCAATGCTTTGTGGAAAAGTCAGTGAGTAATGGATCGTTTGCCCGGGGTTCCAGGCTTGCGGTACGATTTGCTGCGTGGTCACCAACTTATGGCCCGGCCACCATTCCCAGGTCACCACCCGCCCGTTTTGAACGATCGCATACCCCCACCAGATTGTGGGCGGTGGCGTGGGATAGTTTACGTGGATTACGGCGGAGGTGGTGTTGGTGACCGCAACGTCTATTTGAATGGTATCACCGGTGTGGTAAACCTTTTTGTCGGTGGAAAGCTGAACCTGCAAACCGTAGGGCGCCGGTACTTGATTAATGGAACGCCCAATCGCGCTATCGCGGGTTGCGGATTGATTCAATCCGGAGTTCGATCCCCCGCATCCCCAAAGGGATGCGGTCAGGGTTAACAATGAAAGCGTAACCATCCTTTTCATTTTTCATGCTCCGTTTACCTTGCTGTCAGAGCTTAAACCGTGAATTGGAAAATGTCTGCTCTTTACTTCCTTTACCGTTGCATTGGCCGTGGTTTTAGCAATCGAAATTAATGGGCCCGGGATTTCAACGGGTTCCGGATCCAGCATCGCTCGGTTCTTAGCGCCAATCTCCCAATCCGAAGGAAGTTCCGTCGGTAAGGGCTTATTCAAAACCACGGCGGTTGCCAACGCCCACATTCGAGGCACATTGTCAAGATTGTATCCACCCCCGCCAAGGGCCAGCACCGGCACTCCCAATGCCACCACCGCTTCGATCGGTTTTAACCAACCCTGAATAGTCAGGCAGATGTGCGCCAGAGGATCGGCGTAGTGAGCATCGGCGCCCATTTGGAGGCAGATAACTTCCGGTTGAAACGCCTGCAAGATGGGCAGCGCAGCCTCTTCAAATACATAATGCCAGCTTTCATCGTCGGTATACGGTGCAACCGGAAGATTGACCGCAAAGCCCTTCCCCGCTCCTTCTCCCATGTCAGCCACCCAGCCGGTTCCGGGGAAAAGATGGTGTCCCGATTCATGAATGGAGAGCGTTAAAACGGTTGGATCATCATAAAACGCTTCTTGCACGCCATCGCCGTGATGAACATCCACATCCACATAAGCGACTTTTTTAAATGCTTGGCGAAGTCGCTTGATGGCTACGACCGGATCGTTAAAAACGCAAAAACCGGCCGCCTGCGACCAATGCGCATGGTGCTGCCCCCCGGACAAGCTGACCACCCTCTCACATCCACCTATGATGGCTTCCGCACCTTGAAGCGAAGCGCCGGTATAGAGCGCTGACGCCGAGTACATGTTGGGAAAGATGGGGTTATCACCGCCCCCAAAACCATATCGGGCCGCCTCTCTCGGCTCATAATCATCGGTCACTAGGGAGAAGCGTTTTACGGCATTCAGATAGTCGGCGCTGTGAGCAGTATTTAGCTCCTCGAAGCTGACCTCTCTTGGCCTGATGATGGGGATATCATCCAAAATTCCTAATCGCTCCGCTAACTTAACGGTCAACTCCAATCGCCGCGGGTTGAGCGGATGTTCCGCCCCCAGGTTATAACCTAACAGATCAGCGTGATAGATGAATAGGAGCCCGGACTTTGTCGAGTTTACCATCGCGTTTTTATCCCCAACGCTCGAATTGCACACCAACCGATGAAGCCTTCATATAGACTAAAGATGCCACCCATCGCCAGAAGGATGACTAGGATGACACGAATATCAAACGGTTTCGGGAGACGCAATAAAAATAGAATGCCCGCCATTAATAGCGAAATGACTCCCCCGGCAAGTCGAATGAAACGACCACGATGGTTAATATTACAGGCAGGCAATCCACCCCTCCTTTCGAGGATCCCCGCCCGAATTCGGCGTGATTGACGATGAGGCTTTCCGGTTTAGTGGAATTACTGAAAATCGCGCAGTTTTTTGCTTCGACTGGGATGTCGTAATTTCTTCAGTGCTTTTGATTCGATTTGCCGGATCCGTTCACGAGTTACCTGAAAATGACGTCCTACCTCTTCCAGTGTTTTGGAACAGCCGTCATCCAGACCAAAACGCAGAATGAGCACTTCTCGCTCTCGTTGCGTTAATTGATCGAGTGCTTCTTCAATCTTTTGACGAAGCAGCAGATAGTTGGCTGCATCAGAGGGATTCAGGGTATCTCGATCCTCGATGAAATCGGCCAGATGGCTCTCATCCTCTTCACCGACCGGTGACTCCAGTGAGACCGGTTCCGACGCCACCCTCAAAATTTCCGACACTCGCTCAACCTTGATTTGCAGCTCATCGGCAATCTCACCCAGCGAGGGCTCGCGACCCAGCTTTTGCCTCAATTGCGTCGAGGTCTTGATCAGGCGGTTGATCGTCTCCACCATGTGAACCGGCACTCGAATGGTTCGCGCCTGATCAGCAATTGCACGGGTAATGGCTTGTCGAATCCACCAGGTTGCATAGGTGCTAAATTTATAACCGCGACGATAATCAAATTTTTCAACCGCACGTATCAGTCCGAGATTGCCTTCCTGAATGAGATCGGGAAAAGACATTCCGCGCCCACTGTAACGTTTGGCGATGGAGACAACCAGCCTCAAGTTCGATTCGCAGAGGAGTTGTTTGGCGGCCCAATCGCCCCCTTCAATTCGTTGTGCCAGCTCGATCTCGCGTTCCAAGGTCAGCAGAGGGGTTTTACCGATTTCACGAAGCCACATTCTCACCGAATCATCCAACGGAGCGCCTTCAACCGCCACAAGCTCCAGATCGGTGGTCTCTATTTCGTGAGTCTCCGGCCTTAATTCGTATTGAACCGGTTCGTCTATCGTAGTGGTTAGGTCACTCTGTTTCCCCAAGATCGAGATATTTTCTTCTTCCAACTGGCAAAGGAATTCATCGATCTGATCAGGATCCACTCCATCCGGCGGCAGGGAATCGTTGATCTCATCGTATGTGATGAAACCTTTTTGTTGCCCCTGCAATAAAAGCTGGGGGAATGGAGCCGATCCACTGGGTAGATGCTCCCCAGCAAGACGACGGCTCATTGGAACACCACTGTTCAAATCAGCGCCCTCCGATATCGGTCCGATCGCCATCCGTATCCTTTAATTCACTCGATAGACGATGATACTCCCGCACGATCTCACTCTCTTCCACCGTTAAAACCGGCTGCCTTCGCACCAGTTCCGCTACCCGCCTGCGCAGTTCCTCTCGATGTTGCCGTCGAATGCGATCTCTGCAATCTAAAATCGAGGCCTGCATTAATGGCATGTTCCCTGCCTGTTCTAATATTTCCTGCAAGGTTATCCGAATGTTGGAGGAAAATTCGGCATCGTCTAATTTTCCAATAACATCGAGCACCTCAACGCTCGCATCGAACTCCACCGCGTTGCGGATTACATTATGGAGTCGCCTGAAAGCAGGGGTACGAAAATCCTCCTCATTGACCTGCTCGAGTACGAAATGCCGCCACTCGGTGGATATTAAGGCGCGTATCAATTCGCGTTCAGCCCGTTCAGCGGCTGACATTATTTTAGCCGTCGTTCTTAAATCGCGGTTATCAGCGGAACGAGCCGATTTCGCCGAGATACTATTTTGTGCGGATTGAGGTGATTTCCATTCTCGCCTTTTCGCACCAGCGTGCTGGGAACGTCTTTCCTCAATGTCAGCTCTTATTTGTGCCTCGGCAACCGTAATCCCGCTCGAGTAGCGGGGATGGTAAGGCGCAAGCATTCCCACAAACCGTTCGCGCTCAATTGCGCTGCTCAGCCGTGCTACCATGGGTAATGCTCGGCGGAAAAAGGTCTCTTTACCCGATTCTTGACTGAGATCGCTTGAGGAAATCAAATTCTCGATTTGGAAGGTCGTCAAATCCACCGCATTTCGAATCGCGGACTGAAACGCCTCCGATTTCCCATCCCTCAGCAGCGAATCGGGATCTTCGCCAGCCTGAATTCGGGCAATCTTCACCTCTAGACCGGCTCCGGTCAAAATCTCAGCCGCTCGAACGGCCGCTTTTCGTCCCGCCTCATCTCCATCGTAACATGCCACCACCTGGTTGCAGTACCTTGCCAGCAGCGCACCGTGCTCCGGGGTTAAGGCGGTGCCTAAACCGGCTACCGCATGGGTGAAACCCGCTTGATGAGCGGCAACCACATCAATATAACCTTCCATCAATAAGGCACAATCGGTCTTTGCGATGGATTTTCTGGATTGTGAAAGGCCGTAAAGCGTTTTACCTTTATCGAATAGGGCGGTTTGAGATGAGTTGAGATATTTCGGCGGCTCATCGCCTAAGGCGCGGCCGCCGAAGCCCACTATCCGATCTTGAGCGTCAATAATGGGAAACATCAACCGATGGTGGAAGACATCGCTCAACTCTCCGTTCCGATTTTTACGGATCAACCCTGCGCTGACCGCAACGGTATCGGAGATCCCTTTTCGCCGCAACGCACCCGCCAACGCGGTCCAACTGTCTGGGGAGTAACCAATCTGAAACTTCTCCTGGCTGTCTAGAGAGATGCACCGAGTAGTTAAATACTGCTTTGCTACTTCGCATTCAGCCAGGAATTCACGAAATAATCGGGCGGCTACTTGGTTGACTTGCGCAATCTGATCGCGCTCGCTGGTGGCTCCTTGTTTACCTTTACGCTCGAAGTCAAGACCTACCCGTCGCGCCAGTTTTTCGGCTGCCTCCACAAAGGATAGGTTTTCCATTCGCTCAATGAAATCGAAGACATCCCCACCCAGTCCACATCCAAAGCATTTCCAAGACTGAAACGTTGGATCCACGTGGAACGACGCCGTTTTCTCCTCATGGAACGGACAGAGCGCTTTGTAAACTCTGCCTGCTTTTTTGAGACGAATATACTCTCCGATTACAGACACGACGTCGTTTTTGGCTCGTATCGCTTCCCGATCGGCCGCCAATTTTCTACCTGCTCCCCCACTAGATTGGGTGGGCTTTTTACGACAACCCCTTAGCCATTCCCTACTCGGTGATCGCGATCGTTATCCCTACCACTAGAAAACCTTTACCGTTGTGGAGATCCAACAGGTTAAATGCAGCGTGAGCCGATTCACGATAATCAACGTAAAGAGTATTACCGGTCTGCTGCACACTCGATGACCAGCCGTAGAGCTTAAACACTTTAGACAGAGGATATCCCAGCCTCACGCCGCGCTCCGTTTCACCCGGACCGCTGTAGCCAAATATCTGTATCTGGATCACTCGACCATCTTTATTGAACAAAAACCGCTTTTCGTATTGGTCATTTTTGGTCTTATAAATCCAGGTCTGCTCGCCCGGTTCGGTGCCGGTCGTGCTGGCTGACATTGAGCCGAACATCGAAGCGCCCGGCTTTTGTGCGCCACCGGCCATACCGGGCATCCCCGGCATTCCGTAAGGCGTACTGCCGGTCATCATATTGGGAGGCATCCCCGGCATCGCGGAGCTAGCTCCCATCATGGTTGTCGGCATACCAGGAACACCGCCCATCCCGATACCGCCTCTCCTGGCGCCACCGGGCATATAGCTCAATCCGCCACCTCTCGCCGCACCCGGCATCGTCGGCATTCCCGGGATGGTACCTGGACCCATCGTACCTGCACCGGGGCCGCCCAGTCCCGGCAAGGCGGGCAGGTAGCTACCGCCCATGTAAGGCGAGCTCCCAGGCATCGTGGGTTGCATCGGGTATCCACCCTGCATACCGGGCTCCATACCGGTCATCCCCATTCCGGGGTACATATTGGTTTGTTGCGCGGCACCGCCTGAAATTATTTCAGAAGGAGCGCCGAACTTGTCAAGCACTGAACGAAAGTTGCGCAATAGGTATATGCCCAGCAATGATCGCTCGACATGTAGCCCGGCCGCCGGTGCAGGTGCCACCGCCCCCATCGCTAAAGCGCCCGCTATTAAGACACACAGTGAACTCCGCCTCATCCATCTCATAGGATTTCCTCCCCCCGATCCATTGATCCGTAAAGGTAACGCATAGACAACACTATTCCGTTTTTTCTTTCAATCACTCATCTATTATACAAGACTTGGACGAATTCCTGCTTTAATTTTAAAGGACATTGAAATTAAAATTCTCCGTATTTCAATACGACTTAACTTCGATTATCGGTTGATTTGGATCCCCCGCGTTAGAGGGGTTTTATTCTCTATCGTTGCAACCAACTGCCGGAGTAAAACAAAGCGGAACCCACGAGCTTTCAAGCCGGCGATAATCTGCGGCAATGCTTGAACCGTAGCGGAGCGACCATTGTGCAGCAAAATAATCGCACCATCGCGAGCCTTATCTACGATATAGTGAGTCAACCGTTCAATTGGGGGGTACTCCATCTTTTCGGCGTCCACCGTCCAGAAAACCGGCGTCAGTCCCCATCGAGCGGCCTCACGTATAACCATGGGGCTTATGTCACCGCCGGGTGGCCTGAAAAATTGAGGTCGGGGTGCTCCGGCCGCTTGTATGGCAACGTTTGCTTTGAGAAGCTCCTGGTCCACGCCGTCAGCGGTCAAGAGCGCTAGGTCAGGATGGCTATAACTGTGGTTTTCTACCTCCATCCCATCCTGAACCATCATTTTGACCAGATTCGGATGTTTCACTACGTGGCGGCCGATTACAAAAAAAGTGGCGGGGACCCCGTTGGTATGTAAGATCGCAAGCAGAGCGGGCGTAATGCCCGGTTTCGGCCCGTCATCAAAGGTCAGCGCTACCTCCTTATCACTCGGGTTTCCCTTCCAAAGCGCCAATTCAGCCCCACTGGAATCGGATATCAGCTCTTTTCGGGCGAGATGGCGACTCGGATCCAGGGCAATGGAGCGCTCCAACCACTCACTCACTAACTGGCTTTTGTCCTCCAATTTGAGGGCGGCTTGCGCAATTCGGTCGCTCAACATGGCACGGCTTGGTTTAAGGGCGAGCAACCGCCACAACTCCGCCTTTACCATCGCCGATTCCGCGTCCAGTTGGCTGGCGGCCGGCGGAGCATCCGGATTCAAGGTATAAACTTGTCGGGTTGAGCGATCTATCACTTGGGCGTTGGAACCATAGGTGATCACTTCAATCGCATGTGCTCCATTTGCCACTTTAGTGGTATCCCAAAGATATTGATAAGGGGGGCGGTTCAATATGGTAAGGGGGTGGCCGTCAATCCGGAAGACAAGGTACTGAAAATCGTTGCCAAGGTTGCCGGGTGTCAGCGATACCACGCCATGCAAGGCATCTTTGCGACTGGGGAACCGGGCGGCCGGCGTTTGAATGGGAAGCGGCTGTGAAAATCCGGTTGCGAGTGGTAAATCGGGGTTTAACGTCATTAAGATTCCGACCGGTTCACTCGTTGGGTTTGAGCCGAGTAGCCAGTACGCTTTGCGGTACTGTACGTAGACCTCCGACCAGTTTTTCCGGCGCTCCGCCGATAATCCATTAAAAAAATCGCTCTGAGCTGCATAGGCATCCGGAAGAACCAGATCGCTCGCCCCGTTGACATCCCCCAATAAGTAGTAAAGGTACTCACGAGCGATGCTGAGGGTTGCCACGTCGCCATTCCGAATCCCATTTAAACGAACAAGCGCTTGTTGAAAGTGCCCCTCTGAAATAAGGTGAAGCGCCAGCCCGTAATTCGCGATGGCATCTTTTGGGCTCTCGGCTTGAGCCGCTTTGAAATACCAATTCGCCCGATGATCGGAACCAACTATCAGCCACAGCGCACCGGTCATATCATTGATCAGCGGATCATCCGGGTCAGCCAATCGCGCTTGATTGATCTCAACCGCGGCACCGCGAATATCACCCGATTTCAAGCGCGAAATGGATTGGGCTACGTCGAATACTACCGATCGGGATGCTGCCTCTGCCTGAATAGTTATGAGTGTGCTGAAAATCAATAAAACAAGAATGGTTTTGCCAATCCGACTTGCGCGATCTTTGAGATCGCGGACAAAATATATCCTCAAGTCTCGTCCCCCGCCCTATTGATTGTTTTGCGCAGCACGCTTCCTCGTTTGTCCAAGTCAATCCGATACTGGCTGCACCAACCCGCAAACTCGCGGGTTACTTGCGCCTCAACGATGATTGCCTCATCTTGATATTCGGCTCGGATGACACGGCCGTACTCGTAGCATTGCGCCACCAGGTCGCTGCGGTAATAGGGTATTTTTATCAACACCGGCACCAATAACGACTTTAATGCCTCGGTAACCTTTTCCATCAGGTAACTGATCCCCTCCGCCTTTAGCGCCGAGAGGTAGACTGAGTTCGGAGTGTTGGCTATTAACTCTCTCAGACTTGAAGCGTCCTCAACTTGGTCACTTTTGTTATATACGGTGATGGTGAGCTTGCCGCCGGCCCCCAACTCATCGAGGACCTGCATAACCACTTGGCATTGCAGTTCACGCATTGGATGTGAAGCATCCACCACATGGATTAATACATCGGCTTCAACCACCTCTTCAAGTGTCGCTCGGAATGCGGCCACCAGATCCAAAGGTAAGTTGCGTATAAAACCGACCGTATCGGTCAACAGCAGCGCCCATCCGTCCGGTAGCGCAACGCGCCGGGTGGTTGGATCGAGCGTGGCAAACAGCTTGGGATCAGCGTAGACATCCGATCCCGATAAGAGGTTGAGCAGGGTAGACTTGCCGGAGCTGGTATAGCCCACCAGTGCAGCAGTCGGAAACGGCAATTTTCGCCGGAGCGCCCTCTGTTGGCGCCGTTGGCTTCGAACTTCAGCCAACTCCTCACCCAGTTCGGCGATCCGATCTCTTAATCTACGACGGTCGGTTTCCAATTTCGTCTCGCCGAACCCACCGCGAATGCCGATACCGCCCTGTTGCCGCTCGAATCGAGTGTAGAGATTTGAAATGCGCGGCAAAAGATAGGTGTTCCGCGCCAACTCGACCTGGAGCTTGCCTTCACGGGTATGGGCACGCTGGGCAAAGATATCCAAGATAAGTTGAGTTCGATCAATGACTCGGCAATCCGTCAAATCCTGTAAATTCCGCTGCTGGGTAGGAGATAATTCACAATCCACGATCACCAGGTCAGCGCCCAACTCCTTGACAACCGCAAAGATCTCCTCCGCCTTGCCTCTGCCCACATAAAACACGCTGTCAGGCTGAGATCGGTGCTGGTGTAACGATCCTATCACCACCGCGCCGGCCGTCGTTGCCAGCGAAGTTAGCTCATTAACGCTGTAGGATTCAACGGCCTCATCGCTTTCCACGCAAACCACCAGCGCTCGCTCTACGTTCTCAACCGTATGGCCGGATGTCTTCATTGATTCATCACTTCCATATTTACGTTTCCATTTCAACTCAGTCAGCGATAAGGAACCGTTGCCTCCAAACGTTTCACCGCCTCATTCAATCGCTCGCCGTTTTGATCTCCTGGTACGGTGAGCGACATTCGCACATAACCTTCTCCATAGTCTCCATATCCGATTCCCGGAATGACCAGCACTCCGGCCCGCTCCAGCAGACGCTTGGCGAAAGCAATGGAGCTTTCGCCGCTTGGAGTGGGGGTCCAAACATAGAAGGTCGCTTTCGGCGGCTCAACCGGCCATCCCAACGACTGCAAGCCTGCAACCAGTATGTTGCGGCGATGTCGGTAAAGCTCGATCGTCTCCGAGTTATCCCCGTGACGAATCGCGTAGGCGGCCGCCCTTGAGATGGCTGAAAACTGCTTGCTGTCCACATTCGATTTCAGCTTATTCAAATGTGAGAGCGCCTCCCCGTTGCCGACCGCCATCGCAATGCGCCATCCGGTCATATTAAACATTTTTGAGAGCGAGTGGAGCTCAATGGCAACCTCTTTGGCGCCCTCCGTCTGTAAAATGGAGGGCGGGCGATAGCCGTCGTAGGCACACTCGGAGTAGGCTAAATCGCTGACTATCAATAAATTATAGCGATGTGCGAACTCCACCGCTCGCTGAAAAAACGCTTGGCTGGCCACTGCGCCGGTCGGATTGTTGGGATAATTGAGCCAGAGAAGTTTCGCCTTATTTGCAACTTCAGGCGGCACTTCGTCCAGTACCGGCAGAAATCCGTTTTCCTTTTTCAATGGCAAGGGATATATTTCTCCGCCAGCCAGCCACGTTCCAACCTTATATACGGTATAGGCGGGGTCGGGAACGAGCGAAATGTCTCCCGGGTCAATAAACGTCCAGGCGGTATGCGCCAACCCCTCTTTGGAGCCAATCAACAGTAGCACTTCCGAATTGGGCTCCAGATCAACCTCAAATCGCTTCCGATACCAGTCCGCTACCGCCTCCAAAAAAATGGGGTCACCAGCCGGCGATTCGTCATATCGGTGGGTAATCGGGTCATGCGCAGCCCGATTCAGCTCCTCAATAATATCCGGCGGAGTGGGGCGATCTGGATCCCCAATTCCAAGGTCAATAAGATCCTTCCCCTCTGCGACTGCTTTTCGCTTGGCGGCTGCAATCTCACCAAAAAGATAGGGCGGGATTCGGTCCAACCGCTTGGCTCTTGATATCACGATATCCTTGCCTCCTTCATTTTAACTGTCCAAATAATTCTGTTCCACCTATTGGCACGAGTTGTGCACTAAATTGGTGGGAACTTGATCCACTCGCTGTCCCATAAAGAAAGATCGGCGGATTGGCCACAATGATAATAGCCATCACAATGATCCAAAGAAGTGCCAACCTTCAAACTGAGCAATGAGCAAAGCATTCATAAATTTGACCGGCACACCCATTCTCGGTTATACTCCAGAGAACGGGCTGCGGATCCCCGGTAGGAATCAGCAACATCTATTGATGAAGGAAGTTTACCCACTATGACGGTTACATGGCGCCAAACGACATTGGCTTACCCGCTTCTAGCGGTGCTACTGTTCAGTATGGCTGGTTGCCATCGGTCAAAACCCGATTTGACAGTGACCGCCGCCCCAGATGCCAAAATATCCTTTAGCGGCTACCAAATGCCGGCTCAAAACTATCCCCCAACGAGCGACCCGAGCATCATACTGGATCGCGTTAGCGCTGCCTATCACAAGCTGAACGGCTTTCAATCCCAGTCAAGCGCCAAAATCCAATTGGGTACCGCATCGGGCGTTCCCTATTATCAAACGACGGTATTCCGATTTCAGCTCCCAAATCGGGTCTACTTAAAAAGCAATGATCCCCAGCAGGGAGAAATACTGATTGCGTGCGATGGAAACACCATCGCCTACTATTATGGCGCCCATGACAGCTACATGCGCGAGGTGGCGCCGAAAACGCTGGAGGAAGTTTGCGCAAAGATCACCCACGACGCTCCACAGCTTCTCGATCCGATCGTATTTTTGGCTAACGCCAACATTCCCATGGAGATCACGCATCCCATCTTGGCTGGAATCACTCAAGTTAACGGGCGCAAGGCGCTGATCATCCGAAGCGACATCTCGACATCTTGGTTGCAATCCATTTCAAAAGCGGCCGGCCTGCCAAATAAAGGATACCGGTTGATGAAGGCGGTCGTTACGGCTTACGTAGACCAACAGACCTATTGCTTGTTGAGAGTTAAGCACGATCTCGAGTGGGCGCCGGTTTCAGGAACTCATACCGCACAGGCACGCTCCATCATCCTTAAAGCCGATGAGACTTTCTCCACCGTGGTCGCAAACCCATCATTCCCGCCGGATGCCTTTCGATACGTCCCTAAACCAGGCACCCATGAACTCATTCAGGAGCCACAGAGTTGAATGAACAATTAAAACGAATCGGACTTGGCACTGCTGCTATTTTCATTTTGCTGCAGCCATTGATAGCCAGTGGGCAGACTGCACCCGATATCGTGAACCAGATGCTAGCCACCTATCGAAGCATGCAATCTCTTCAAGTGGTCAGCAATGCCGAAACATACACCGTGACTGGAAACAAGACGACGATCATTGCAAATTCATCACGGCTAATCTGGCAACCTCCCAATCATCTCCTGTTGGTCATGCAAAACCCGATACTCGGCTCGACGACCGTCGCTTGTGACGGCAGCCAGGTTATCGTGTATCATGGCCTGCACAGCCTCTATAGGCGTTATTCCCCCGCCCCGGGCACACCGCAAGACCTTTATCGGTTGCTTACCAGAACAGCTCAAGTGATAGAGCCCACTCCCGACAGTTTACTCTTTGCGCTGGAGGGATCTTTACCGCCCACGATCGGTTCCTTAACGCTGATTGGTAGTGATAATTTGAATGGACATGAGTGCTACATTATAAAAAGCTCGATGAAAATAGTCCAGCAAAAAGCGGGTGCCGTATTAAAAATGTGGATTGACAAGCAGACTCATCTGTTGATGAAAATATCGCTTCAACTACCGCCTATCCCCGTAAAAATATTCATACCGCAAAAGAATCATCATTTTATAACCCAAACGGTCAGCCAGCGCTTGATCATACGTGAGTGGGTCGTAAGCACTCAGTTCAATCAACCGATTCCCTCAAAGATGTTCGATCTTAAGTTACCAAAAGATGCGATTTTACAGACCTATTGATGAGGCAAGACGGCTGTATTTTTTGGATTGGTTCGGTACAGGTTTACCAAAGAGTAGAGCACAATTCCATCATGGGAAGCCAACGGCCTACCGTACTGCTTGGCTAACCGAAGCAAGTAAGGATATTCATTGGTGCGGCCATCGCGCGCCAATCCAGATCGAATATCAGGGATTTTAAGATCATCCCAGTTGAATATCAATGCATTGATACGATACTTCTTCACCTCAGCAACAAAGTGGTCCCAATTGTTATACCGAATGGCTTGCTGCCAAAGCGCGTTTGAGATAAAACACGGATAGTGAGAGTAATAGGGCGCGCCTCCCCCATCCAGCAGAATATAACTCCCCTTCGGAAGGATGCGATTTGCCGCTTCGTACACGGAATAGACCGGTATCTTTCTTTCCAAATAATGGTTCCGCGATGCCTCTCCCATGTCCAACCTCAAAGCATAGGAAATCGCATTCGGCCTAGGCAGCTTTGGAATTAATATAATGACGACAATTAGACTCATTAATGCGGAGGAGTGGGGCCATTTTTCAATATATCTTAGCGCAACCAACATTATCCCAACGAGCACCAGCGGTAAAAGTGAGAAAATATATCGCTCATAGAGTCCGCTGCCATACATCTGTAAGATCAGAAATGTGGAAGCGATGAGACATACACCTTTCAGCTCAGTCGAGCGCTGCTTGATAAAGATAAACCCACACAGCACAAGCGCAGCCACAATTCCAAGCCAATAGAGCATCTCTCTGGCTTTTAAGCTCCAGTCTGCGGTTATATGACCATTGCCCCATATCCAATAGCGATCATCGGTTTGAAAAATGGCGCTGGCGGCCGCCGTCATATCTCGGCCGCCGAAAAACCGATACAAAAACGGATAAAAGGGATTCCCTACCAGCACCAATGCCCGTAAAAACCATGGGGCAACAATTAACAGCGCAATGGAACCGGCTAACAGGGTTGTTTTTAGCGGTTTTTGAGTTTTGGCATCTCCCTTCAATACCAGTAATCGCCAGAAAACGGCCAAGCATAATCCAATGATTACGAATAAACCAGTCAGCTTGCTGGTCGTGGTGAATCCGGCGAATATCGCCGCCAAAATTAACCAGGCGTTGCTTTCCGGCTGATTCGGGTCTTCCGCCCAGCGGAGATAGGCGTACAAAGTCAACATAAAATAGCCAACGACCGCCATATCAATGAAGGCCATTTCCATCAGGCCCAAAAAATAGCCGATGATACTGATGCTCGCCGCCAGCCATCCGGCCCGTTCATTGCCCAGACGGCGGGCCAGTAATACCGTTGCCCCGATCGTGATCAAGCCGAATGTGAAGTGAAACAGCTTTGTGACGGTATCGCTCCAGAGCGCCAGCGAGATGAGGTAGATCATTTCCAGCCCCATCGGTGAGTTGGTATGCACATAGCTGCGCAAATAGACCAGCGCTCCGGCCTGCAACCAACGCTTTGGAGCGGTCAAATGGTAGGTGATGCCGTCGTTGTCGGTGGGCGGCATGATTGTCTTGGTTAAGCACTCCGCCAGCGCCACGAACAAAATCACCAGTAGGATCTTTATCCACAACGGCTGCCGCTTGAACCACTGACCTATTGCAACGATTACTCGTGGCGCAGCCCGAAAAATGACCAGCCACTCTCTCCAGACGAGGATGGCTATCAATATCAATCCGGCAGCTATCCATTTCGGTGTTAGCAGATGTATACAGCCGAGCGCGAAAGGCAGGTACTGCAACGCACCGAGTCCTACCGATACGCTTATCATCGCCTTTTCCGCTTGACCGGGATTGATTTTCCGGAATAATGGCCGAAGGAGGTACAAACCAAGCGCCGTTGCGAGTAAAACGATCGCGATAGCAAACGGCGGATCAGTTAGCAGAGGTCTTTGAGCAATTGGGACGTGATAATCCATGAGCGAATTGATGTTATTGGTTCAGATTTTTTGATTTCGCTGTCCAGGTGGCCTTAATCAATTATGGCCGTTTGCCATTGATAAGATTATATTGCTTTTCTACGTCTCGCCCGAATGACGCTCATTGAAGAGCGCGATCGCTCTCTGCGTTCTTTGCTGGGTGAGGGTCAGGATAAAATCGGATCTCGTTCTCTCCAGCACTCCGCGCAATGCATCGGTGGTCCGCCGCAAGCCACCGGTTATCGCATCCGGATAGTCAAAAATAAGCATGGCACCGTAGACTTCATCCATCCAGTCCAACACCCGGCCGGCATCCTCCAGCCGGTCATTCCTTAGCTCGTCCAGCACGAAGCGTCGGCATTCCGAAGCGGCCTCCGCAAGTCCATTTAAATAGGCGGGTATTGAAACCCCAATTTGGCTGGATAGCGGAGCCGGGCCACCCTGAATCACAGCCAAAACCACCACTGCCTCCACGTACTCTTTTCGTGCGTCATGGAGTGGACCGGCGTTCGCCATTGAAATATGCTCTTGCTCACGCAAGTCCAATTGATCTTTAACCGATTTTGCCTGATCGAGTAGCTCTTGAGCCAGGCTGAATTCACGGCGATGCGACGCACGAATACATCGGGATGAGAGCTGTATTAACGTTCGGCAAAGGGGTAAGACCGTTTCTCTGACCCGATGTGCCTCGGCGAGCCAATCTAATTCCTCCTTGAGCCGGATGCGATCATTCAATTTAAGGCAATTCCTCTTACTGAGGTGGAAAGCAAGATGCGGAGACTTTCCGATTTTCAAAGCGAAAATCAATCCAGATGAATCGGAAAAATCCTTGCTTTGATTTTACCGGGTAATCGAGGATTTTCAGTGATGATTGGAAATGTGTAACAGTTCAGGTTTGCGGGAATGGTTTTCGTTCGACCCCACCCCAGCCCTCCCCGCAAGCGGGGAGGGAGTTTAGCGGCGGTGCTTTTATCTTGCCCCCCCCAGTCCCTCTTAATCCCCTCCCCCGTTTACGGGGGAGGGTTAGGGTGGGGGTGCATCCAATATGGTCGTAAATGATTCCCGCAGAACTGAACTGTAACTCCCGCAGAACTGAACTGTAACTCCCGCAAAACTGAACTCATTCGGAAATGTTGTTGTAGCGGCCGTAGGTCCGGGCCATCTCCAACACTTTAGTGTAGGTATCGTAACTGGTTCCAGGCGGAACGGAATGGTCGCTATGGTACACGTAGCCGCCGCCGCGCTTGGCGAATTCGATCTTTTCCTTCAGCTCTTTCTCCAAACCGGGAAGATCGTTGGCTTGCAGCAGGCGCGCATCCACGTTGCCCATAAAGGAGAGCCACTCGCCGTAATCTCGTTTGGCCTGAAAGATGTCCATCCCAGCCTTTACCTCGAGCGGCTGGAGACAGTCAACGCCCGATTCAATTAATAATGGGATGATCTTGGTGTTGTCACCGCAACCATGGTAGATTGTTTTCCCCCCGATACGTTTTGCTAGACCGCATAGTCGCTTGTGATAGGGCATCACCAGCTCACGATACATCGCCGGTGAAAAGAAGCAGCCGCCGCGGTAGGAGATATCGCCCCAAAGCCAGACCCCATCCAGCTCGATACCGGCTCCCAACAGCGTCTCGAAGCCGCGCTCAATGAGCGAGGTTATCGTCTCATAAAGGTCGTGCAGCCACTCCGGATCGTCCAGCATCACTTCAAGTTGAAGCTCCGGCCCGACAATGCGCCAACCGGCTTCGAAGACCTCCAACACCGAGAAAGTTATGTAGCGATCTTCTCGCCGCCAACGACCCACCGCCGCCCGAATACCGTCCACATCCAGACGGCTGTCCTTCCATTCCATCCGCTGCTTGGTCTCCCCATGCCACTTTTCTCGGCTCTTGCAGGCAAAATCCAAAAGCTCCGGGGTAGACTGCTTTTTCTTCCACTCTCGATTGAGCATCCCAAACTCATCCCTAAAAATGCGATACTCTTCGGTGTCCTCCACGTTTTCACGGGGCAACATGGGGCTGATATCCATCCCGACTTTACGGATATCCAGATCAAAATAGTCCTCTGGATCGGAATTCGCTGGCATTGAACCCGTTTTTTGCCATTCAGCCAACGGTTCCCACCAGAAGTGATCCATAATGCCGATGTGATCCGCCTCTTGATGGTTAAATAGGGCGGTAATGCGTTCACGGGGGGTCATTAATCGGCTTCTCCTTCGGCCATCGCTGAAGATCTCAATCGCTGGGAAACTCCATCGCATCAATAAAAGCGTCTTGAAAATCTTGGCGGCGGGCAAACTCCACGAAATCCGCCATTTCACTGATGCGATCGGCGCGCTCCATCACATCCCGGGAAAGCAGAGCATGGCGTGCTCCTTCTCCCGCTGCATTTCCTATAAATTCAACTCGATCCAACGGCGCTTTTGGAATGAGACCGATCCGCATCGCGCTCCTGGAATTGATGTGGCTGCCGAAGGCTCCGGCCAACATGATCCGCTCCAGATCATTCTCTTCGATGCCTCGCTCCTTAAGCAGAATCTTGCGGCCCGCTGCAATCGCGCCAACTGCCAACTGCACCTCCCGCACGTCTTGCTGTGTTATCAGTAGTGGCCGACCATTGTGAGTCTGTTTTGAGGATGCCAAAATGATTGAGTTGCCCCGGTCCCCCTCCACAATACGGCGTTTTAAGCAGTCCAGTGTATTTGGCGGTAGCTCATCCACCGAGGGAATATGGCCGGACGCATCAATCAATCCGGCATCCAGCAACGTCGCGATGGCATCCACCAAGCCTGAACCGCAGATGCCTCTTATTACGCTGTCACCAACAACCCCCAAGCAAATATCACGATCCAGTACAACTGAATAGACGGCACCCCGTGCGGCGCGCATGCCTTGAGAAATTCGTGCTCCTTCAAATGCGGGTCCGGCCGCATTGCTACCGCAGATGATCCGATCACGGTTGCCCACCATCGTTTCGCCGTTGGTTCCGATATCCACCGCTAGCGAAAGCTCCTGCCTTCGATCCATATTAGTGGCCAGCATAACCGCGACTGAATCTGCGCCAACGAAGCCGGCCACGCACGACAAAAACGTAGCTTGGCAGGTCGGTTGCAGCTCGATACCGAAAGTGCCCGGTGAAAACTGAACTGAGCTCCCCGCCACCGGTAAATAGGGAGCCATTCCCAATACTCGCGGCGCCCAGCCGAAGAACAGATGGCTCATCGCGGTGTTGCCGACCACGGTCAGCCGGTAGATTCGATGGGTATCCACGCCGGCCTCACGAGCCGTTTCCCAGATCAAGTGGTTGATGGTATCGCGGATGGCCGCCTTCAGTTCTCGAAGGCCGGTGGTCTGAGTTAAGGCAAATGTCAAGCGGCTGATTACATCCCCACCCCAGCGCCGCTGTGAATTGGCGCCCGCGGTTGCACCCACCACTTCCCCGTTTTTAAGATTCACCAGATAGCAGGCGACGGTAGTGGTGCCGATATCAACCGCGACGCCGTACATCTGGTCGGTGGTGTCATCCGCCTCCGCACCCATTAGCCAGCCATCAATGGAGACGATCGTCATCACCGAGCATTCGCGTTCCAACAGATCGGCAAACTGGCTAAGAAAGGACTGCTTTACCGGCCGCTTTCGCCAGGCGGCTGGAAGATGACCGCGGACGTAGCTCCAATGGCTGCGCATGTTGAGTCGTTCAGCCACTGTGGTGGTCAACCGACAAACCGGCACCGCCCTTTTTTCGATCCCGCATTTTATCGTGAAGCCGGATGGTAATGGCAGCGCGGCCGCTTTATCCGCATGGTCAACATCCTCCTCTTCGGGCAGGCTCACCCACACATCTTCGGTCACTTTGTGACGGCAGGCAAGACGAATTCCCTGGTGAATTTCGGCTTCCGTCAGGATTTCCTGCTCCTCCGGCAGTGGTTCCGGAACTGCATTCAAGAACCGGATGCGGCATTTACCGCAGGTACCCTGTCCGCCGCACTCAGCCATAAAAAAGTAGTCGAACGGCTCCGCCGCCTTTAACAGGGTCTCCCCTACTCCGACATGCACTGTCGTGCACTCCGGGAAAAAGGTAACTGTTTTTCTTTCAGACATATCTAAACCTTTACTAACTTTGCGCTCAGCTCCTCCATTGCATACAAGTAATGCTAAACAGCCAAACTGGTAATTGGATCACCGAATCGGCTTATAGGGTGTTGGATCAGGAGCTAACGCCCAGCAGCTCCTTAGCCCGTAATACGGCCGATGAAGCATCCGACGCAAAGGCATCGGCCCCGATTTGATCGGCAAAGCGCTGGGTGATGGGCGCACCCCCGATCATCACCTTCACGGTGCCGCGTATCCCCTCATCGTTCAACTTTTCAATCACCTTCTTCATGCCCGGCATGGTGGTGGTTAAAAGCGCCGACATCGCTATCAGCTCCGGCTTGAACTCCTTAACCGATTGAACGAACTTGTCCGGTGAAACATCAACGCCCAGATCGAGCACGTCAAACCCGCCGCCCTGCAACATCATCCGCACCAGATTCTTACCGATGTCGTGCAGGTCCCCCTCCACCGTGCCGATCACCGCCTTGCCGACATACTTCATTCCGGAGCTGACCAGCAGGGGCTTCAACAGCTCCATCGAGGCCGACATGGCGCGCGCGGAGACGAGCACATTGGGAATGTAGTATTCATTGTTGCGGAACTTCTCGCCCACCACATCCATACCCGGCACGAGCCCCCGATAGATAACCTCCGGAGGCGGAGTTCCATCAGCCAACGCCTTTTCCGTCAGATCAATCGCTTTCTGGCGATTGCCCACAATGATGGCTTGGCTTAGATCCTCTAATGACATGAGCTTTCTCTCTTTCTCGATTAAGACCGATTTAACCGGTCTCACCAGTGATTTTTAAGTGAGATGATTCTCTCAGGTTGGAAGTAAATTGGTTGATTATTACTTTTTCTTCCGTAGGGTCGGCTTACCGTACTCCTCGGCTGCCTCGACCATTGCGTCTAGAAATGTCCATGAAGTGTGCGGGCAAACGTTATACCCATCCTGAAGCACTATCCCTCCGTATGGAGCCAGCACCTCCATAATGTGGTGGCACTCCTTCTTGATCGCATCGGTTGGACCGTTGTAGAGCAGCATGGGATCGAGGTTGCCCCGCATTACCACGTTGCCCGCCACCCGATCGCAGTAGGCTTCCGGAGGATTTACGTAGCCATACCCATCCAGTGACGTGATTTTCAGATCATCCATCAGCACGTCCAACACGTGGATATTCTTGCCGCAAAGGTGCATCCCCCGCGCCCCCTGCCCGACCGGTGCAAAGGTATCGTATAACCGCTTGGTATGGGGAGCGATATGCTGCCGATACTGATTCTGGCTGAGCATTGGAACCGGATCATCGGAAAGTCCGAAGCCGCCGATCAACGGCCTACCAGAGATTTGCCGGTACTGTTTTTCGGTGTCAATCATCGCATCGGTAATTCGAGTCATGAACTGGTTCATCTCGTGGGGTGCCTCGATCAGCCAAGCCAGAAAATTTTCTCCGGCCATATCGAGCGCGCACATATAGGGTGAATCGCCGTTAACCCCCAAGCCGACCCCGATCTCAACCGGCTCTCCATTGAAGGTTACTTCAAACTCATCGCGTAGCTCCCGCATCACTTGATACCAATCCAAGCGCTTGCCCCATAGCCCCGCCATCGGCTCCGGCCGCCAAGCGACCGCCTCGTCAATTGTCCTGAGAAACGATTTTGCCCTCGGTGGATCGTTATCCGACCAGATGATTTCGCATCCGCACCCTGAGGCGTTGGTTACATTTTGAAAATCGGGCCAGACACCGACCCCCGGCCAGGCGACCCGATCGTCGCTAGTCCGTTCTAGGATGAGCTGGGCGTTGCGAAGCTGATGCTCCATCTGCACACGCGGGTTGGAAAAGTACTCGCTCCAGCTTATGCCCCGCTCCGCCAGTGGAAATCGAGTGTCAAATCCGAATACCACCGGCACCCGGTCCACGTATTCGAACCGTTCCACCGCCTCCAATCGGGCCCGATTCTGAAGCATTCGATCTTTCGGATAACGCAGGTCAATGCGCGTCTTCGCAGTCATAACCTCCAGCTTTCTTTGAAACGGCTATCCATTCAATGCTGAGATTTTCTCTGGCTCAATGGGCAAAAGCGCTCCTGATTTCACGCCAACTGGTACCCGTCGCGGCAGCGGCCGCGATGGCGGGAGCGCGGCTGGCTTTACCGCCGTGTATACCCAAATCGAAGGAGTTGCAGAACTCTTGCGTCACCGCCCCGCCGCCGCATGCGAACGGTACCTCGATACCGGCCTGCTTGAGCTTGGCGGCAACCCGCGGAAAAGCGGACATGGTGGTGGTCATCAATGCGCTGCCGATCAGCAGCATGGGACTATACTGGCGTACCGCTTCCACCACCCGCTCATCGGGGACATCAATTCCCAGATCAATGATCTCATATCCATTCGCTGAGAGCAAGGAGCGAACGATGTTTTTACCGATGGAATGGATATCGCCCTGTGCCACGAACATCACCACCGTCCCCTTTCGCTGAAGCGCTTTGCCCATCTTCTTTTCACAGAGAACAACGCCCGCCTCCATCGCATCCGCCGCTCGAATTACTTGCGGCAAAAAGTAGCGTCCGCTGTCCCAGAGCTGGCTTACGTGGGTGATGCCGGCAACCAACCCCTCATCCACCACTTGCAACGGCGTGTGTTTTTCTAAGGCAACGGTAACCGCTAATTGGGTACGGGACTGATCCCCCACTGTGACCGCTCCGATAACTTCTTGCAGCTCAGCCGACTTCAATTCCGATGGAGCTTCCGCTTTTGCCGATGTCGGAGCCTCGCTCCCCGGCATAATCGGCCGGCGCGATAAGGCATTGTATCGGACAAACAGCGGGCTATCCGATTTCGTGATGCCGGCCGGCCGGCTCATAACAAATTGATCTCGACGCTCGACCGCTCTCGCCCCCTCAATCATCGCCCTAACGTTGGCGATGGGAGTTTCGGGCGCGATACCGCATCCCGGCGCCACCACCTCGAAGCCGGCTTCCACCGCGTCAGCCGCCTCTTGCCGTACCCGTTCGACCGGCCCGTAAAGCAGTGCGCCGGTGGGTGACAGCGGCCCGATCAGCGCCGTCTTGCCACGGGTGGCATCACGAGCGACCCTGGAGTTGGTTCTTGCATCAATGCTGAGCGCTGATGCGCCGGTAACCGCCATATCGGCGATGATTCCGGCCACATCGCCGCAGATATGCAATATTGATGGAACCGATATGCCGGCGAACAGCCGTTTCTCATACTCCAACACAATTTCCCGGTAGGCATCCGGTGAGATCATATCTGGGCTGGCAAGCATATCCTCAACGCAGATAGCATCGGCGCCCGCCTCGATTAATTTCTGCACCAGGATTCCGGCCGCTTCAACTGACATCTCTAGTAAAGGCGCCAGTTGACTGGTGTCTTCCAACGTAGCCAACAGCACCTCGGAGGTCCCAACCAACGCGCCAGTCAGCGAAAAGGGCCCCACCACCCCGCCGATCACCAGTGCATCCCGTCCCACATCCGCTTTTAATCGGACCAGCGCCTCAACCGTCCTATTAAGGGCCGGATGATTTGCAAATTCGGTCGGCAACTTCACCGCTGATCCAATTTTGTAAGGGTGACTGGAAACTTGCGGTAAAGCCGCTTTTCCCCCGTAATCAATGCGACAACCCAACGCCTCCGCTTCGGCCGTCTGCCCGAACGGCACCCGTGCCATATCGAGACCCAACAGGTGTACCGCTCCGGCCGCCAATTTAGCCATTGCAGCGGCATCCAGGTGGGCTTCGGGAAAAGCAACACCCAGTTTAACCATCTGCTCGACGGTGGCGGTCTGGTTCACCGCTCCGACGCATACTGTATCGGTCTTTCCTTGAAAGAGCGCAGCCAGCGCTCGATTTCGACTATTCATTACCGCCATCCAGCTTTTATCCTTCCGAACAAGGAAGTTGATTTAAATTAATTGATACCGTAGTTTTTCGCACGAAACTCGGGAACCGATTGCGAATAAATTTGAACGCACTCCTGGATGAACCGCTCCTCATCATCCGGCAGCTCATCCAAAGCCTTGCGACAGCTCTCAAGCGCCTCGCGCTCATTTTCTGATAGGGGAAGCTCACCGGAGCGATCGCTGCTTGCAATAATCTCGGCCGCTCGCTGCATGGCCCGCACGGTCCGATTGTAATACCCCTTTTCCTTGACGATTACACCGGCGATATCCATCGCCACGTCGGGAGAAAGCACCAGCGCTTGCGGGTCCCGATTCCGATCGGAGGTGATGAGCACATCCCGCATCGTGTCCGCACAGCCCATCTGGAGGGAAGCATTCATTTGGGCACAATCGTAAGCCAGCATCTCGGCGAAAACCTGTGGGGTGGTTCCTCCAAACATTTCACCGTACTCCACCGCTTCGTTGCTCCATAAGTCACAAACCGCCGCGCTTAAATTGCCCATCAGGTCGGAATGGGCGCAGGCTGAGGTTTTGCCCTCCATCGAGATCGGTTTGCCGGTGATCGCTTTCAGAATGACTCCCTCATAGCCGCAATCCTTATCCGGTCCGGTTGCTCCCGCTTCAAAGGCAACCAACGATCGCACCGCCCCGGCTGGCCGAACCAGCGCGGCGAACGTGTGAGGAAGTTGGGTTTCCATCAAACCGCCTGCCATGAACATGGCGGTATTGGAGTGAGCGCAGTCCGTGTCGCCGCCCGGTAATACACCGTACTCTTTCGCAATGGAGACGATGTCGGACCAAAGGTGTGCCATGTCCAAACTACCCAGGACACCGACCGCGAAAACCACTCCCCGAATATCCTGGCGCGTGACCGCATAATTGAAAACCTCTTTTCCACCGATCGATTCGATACTGAGGATGTCGGCGCCGGCCTCGGCGGATGCTTTCATTCCGTTCAAGATTTTCTTGTATTCGGGCGAATCCCAAAGGCCATTCTCCGGTTTGCGGATATCGGCGATCGTTGCCCTCAATGCCCCCTTGAGTCCGTAACGATCGTAATACTCCTTCAAGAGCCATTTCGTGAGGTGGGCGATCTCTCTGCCCCACTCCACCTGATCCGTCAACTGAAAGACATGCTCCAGCTCCATCACGATCGCCGGCGCTCCGATCCCCACAATCCGATCGAGCGCGTCCCGCGTGATGCGCTGGTACTCCTCCACCAGCGTGTTTAAATCTTTTTCGCGGCCCGGTCGCGGGGCATATTTTAATTCAGGAATAACGGCGCCGGCGCCGATCTCGACGTCGAAACCGGCCTTAACCGGGTGAAGCGAGCGGCCGAACACCATATCCTGCCATCTCGAGTATTCGCAACTTTCAAATGGTTTTATCATGAATTTATCGCCTCTGAGTGAGCTGGCGGCCGCGGTATGCCGAACAAATCGCGCTTGTAATCGAGATAGTACAGGTAATTTTCATACGTCACATCCGGCGGAACCCGATGATCCACATGCGGGATGTACCCGCCCTGATCGGCCAGTGGCTTCAGGTAGCTTAGCTCCTTTCGAATCTCTGCTTTGCCGGCAATGAGTGCGACTTTATCCACGCCACCAAGCAGAATAACATCCTTGCCGAATTTGTCCCGCAAACGGTAGGGATCGCTGTGAGAGGCGCGCTCGATGGGGAACATTCCTCGCACACCGGCCTGAATCCAAAGCGGCGCCAACTGATTGATGTCGCCGTCGCAATCCACGTAGACGATATCCACACCGTGTTGCTTTAAAAAGTCGGTGATCCGCTTGTATCGGGGAACCAGTATTCGCTCAAAGGAGGCCGGCGAGATAAGCGGACCACCGTTAAACGCCATATCCTCCCAGAAATCGGCGAAGTCATACTGAACTCCAACCACCACCTTTTCCAAAACTCTCATAATAAGATTGCAAAGATGTTCAACCATATCTTCCATCAGATCCGGCTCTTCAACCGTGCAGATGGCGGCCCCTTCCAACCCCATCCAGTCTCGAATTCGGCCCCACAGGCTTCCCACGTGAATGCCCAGCGGATAGGTTCGATTCTCCCACTGCTTGGTGATCTCCGTCCAGTTGGAAGGAAAACGGCCCGGCGTCTCCGGATCGAGACGCCTTTTAAACTCCTCCCAGGAAGCGCGATCCTTAAGCGTATGGTCAATGAAATGAGGGATCGAGGTGAGTTGGCTGCCGTATTTAAAGATCATGCATTTGACGCCGTTGCCGTCTATGATGATTTGATGGCGGTCGTCCTCCTCCACCACTTTGGTCTCAAAACCGGGGGCTAGGTCAAAATTTACCGGAGCCCATCGCCGCTCCGCAAACCCGAAAAAGATATCTGCCTCCGGGTTGTTTCGAACCGTTTTCGGCAAGCCCTGATCGTGCCAGGCCACGATGGTTTCATCCCAGTAACCGAACTCTTCATCAGGAATGCGGTCTACCGGCTGGAAATGAAGACAGTTTACCCATCTTTCTCGATGGTTCATCGGCGTGGTCTCCTTAGTAACAGTTCAGTTTTGCGGGAATGATTTTCGTTCGACCCCACCCCAGCCCTCCCCGCAAGCGGGGAGGGAGAGGGAGGTTTAGCGGCGGTGCTTTTATCTTGCCCCCCAGTCCCTCTTAATCCCCTCCCCCGTTTACGGAGGAGGGTTAGGGTGGGGGTGCATCCAATATGGTCGTAAATGATTCCCACAGAACTGAACTCATTCTCTCCTTAGTGGTCGAATCCGTTTTCAATGATTTGGGGCCGGGGATCGCTCAGTTCATTGACCGGTTCGATCACCCTTTCATCATAGGTTGGCCGGATGGTCATACCGGGCTGTACGATGATAAAATCATCGCTTTCCCAATCACCATCAATCCAACTTCTCAGCATACAGAGGCTGGCCGGTATCTCTTCATAAGCCCAGCCGTTTTGCTGGCAAGTCTTCTGCACTTGCCGATCCATTTTCAGGTGATCGAGGAAGTCGTGGCGGATAAAAGAGCCTCGGGCGTACTTTTGACGCCACTGCATGCCAAGCTCCATCAAATAACGCGCGTTCTCTTCACCATATCGCTCAATCAAGCTATCAAGGTCTTCTCCAAGCAGCTCGCCGACCTCGTTCTGTTGGATATCACGCCCAACCCGCCGCGGACCTTCCATCCAGCCGGTGCTATAGTAGTAACTTCCAGGCCGTTTCATAAAGTGATCCAGATACCGTTCGCGTGACCCGATGAGAAAGGTGAGGCAGTCATGGGCGCGCGGAATAACCAGCTTGGTGTCACGTGCGGTTACCCCATCCAGTAGCCGATTGCAGAGACCGTATCCCAATAGAATAGCGTCGAATTGACTGGTAGGGGTGGCATCAATCCGTTGCTGAATTTCAGCCGCGCCGTTCATCGGTTTCTCGTGATGCGCCTGGGAGAGAAACTCAAGGCAGATCGTGTTGCGGGAGGTGGCAACCACCGCGCAAATCTCACGGGTTGCCACCTCGCACGCGATGACCTTTAACATTAAGGGAGGGGGTTCATCATTTATCATTTTCTTCCGTACACTCTCCTGAATGATTCAGAGCACCGGCGATTCGTGCATCGCCTTGAGCCTTGTCCAGCGCCGATCCACCTCTTGCTGCAGATCGGCCACCACATCGGCATATTCCGGCTTCAACAGATGGGCGGAGGCCACACCCATCAGAGGAACCATATCAGTAACGGGGCGCTTTTTGCCGAGCGCTTCCGGATTATACGTCAAGGTGGTGATGCCATGTACGATTTTCAACAGGGGGAACATACAGGTCTCAACCATCGTGCGGGCGACAATGGGGCCGTCCTCCCCTTTTGTACCCCAATTTAAGGGACAGGTAGAAAATGCCTTTAGGAAGGCAAAGCCGCCATTTCTAACCGTCTCTTGCGCTTCCCGTGCCTTCATCACCGCATCCTCATAGTGGCTTTCGCAAACCGTTGCGATGTAAGGGGCATGAGTCCCCCTTAAAATCTCCACCATATCCTTGGAATGAAACGTTTTACCGACCTGTGCTTTGCCGACCCGGCTGGTCGCCGTCATCATACCCTTAAATCCGGTATAGCAAAGCTGGGCGCCGGTATTGGCGTAGATGTTGTTGTCGTATTCCAGGTAGATGAACGGGTGGTTTCGTATCGCGGCGCCGATGAGCTGATCCATCCCGATGTCGCCCGAACCATCACCGCCTACCACGAGAAGCGTCATATCTCGATCCACACGACCGTGCTTTTTCAACCATTCGTAATAGGCGACGATGCCGCTTGCCGTAGAAGAGCCATTGTGAAACAGGTTGTGGGCGTATGGAACTTTAAATGAGGTGAAGGGAAAGCCGGAACTCGTAATTTCAGCGCAACCGGTATTGTAGACTAAGGCGACTTGTCCATCGATTCCCTTTAAGACCATTTCAAGGTTCAAAAATGCGCCGCAACCGGGGCAGGCGGAGGTCTTGTCAATCCGATTCGGCATCTCGGACGCAATCGTCTTCATTACGCTGACATTCATTCGGGCGCCGAGCTTTTCATTCAGTGAGATGTCGGTCTTTTCCACAATCGGTGCCGGTGCTTTGGGCGGGGTCAGTATCTGCTGCTCCGGATCGCCTTCCCAGTGTCCATAATAGTCAAAGTCAGCGACCGCTTCACCCTGGTCGGCGCTGAGAGCCTGGTCGTAAAGCTCAACCGCATCATGAAAGCTGAAGTTCAGCCCACCCAGGCCGTATACGCGGTTGAGGATTCTGGCTGGATTATGTCTGGCTTGCAACAGCGCGCCAATCTCGTTGGCCAGGTAGGAGCGATAGGCGCCATATTCATCGGCACGATCGGCCACCATAAGAGTTCGAACCCCACTGAGCGCATCCGCCAACTCATCGGCCGGAAACGGCCGCAGCAGGCTCATCGAAACGAGACCGACCGATCTGCCGCTGGCCTTGATCCGATCCACCGCATCCTCACTGGCATGGGCGGCCGAGTTTAAAATCAGCATCGCAACCGGTGGATGATCCTCCATCCCCACCGTGCCGACCATCGAATAGCGCCGACCGGAGATTTTAGCGTACTCCTGGAAAATGACGGGCAGCAAGCGGTAAGCGTCCTGCATCGCCAAATGAAGCTGATATTTATTATTGATTAAATCATCATTCATATAGGCGCCGAAAGTCTTCGGATGATCGAAGTCTATATACAGGTCGCGAGGCGGTTTCGGGCCGATGAAATCCCGCACGATACGGTTGTCCGCAAAGATTTGAAACCGTCGAGCGCCATGGCTGGTATGAAACCCATCGTAAGCGACCACACAGGGCAACTGAACCTGTTCGGCCCACTTCAGCGCAACGATATTCATGTCATAGACTTCTTGGACGCTTTTTGCCAGTAAAATGAGCCATCCCATGCCAAGAATGGACATCAGGTCGGAGTGATCGTTCTTAATGTTCAGCGGGGCCGAGACGGTTCGGGTCGCCAGATTTAGGACCATCGGAATGCGAAGACCGCTGATGGCCGGAAGCTCCTCCATTTTCAAGAGCAGCCCCTGGGCGGAAGTAGCATCCACAACCCGAGCTCCCGCCATCGCTCCACCGGCACAAATTGAAATGGCGGCCAATTCACTGGTGGCCGGCACGAAGACCATATCCACCTCGCCGCGTGCAACGCGGGCCGATATCTCTTCGCCTACATCGCTGGAAGGGGTGATCGGATAAAAGCCCTCCAGCTCATAACCGATCGCCGCGATGGCCTCGGCCGCGGCCAGATTTCCACCTCCAATGCATACCTTTTGCTCGATCGCACGATCTATCACCGAATATGCTTTCTCACTCATTGAAATCCTCCAAAACGAAAAGCGCCCTTACTTTCAGGACGCCTTTCGTATGTTCTTGTATGATGCCGCTTCGTTTGCAAGGACGACCTCGGCATAATCGGCTTCCAACACCTTGGTGAGCGCCTTGCCGTTTTTTGTATCCGGGCAGACCATCACGCATCGGTTGCAACCCTTGCAATAATCGTAGTCAATTCCCATCATCTTACCGTTCGCAAAGACGATGGAGCCCGGATCGCTGCATGCGTAGTAACATTTCACGCAATGGATGCATGCATCCGGGTTGAATAGCGGCATCTGACCGGTGCGCGAGGCTCCATGTGTTTTGCCATAGGAGCTGTTCAAGGCGTTGATCAACACGCCGCCCGGTCGCTGTGTCAAGTAACCAATCACTCCACCTTGTGGCTTAGAGTAAGGCAGATGCTTATACTTGCCATCATAGGGAAAATCTTGAAATTGAGCGGAGGTGATCCCTTCGTAAGCCTTCAAGTTTGCTTCCGACACCTTCGGCCAGGTGGCAGACAGCATTTCACGGGCCGCCTGATCGGGAAAGCCGAGCACTTGTATCAACAACCCGAACACCGGGATGTTGATCCGCGACCTCGCCTCCGCTGCGATACGGGTCGCGTCCAAGCAGATGATCTTGCCGTCAGCGAGTTGTAAACGATCGCGAATTGCGGCCGGGTTCTCGGTCGTATTGACGATCACGGTGGCCTTGGGCTGAAGTCCCACATTCAGGCGCATCGGCTCGATGAGCTGCTCTCGCATAATCGCCAGAATGTGGGGAGTGGAAAGTGTTCCGCTCGTGCGGACCGGCCTGCCTAACTTGCAGAGCCGAATTGAAACATCGGTCGGGGTTCCTTTTTTTTCTGAACCGTACTGCGCATCAAATGCGCCATCCAAATCGAGCTTGTCAACCGCGATTTTGAAGAGGAGCTTTCCGATTGTATTGGCGCCGTCACCACCCAATGCGACCAGCTTGACATTGCAATACCCCAGCTCGTCCTCATAACAGAGATCGAATTCTTCTTCGGTTTTCATTCATGATGTACCTATCAGCCCGGTATTACCATACGCGAGCCATCCCTTTCAACCGTCACGCTTTATTCTACATCCACAGTTGCAAACGCGATCTAATCTATTAGTACTAATAGATTATTACTTTAGTACCAATATGCTGACAAATATACCCTTCATCCCCTATCGAGAGCAACCATTCCCCTCCCCGAAATCATCTCCAGCGCACGCTAAGCCGATCACCCTCTTTTAAGATTATCGGTTCGCTGAACCGAAGCGCAGTCCACTCTCCAGCCTTGGCAGCGGTCACCGGAACCAGTTTACCGTTCAGCAGCACCCGATACCTTACACCGGTATGCCCAACGCTAGCCCTCACCGAACGCAGTGGAAGCTGGCCATCCATGATTTCAATCGTCTGGGCGGTGGTGCTCTGCATAAGGACGCCCCAACATACCGGCGTCGTAAATACCGAGCGGTGAGCGGTTGGCGCCACACGCGGTGAGAAGGCAATCCAGCCCTCCGGCGCGCTGTATTGAAACCCCTGAATGGCCATCAATACCGTCCAGACGCTCATCGGCCGAAAGTAGTGGTTGCCGCACTCGAAATGGTTCCAAGGCCTGCCCATCTTTAAATAGCGGTCTTGGACCTCGCGGACAACTTGCAGCCCCTGCTCCACCATACCGTTATATATCATATTGGAGGCCAGCGCGTACTCCACCCCGCTCCAAACGGCCGACCATTGGCCGCCGCGCGGCAGCGCTTCAGCCGGATTGGGCCACCATCCGTTGATGATGCTGCCGTTCTGACGATTGCGGGTGTAGATGGTGTTCAGAGTTGAAAGCAGTCGCTCTTTGGGATAAGGGCCGCCCAAGCCGGGATGCAGCGAGGCATACCAAACCGCATCGGTCGCCGCCGCTAAGCTGGCATGATCCCTTTTACCTGTCTTGGAATCGTAGTAAAGGTCGTAATATTGGCCGTTCCACAGCTCTTTTTGAAAATTCGGCTGCGCCTTATGGTACCTTTCGCTAAAGATATCCGCTTGTGCGGTCTGACCCAGCGCCTTCCCCATCTCAACCGCCGCTCGCAGCGCGGTCAAATAAAGCGATGAGACATAAACCGAAGTCCCGTACATAGGCCAGCCATCATAGGTTTGATCGGCGCCGGTGTCATCGGGAAGGCCATCCCCATCGGTGTCGCGACGGCTCATATCATTCAGCGCCGCCACCACGTGGGGCCAGTGGAATTGCAAGAATTGGCGATCGCCGATCCATTGCCAATCCCGATAGGCCATCAAAACGTACTGCGACATCATATCAATCCGATAGTAGCCATCCGGATGATCAAACGTGGCCGGGAAAAAGTGGGGTATGTCGCCGTTGGACGCCTGATGGTCAACGGTTATATGAATTTCACTGCGCTCCAGCTCGGGAAAGAGGACGGTGATCATATTGGAGCCGTAGTAGCTCACATCCGTCGTTTGCAGGCCGCAGCAGCCCTCGCCCTCCCATACACCAAACTTCCCGTCCTTATCCCACCAGGAATCCTTGGACATTGTGGTCAGTTGGGCATTGATCGCGTCCAGTATTTTCCGCTCGACGCTGGCCGAGTAAAATTCGCGGCGAAACCGATCGGTTTTTCGGTGCAGATCGGGCAAGCGCGCAATGACGTAGTCGGCGACTCCATCCGCATCCTTAAACCAGTTCGAATACATATGCCCGATCTGATTCCGATCGGCATCGAGGTGATTGGGAAAGTGCCAGGTTAGAACAAAAGTAACTTTACCGCTTTTGTTCGGCTCCAGATGCAAGCGCTGGGTAACGGCCGCATTGCGCGCAGCGCTGCCCGAGTCCAGCGTGCCCTCCGGCTCCAGCTTGCCGTCTTGGTTGAAATCGGCCCAGAACTCCTCGAAATCGTTCCACGCCACGCGATATGCCCCGCGCCCCAATCCGGTTAAGGTCATCGTGCCGAACGATTGCCAGGTAGCCGGCATGTGATTGGGCTGGAGGTAGCTGGAACGAGATACATAAGCGACCATCGTTCGATAAAAGCTGTCCACCCGGTCGAGCGTCGGCGGCCACCCGCCCCACACCGATGAGGCGTAAACCAGCGTTCGTCCTTTTCCATAGTGGCCAGCAACCACCAGCGGCTGCCCGGCGAATCCGCTTGCGATGACGACGCCGTCCGGTTTCACACCGGCGATCAGGTTATAGCCGTTAATGGAGGGTAGGGTCAGGTTACCGAATACCTCTTGAGCCAGCTCGCCCTTTACCTTTGAGATGCTGGTCGCCTGGTTAACCGCGTCGAACCGGTTTAGGAAATTAACGGGCAGAATGCTTTCCAAAATCGAGCCGTTCATGTGTCCCCAGCGATCGCTCGAATAGCCGTAAAAGGCATCCCAGCCGCCGGAGTAGATCAGCCCCATTCCGGCATTGACCGCCTCTTGCAGAATCTTCATATTGGCGTCGCCCAGCGTGTCACGCGCGTGAGTGATTTCGCCGACCCAAGCGCAATCGAACCGACGCGCCAGCTCCTCGCCGTTATCGGCCGGCAGCCTAATCCCATCGGGCCCCTCGCCGGTCGCCCAGGTCACCTTGAGCCCGCTTACTCCGTCGAAGGCGCTGGCAAAGCCGCCATGCACCCGATCGGAGACGAGCAGCAAGCGTATCGGCTTGGACATCGAGGGCGGCTTTCCCCCGCTTAATGCTTCCATTGCGACCCGAATCCCTTTAGACGTAGCGCCTTTGCGGTTGCGAGTGCCCCGAAAATTCAGGTCATAGCCGGCGCCATTTCGCTGGCTGGCCAATAACGAAACCTCCACTGCTGTCGGGTTCGGATTATGAACAATAAAAGTAAAAATGGCGCAGGGCAGCGCGGAATCCTTCTCATCGAGTGGGATGAAGGGCGTCCAGGCATCCAAATGAATATTCACCGGCAGGTTGGGATCGGCATAATCGAGCATTGCGAAGGGGTGCTCGCCGACATACCCGATCTCACTCACACCCTGGGCCAATCCTCTTGAATTCAATTGCAATAGCCGGGAGATGGTCTCCGCACCGGCATTGACCCACACGGCGAACAGTGAATCCTCAAGCCGCAGCTTTGAAGCCCAATCATTGAAGATTTGCCACTCATAAAAGGTTCCGTCGGCGCGCAGCTCCACCGTGCCGGCGCCGATCCCACCCAGCGGGATGCCGGAGTTCATGGGAGGATTGGCCCCAATGACGGTTTGATCCCCCTGAGCCGGCTTATCGCTCGTCATCGAGTAGCCGGCCGCGCCGATGGCTGCGGTAACGGCAATGGTCTTCACGAATTCACGTCGCGAAATTTCACCTGTCAAGTCTTTCCCTCCATACGCTGAAGTAATTTTGTTATTGGTTGCCAGCCCGCCTAACGCAGCTTAAATTAACCGGATAATATAAGTATCTTAAACCACACCCTCCGCTTTTCCTGCCTCATATACAGGACTAAACGATTAATTCCAATACGCCATAACTTGATTGCGCGGTTAAATTCATGAATGAGTTCAGTTCTGTGGGAATCATTTACGACCATATTGGATGCACCCCCACCCTAACCCTCCCCCGTAAACGGG
>JAKBZR010000105.1 GCA_021842405.1 bacterium
CATGTACCGGGCCGGCCGGCGGCCGCTGAATACCCAACAAATCTCGAAAACGCAAGGGATACCTGCCTCCCTCACCGGGTGATTCCCGCACTGGAATCCTGCTTACACATCCTCTGCTCCCCCTTTAAAAGGAGAGCAAAATCTGCCAGATGTACATATAACTGAACCCTTCGATCTCTTCCCAAACCCGGTGTATCAAGTCCTCACTTCCGGAAATGGAGTCCAACTCCTTTCGCTTTTCATCCCATGGAATACAAACGCCGGGCCGCACTCGACCCGTCGGGATTGAGCAGCCTTTCGATTTGGGTAATCGCGGCATCGCCGGCTTTGAATGTCCGGTTGAGTAGACCCCATACTCTCGAAACGCATCGGTCATCGCCCGTAAATTATCGGCGCTGGTGTCGTTTTGCATAATTGCACCGGCGTCCGCTATGTATCCGCCATCCTGCCCCACGCCATCCACCACTCTCTTGCAGTAATCGCGCACCTCTTCTGGCTTTCCATAGCTCAACAGCGCGTTGGGAATGCCGCCGCTTAAACAAAATTTTCCGCCCAGCTTGCGCTTGGTCTCGAAAAGATCAGCCCGATCCACATGGAAGACGATACTGCGCTCCGGCAGCTCATTGAAATGATCCAGATGGGCGGTCCAATCCCCTTCCGCATAAAAGAGGGTCTGCTTGCCATGCGCCCACAGCTCCTCGATGATCGGTTTTAATGTCGGCCAGTAGTGCGTGTCAAAATGTTCCGGCTTCACAAACGGCACGCATCCCCTATGCATCCAAAAACCGATCGGGACCAGTCCCTCCGGGTCCGACGAGGTCAGCGCAACGTGATAGAGGTGGGGCGCAAGGGACTCGCAGGCTTTAAGTACTTTTTCCGGTCGCTCGATCATGTCCATGGTGAGGCCGAGGTAGCCGCGCAGCTTGTCGGCCAGAATATCGAAGGGAGCCTTTAAAATTCCGGCAATGGCCGAGACGGTGCCCGACTCCGAGCGGAGCCGCGCGTTTTGCTCCCCGAACGCACTGAAGTAGCTCAGCATCGCCATCGCGCCCTTCACGAAAGAGAGGTTGTTGCGGTAGGATGTCGCGTCGTTATTGGAGTTTACATCGGCTGCAACCCGAGGCAGCCACACATTGTATAGGAAGGCGGTGGGATCATCAATCAAAGCGTCGTACTCGTCGGCGCGCATAAAGGCTCTATCCTCTGGCGGCTCTCGATATTGAAAACCTACATGGGGTGGAACATCAATGCCCGGAACCCCGTAATAGGTCAATCCGATCGCTTGGGTCAAGCCGGTCCAGACATAAACCATATTGCTGACCACCGCATCCCAGTCGAAATCGGCGGCGCATTTCCTAGCTGCAGAGAACGCCTTATTGTAGTCGTGGGTCACTTCCTGGCAGGTATAGCCGGCATACTTCGCCGTAAATTCGGCCACGAAGGGTCGAATCGGCACTCGATCCGGCGCCTCATTGTTCAGCGCAGTAACGTACCGACTTAATCGCTCCTGGTATACGGTCTCTTTATCCTCTCCCATTGACGCCGCTTCCCTTTCATCTTATGGTTAAGAATATCAAAAATTGGTAGCGCCGGCGCATCATTAAAGGCGACGATTCACTACAAGATAGCACCTTTTTGTGTATCAAATGAGCGAATCGATGATTTCGTTTAACCCGTGAGCGATTTGCCCTTTCTCTCAATAAAATGCCCGGCGGTCTTCCGCAACGCTCTCAGCCAGGAATCCCCCTCCTCGCCGATTGTCTCTTTCGCGAAACGGTAATCGTTTTTCCGGATAAGCTCCTTTAGCTCGGCACGCAAAGCCCTTATTTTTCCCCTTTCACTCTCCCCCACAAATTGCCGAATATCAGGGCTGGTGGCAGATAGTAATTTGATGAGATGACGGGCGCAGAGACCTTCCGAGGATTTAAAAGCCGTCTGCATCGCCTCCTCTTCGATTGAGGCAGCCAGCGCCCTTGTCAAGCGAATCTCCATCTGATGTTCCTGTTCACAAAACGGACATTTTCCTTTCATCCCTACTCGTCCATTTCGAATTGCTCGTCCTATCTCTTGATCAAGCGCATTTAAAATATCTTCATAGATGAGCGCGATGGCCAATGGAGAGCCGATCTCCGCCGCCTTCATTGCATGGGCCGCACAAAACCCGAAAGCGTTTCGCAATTGTAACCGAATTTCCGGATCGTTGACGCTCTCATAAAAGATTGTTTCGAGGTATTCACGACTGTGGCGCTCAACCAACCGGCAGATCGAGCAACCAGGCTGCCTAAATGCCTCGAGCTGATCGTAATAGCTTAAATTTTTATCCAATCCTGTTCCTGCCGCAGCACCGTGAAACCCGTGCTTTATTGAAATTCAAACCCCGTATCCTCATTATTAGTTTGGGTCCAACTACTCCCGCATCAATCTTTATACCGAATAAACGATTTCTACTGGCTGATTGATCGTCAAATCAGCCCCTACGTTCGACAGGTTTCTAGTAATGGTGATTACTTGCTCCGCTTGCTCTTTCAATCGCTCTGCCTCCGCGCGCATCGCGGCCTCCCCTTCCGATTTCACCTGCATGGCATCTCGAATCGCGGACTGTATACTAAAAATGGTCTTTTCAATTTTATCGTCCACTTGATCGGCGTATTTCTTTAAAATGCTTTTAATGCGCCGAGTAAATTCATTTTGCATCTGTCCGGCATGCAGCTCAAATTCATCCCATAAACGATGTGCTGCAACCCGGAGCAGCCACCGTTTCACCCATTTTTCCGGCACCAACCGCAAAAGCAGCGTTAACGACAACTCGAATTTAACTCGTATGCGCCAGCTCTCCACGTAAAACTGCCCCTTGCCGTCAAGAGTTTCATCTATATGAAACGACCCTAGACCTACCTCAAAAACCTCCGAAGATATCCGGTGAACTTGCTCAATCAGTTCATTAACCCTTTCGGTATAAGGCATTAACTGCTCATCCAACCAGACGGTTAGTTTTTCGGCTTCCTCGGACTGCCACTGACTCAAAGAATCACCGATCAAGTAAGGAAGCAACTGGTTTATTTTGGACAAAAGATCGGTCCCGCTCCCCCCATTACCCTCTTCACAGGCTACCGCTAATCGCTGCCGTAACAACCGCAGTTGCACCGGCTTCATCTCGTCAACATCGTTGTTAAGGCGCTCGACCGCCCGCTTCGCCACTATCTGCTGCAACAGGACTGAATTCTCCTCCTTTTGCCGGTTGACCTCAACCAGTCGCTCATTGAAGAGTTTAAGACGGCGGTCTAAATCCTCGATCGGCATCTCCATCGCTCTCCGCTCCAGGTCAATTCCATTGAGGAGATAGGAGGCCATTCGCTGAGCGCCGTTCAAGCCGGATACGATCGCGATTTGACCCCGCTCTCTCATTAAGAAGGCATCCAACTCTTTTTCAAATTCAGTGATATTGCTTTGCTTTAGCTGATCTCGGTTGCCTTTGGTTTTTCCATCCAATGCCAGCCGCGCGGAGATCGGAATTAAAAGGATATTATCAACTGCCAGCTCCTTCTCAATTACGGTCCGATTAAATGCCAGCGATTCCTCTCGCTCCTTGCCGTTCAAGCGATCCATCTTGTTTAAAATAAAGAATATTTTCGGCACCCATTGACGCACATATCGAATAAATTCTCGTTCACTGGAGCTGATCGGAGGATCGGCGGCCAACACAAAGATGGCCGCATCCGCATGGGGCAGGAATTCGTGTGAGGCGCGGGTATTGTGCTTGTAAATGGAGCCGACCCCCGGTGTATCCACAAGCTGCAACCCGTTTTTCAGCAAAGGTGAATTCAATGATATCTCTAGGCGGGCAACCCCCTTTTTATTTTTGGGATTGCCGGTCTCGGTGATGTAATCCCAAATTTCAGTCAATTCAATGGCTTGATGGCGACCGTCCAGATAATTTACAAAGGCTTGATCCGTTTCACCGTACTGAACGATGGAAACAACCGAAGTAAGCGGTACGACCGCGGTGGGCAGCACCTCGCGGCCGATCAGTGCATTTAGAAATGTGCTCTTACCCCGCTTGAACTCACCGAATACAACCAGATTGAACCGGTTTTCTTCCAAACGCTGCCGTATGTCGGTGATGCAAGATTGTACCGTTCCGACATGGCGTTCAACGGCCAACTGATACAACATCTGGAGAGCCGTCAAGATTTCATTTCGGGCGATCGAATATCGTCGGAGCAGGTCATTAGGATGGTTATCTTGCTGAAGGGGCGGCAATTTTGCCATATCGTCTAAACTGAACTCGTTGGTTTGCAAATGCCCGTTATCGGCCATTTCAAAAACCTCCACTTTGTCATCAAAATCAGTTAAATGCGACCGACGTTGAGTCTCGGAGGCAAAATAAAACTCCCACCGAGAGCTCGGCAGGAGTTATCAGCGTTCAAAACGCACTTTTCCGGTGAACTCCATCACCAACGATGTGATTATACCTTTATGGAACTGATTTGGTTCCTGATACGAACTATTAAAAGGCACGTTAAATAGTAGACATATTATTAAATTGTGATTAAAATGTCCTCTAAGATGAGATTACTTCCCATCCGCTGTAATTCCACCTCATCCTGATTAAAGGGTGCACCCCCATCCCAGCCTTCCCCCTGATAGGGGGAAGGTGAATTGCGTCATTGCGGCGAGAGCGGGCATCCGGAAGAGAGTAAGCCCTACGGTGACTTGTCGCCCCGGCTTGACCGCAGCCCATCCAAATAACAGCGCATCCTGGACACAGCCGCTCGCATATTTTGTGCCAATTCGGTTAAAGTTCCGCTCTCCTGCCCTGCTAGTTCTCCGAACTTTCGTTGGGTCCGAGCCGGATCCAAGTCGTCCACGATCTCCTCTTCCAATTGCCTCAATAGCACCGAGAGCCAGTAGAGCGTCACCGACCGATTTTCAACTGCACACCTTTCTGCCAGTCCCTCCGGTGCCAACTGACGTATCGCCTCCTGCAGTTGACCCTCCATCCGGTCCAGGCAACCAGCCAGTAGACCCCACTCGCTTTCGTCCAACGGCGTGAGCGCCTGCCCGGAGGTAGGGCTTCGACCATCGCGGGCCACCCGCTCCATCTGCCGGCTCATCTCTTCAAGCGCTAGCAATGAAGAGTAGAGATGCCCGCGATGCCCTTGATTCATCTAAATGTCCTTAAATAAAATGCGGGATTAAAACACAATAACTCCTGCACGGGCGCAAAACCCGGCAGGAGTTATTAGCTCTTAAAGCACTTTCGGGTGAACTCCATCACCCATCATACATTTAATATACCACATTAAAAGGCGTAAGAGTGAAAGAGTTCAGTTCTACGGGAATCATTTACGACCATATTGGATGCACCCCCACCCTAACCCTCCCCCGTCAACGGGGGAGGGTGTAGAAAAAGTATCCGGTTTCCTTCCCCCGTTGACGGGGGAGGGGATTAAGAGGGAATGGTGAAGGAGATTGCTTCGCTTCGCTCGCAATGACACCCTCTCCGCTTGCGGGGGTGGAGAGGGGACGCCGATTCTTCCTGCTTTATGGCGTCAACCTCATCCCGCCTCTCTCAGACCTGTATGCAACACCATTCTCAACAAACCCGAACTCTTACGGCAAGCGGTTCCGGTTACCAGTCATACACGCTGCCATCGGTTCGGCGCACCACGGGCAGGTAGCCGCGCTGGTAAGGGTATTTGGCGGCCGCATTCTCATCCACATCGGTTCCCAGACCTGGCGCGTCAGTAACCCACAACGCGCCGTCGTGATAAGCCGGGCAGCCCGGCATCACCTCGTGCACCACATCGGGGAAGAAAACCATCTCCTGCACGCCGAAATTCGGGATTGAAATGTCCAGATGCACGTTGGCAGCGTGGGTCATCGGCGCGATATCACCCGGACCGTGCCAGGCAGTTAATACCTGATACGGCTCCGCAATCGCCGCTATTTTCCTGGCCTCCGTGATACCGCCGATATGACCGATGTCGCAGCGGATATAGTCAATCAGTTGCTCGGTGATGAGCGGCAAACATTCGTACTTGCTGTGGAAAAGCTCACCCATACCGATCGGCGTGGTGGAGTGCTGGCGGATGAGCCGAAAGCTCTCCTTGTGCTCGGGTCGCAGCGGATCCTCGAGAAACAAAATATGATACGGCTCCAGCTCTTTGGCCAATCGCGCCGCCTGGATGGGGGACAAGCGCTCATGCACGTCGTGGAAGAGCTCGGTTTCATCCCCGATCTGCGTTCTCAAGTGCTCGAATAGGCGCGGGATTATGCGCAGATAGGGTGATGGCTCCCATATCTCCTCCGGCGGCAAGGGACCGCCGTCGCTCCATTTTGCGTTGCTCGCCTCTCTTGCTCCGCCAACACCGTAAGTCCCAATACAACCTGGTACCGCGATTTGCGCTCGCACCACTCGGAAACCTTTCGCGATCGCTTTGCGGACATTATCCTCCACTTCGCTCATATCTTTTCCGCTGGCGTGGGTATAACAGAGAGCGCCCTCGCGCGTCTTCCCACCGAGCAGCGAATAGAGCGGCAGCCCCGCCCGCTTTCCTTTAATATCCCATAGCGCCAGATCAATTCCGGCCAGCGCGGTCATTAAAACCGGCCCACCGCGCCAGTAGGTTCCCCGAAATATCATTTGCCAGACATCCTCAATCTGGTCTGGATCTCGGCCCAAAAGCAGTGGTTTCAGGTGCTCTTCAACGGCGGTAGCAACCGACAACTCACGCCCGTTCAGCGTTGCGTCACCCACTCCGTAAAGGCCGTCCTCGCTGGTTACAATTTTTACCAGCACATAGTTGCGGCTGGGACAGGTGACGATCGTCCGGACATCGGTAATTCTCATATATTCCTCCCCATCAAATCAATTTCAAAGTTACTGACCTTCACGATAGACCCGCTCAACCCGGCTGGTTAAGCAGGTCGTAATTTCATGGGGTGTGGTACGAATCATCTTCGCAATCTCCGCTGCCGTAATTTCCACCGCACCCCCGGAGGCATTCAATCCTCCCGATCCGATCAGAGTGACCTTATCTCCTGCTTTTGCGCTGGGGCAATCGGTCACGTCCATCAAGGTCAGATCCATGCAGACGCGGCCCACGACCGGAACCTGCACGCCGTTGGCGAGCGCCCACCCTCGATTGGAAAGCCGACGTGGATATCCATCACCGTATCCGACCGGTATCAGCGCGATGCGGCTGTCACGAGTGAGACGATGGGTACCCCCATAGCTTAATCGAGTACCGGCCGGCAGCCTCCTTACGACCGCTATTCGTGTGTATAGTGAGAGGGCCGCTTTTAAGTGCAGATAATTTCCGGCTTCTTGAAAAGGGGCGATGCCATAGATGAGAAGTCCCGGACGCACCATATCGAGGTGCATCTTGGGATAGCTCAATATTGCAGCGCTGCTCGAACAGTGCAAAGTAAGCTTTTCTCCCGGATACTGACCGGCGATCAATCCGGCGACTTGCTGAAAGCGCGTAAATTGCCGCTTCGTCGCCGCTGCTCGATCGGGTGAGGCGAAATGGGTGGCCAGCCCCGTCAGCTTTAATCCGGCTGCGCTATTATCAGTCATAAATTGTTTTAACGACTGGAGTAAAATCGCCGCATCCTCCGGCAGCACGCCGGCTCTGCCCATACCGGTATCAATTTTCAGATGAAACTCAGCCTGCCGCTTTGCGTTTCGGGCTGCGCTTCCAAGCGCCTTTAGCAGATCTTCATCGCCCGTCACTGGCGTTACGTTATGCTCCAGGAGCGATTCCACTTCCCAGCGGCCGATCGGACTCAGGGCCATGATCGGCGCCGTGATGCCGTCTTCCCGTAACGCAATCGCTTCATTCACTCCGGCGACCGCCAGCCATGCTGCGCCGGCGTTCAATGCGGCGCGTGATACCGGACAAGATCCGTGACCGTAGGCATCCGCCTTCACCACGGCGGCGATTTGACAGTTCGAACCGACCCATCGCTTCACGGAACGGACATTTTGAGCGACCGCGCTCAGATCAATCTCGGCCCAAGACCGGCTTATTGAGCCGGCTGAAACCGATCCCTTCGCTGCCAATTTCATCCTCTCCGCCTTCACATCAAATGGGGGTACGGATTGTATTTTACTTTTTTATAAATTATTGACTTATATTCGGTCCTGCAGTAACCGGCTTCAGCACGAAAGCATCAAGCCCGAACAGATAGTTAGATGAGGCCGGATTCTTGCCCACCATCTTCACCACCAGCGGGTTGTCGCCGGCCGTTAACGTGATGTTTCCCATATCCACCGCTCCGGTCGGAACCACCGATGTCGCATAGCAATCCACCTCCGGCCCAATTTTCGCTTCACCCTGGTAAAGCTGAAAAATACCGTAATCTGTCGCCTTGGTAAAATAACCGATCAGATCATAGGTACCGGCTGTCGGCGCCGGAAGTTGGATGGTCAAGGTAGCATTGTCACTTTGACCAAGCCACCAGAGCTGGGCGTCGCCGCTCCAATGTCCGCTGAATCCGCTTAAACCCTGAACTTCCACCGTGCCGCTAGTGGCTTTGGCGCTGGATACCATCCCTTCACCTTCAATTGCCCCCAGAATCTTGTAGGGCGGCAGCGGAACGGTCGGTAGCAGCAGTCCCGGCAATGGGAGTGATGGGAATGCCGGATGCGGCTTGGTCTGATACCAGTAAGCAACCGACGAATAGTCCGCCTTCACATTATCCACCGGCCCATGCTGGATTGTAACCCGTATTGACTTTTTAAACGGAATCGCGTCCTCGATGTTCCAACGGTAAGCGCTCACCCTCCCCAGCTTGGTATCCTTGATGATGCACCCGTGATAGGGCGCTGAATACGGCCCTTTATCGAAATACCATCCGCTGCAGAAATAGTCCTCCGTGCCGGTTCCCTCGATGGCCGGCTTTTTATGGCCGTCAATGTAGATCATCTCGTTCCCTTCCAGAAATCCCAGCCCGTGCCCTTGCAGGTTTTGCATAAAGAGGGCGGTGCCAACGTACTGCCCGCGTCCGGTGGTATCCAATATGGTGTAGTTTTGGCCGTTGATGGTCGGGTTTTCACGGCGGTACTCGGCGTGAAATTCCAGCATTTGCTTGGGAACGCTTTTATATCCCTCGAAATCAATGTTCCAGTAAAAGCCGTTGATCGGGTGTTTGCTCTCGTTAGTAATCGTCCAGTAAGCTGATTTGTGAAACGGCATGGGCCAGTAGCAGTTATATCCCCCGCTGTTCTCGTTCATCGGCAATGAAGTGTAATCCACCTGTTTGCCGAAACCGACACCGAAGAATTCGCCCAGCGGCGCCTCCACGCTGGGATTTTTCTCACCATCCCAATACATCCTCAAGATGGCTTGGCAGCGAACCGCCGTATTTCCGGGAAAGGTGCACCAGAACCGGCGGATTATCCCCGCTCCCTTATAGTCGAGCAAAACCAAGGTCTCGCCGGGCGCGATGCTTCGGGAGTCGGCGTTCCGCCCGTTCCGATCCCAACTGCCGGCATGGTGGGCGGTTCCCTTTCTTTCCAGCGGTAAGCCGCTCAACGGGCTGCCAAGACCGGGCGGTCCCACCGTTTGCGCCGCCGCGCCGATTGCCAACCACCCTATCAACCCAGCAGCTATTATAAAAGGTACCAGCCGTGCAAAATTCAAGCGCATTCCTTCACCTCGATGGAGTAATTTTATAAGGTTGTTGAAAAAGTCGCAGAAGACCACCGCTTCGTCATTCCCGCCATCCACTCCAGTGGAGTGGATGGCGGGAATCCAGTCCCCTACCTATCGGCAGGAGGATATGCTAGTACTAAGTTGCATAAGTTCATCATATATATTATACTATTGGTATGTCACGCCAAGCTACCGTTATTAAGATGTCGGAAGACGACCGCCAAACCTTGGAAAGCTGGATACGGTCAGGTTCTACCGAGCAACGGTTGGTATTGAGGGCCAGGATCATCCTGGCCGCGGCTGAAGGAGAAGCCACCTTAAATATTGCCAATCGGCTCGGTGTGTGGCCGACGACCGTCAGTAAATGGCGGATGCGTTTCTCCTTTTTAGGCATAGCAGGGCTTTCCG
>JAKBZR010000106.1 GCA_021842405.1 bacterium
CTGCTGCGTAAATTACCCAGATAACTTAACTCATTGGTCAATGAAGGGTCGGCATTCGATAGCCCAGCCAATCCAACCCATGGGTGTAAAATAGACGATCATCTGGAGTACAATTATCCGGGTAAACGATGAATAATTACCGATTGAGACTCGGTTCCGAAAAGAGGGTAATCGTTCATAATTTAAGATATGGTCATCAACGCAATTAATGCATGATATGTTCAATTATAACCAGCCGACGCGCTCATTGCAACCAGCACGGGTAGATTGGGTCCACGGCGGGTTCTATCAGGTAGGGGCAATCCTACGTGATTGCCCAATCGTTTGGTGCGTTCAGGATGGAGTGCAACCATGTATATCAAAACACTGAGCTTGACTCATTTTAGAGGCATAAAATCCATCGAGCTGGATTTTGATCCTCGCATCAATGTGCTGATCGGTGTTAATGGCAGCGGTAAGACCAGCGTTTTAGATGCTTTGGCGGTCATGCTATCAAGGTTGATCGGCCGGATTTCATCAACGAAAGGAACCGGGCGATTTTTTACCGAGTTGGAAATAAACAATGACTATTCAGAGCTTGATGCTGAAATAACAATCTCTTTATCTAGCCAAGATATCTCATGGGTCGTAACGAAATCGAGAGCGGCCATAAAACGGCAAAGGATAACTAATTTAACAGATATAAGGAGGGTTGCGGCCGAAATACGTGAATCTTTGCAAAGTGATGGAAATACCATTAATCTACCAGTGGCCGTTTTCTATTCGGTGAATCGCGCCGTTATTGACGTTCCATTACGAATTCGCACGAGGCATTCTTTTAATCAAATTGAAGCTTATGATCTTGCATTGACCGGCATTCGAAATGATTTTCGTCTCTTTTTCGAGTGGTTTCGAAATAGGGAAGATTTGGAAAATGAAATGAAAATGGATGATCGGAATTTTCAAGATCCCCAATTAAAGTCAGTTCGTGGAGCAATTGAAACATTCACCGGATTCACCAACCTGCGAATTCGCAGAAAACCATTGAGAATGGAACTCCTAAAGGACGGGAAGAGTTTTGACATCAGACAAATGTCAGACGGGGAGAAATCTTATCTCGCATTGACTGGGGATTTAGCAAGGCGCTTAGCGATCGCGAATCCAGGACTGAATAATGCACTCGAAGGAGAAGGCGTTGTCTTGATTGACGAGGTTGACCTGCATCTACATCCGACCTGGCAATCCGAAATTATCCCTCGGTTCACAAAAATATTTCCTAATTGCCAGTTGATTGTATCATCGCATTCACCCTTTGTAATCAATCATGTAAAGCCAGAATCGGTATTTCTCTTCAATCAAATCGAGAATAAAATTGTTTATGAGAAGGCCAACGAGTCCTATGGCAAAACGGCCGATCGAATTCTTGAAGACCTCATGGGGTTATTATCCACAAGACCTAAAGAGGTGGCAGAGAAGCTAAGTAAGATTTATCAACTCATTGATCAAGGTGAAATTGAACCAGCGAAGAATAAAATTTCTGAACTCACTAAAGAAATCGGCGCTGATCCAGAATTGGTAAAAGCGGAGGTGTTATTGAAACGCAAGGGAATTATTGGCCGATGAAATATATCCAAAAGGGGGGTGAGCCGCCGGAATTAACGGATTGGAAAGCTAAATCGAATGTGAACTGGAAACCCACCTTCGAGAATTTGAGTGGATCGGTAAAAGCAGCGGTTAAGCATGCGTTGATGAAAGAACAAGGTTTTATCTGCTGTTATTGTGAATGCCGATTGGAGAATGAGGATAGTCATATTGAACATTTTAAGCCTCAGAGGCTGGCCAAATTCGATTCGTTAGATTATTGGAACATGCTATGCTCATGTCAGAGTGATTTGAAACGCGGAGCGCCTCGCCATTGCGGCCACCTTAAAGGAGATTGGTTCGATGAAGATCTATTGATATCTCCTTTACAGTCAGGTTGCGAAGCGCGATTTGCTTACTTATTCAATGGAGAGATATTGGCCGTTCACAAAGATGATAAAGGGGCAGACGAAACCATTAAGCAACTGGGACTTGGAATTCCGAAATTAATCGCTTTACGACAGCGAGCAATTGAACCATTTCTTGATCAACAATTATCCGATGATCAATTTGAACGATTTGTCAACGGATATCTTCGGCGCGACGAGCAAGGCATGTACCCTGCATTCTTCACAACCATTTCCTACCTATTCTCCAGAGGCGCAACCCCCTGACGCCGGATGTGTCGGCCGCACTGCTGGGCGTAGATCCGGCTGCCATTTCAAGGGATCTGCTCGCTCTATGGACTGGGAAAATTGCGATCGCAGCCAGCCGAACATTCGGACATGGGGGATCTAACTTTCCCGGTAAGCTGGCCCGCCGCATTGATCCGACTTTGACCGGCAAATTAGCCGGTCGTAACCAGCAGGGCATTGAAGAGGCCGCTGCCTCAAAAGTGGTGCTGAACGCGGACGACCCGGCGGCCGCCAAGCTGGGGGAAAACGGAATCCACTTGTTGAAAATAAATCTACAACTCCAGCTTGTCGAATCGGCCTGAGGTGGGGTCCAGCGATTGGCGCAAGGTGGAGTAGGCGGCCTCCATGCGCTGGAGGATTTCAGTCGCCTGGTGCTGCTCCTCCGACCCATTGGGGAATCGGGATGGATCGCAGCGGGATTTCAAGCGCTGGTAGGCCGACTGCACCGCCTCGAAGTCGGCGTCCGGCTCCAGCCCAAAAAGACGGTAATGAGGCGCCAAAGGGTTTGTTTCAACCGGCGGCGGGTTAGCGGTCTTCGGCAGGTTTGAGGTGGTTACGGGAGGTGAGACTCTCGGATAGGATACCGGCGGTCGCGGCGCCGCTTTCGGCATCGGGATGGCGTCGGCCAACTCTTTTCGCGCCGATGCCTCAGCCGATAGCTCGTCCTCTCCCCCGGCTCCCTCCGTCATCTCCCGATCAAATTGCTCCAGGCGCTCGCGGATCGAGTTGATTTGCGATTTTGCGATTCGATAAATGCGTTGCGATATTGACATTGAAATAAAAAACCAGCGGATTAGGTTGTAGGCCGTGTAATCAGCGTCTCTTCCTCCAGCGCCTCTCGGACGCTGCGATCCAGCATATCCACTTCGGAGCTGAGACTGCTAAGCTCCTGATGAAGGTCTTGGCCGACCGAAGTGCTGCTGGCCAGCTCGGCCGTCTTAATGCGAATGATTTTCGCCTTCCAGCTTGCCATCGTCGCCTCGATATTTTCAAGCTGGCCGTCAATGCGACCGGCCGCCTGAGCGATGCTTTGATAGGTTTCCATCTCCTGCTGTCGCGCCTTGAGAGCTTGCTCCAACTGAGAGTGGGCGACCGGATCGGCGGCCTTCGCGATACGCTCCTCCAAGCTGCGGGAAAGGTTTTGCAGCGCGTGATCGTCCACATTATCCAGATAGCGCTGGAGCTGTTTGCGCTTTTGGGCGAGCAGGATGGCGCGGGTCAGCAGCGGCGAAAGCTGGCCGGCCAGCGATCTTAGATCGCTGGAGGCGTACTCCGCCACATCTTTCGCCGTGCATTCGGAAATCACTTCCCGCTCCAGTTGAATGATGTAGCGAATGCGCTGGCGGGTTTCAAAATCCATATTTTCCAGTGACGTCTCAAGTTGGGTATCGGTGAGAACTTTGCGTGAAATATCATCATTTTGAGATTGCTCCTGGGGAAAAGCATCATCATAAAGACGATAAAGTATGACGGTATTCACAACAAATCCGAGTACAGATGCGAGTGCCACCCAAAAACCACCGCCCAATCCGCTATTTACAAGATTGGTAATAACGGACATGACGGCGAAGCAGAGTAGAAAGGTGAATGTTGACATCGACACTGCGCGAATAAGTCTTCTGATGAAACGTTTGCTTACCGTGATATGTCCGGTTTCCATTGTAATCACCCAGTAGATGAAATGCCTGACAATCCTCTACGCAGATCATTTCCTTGCTTAAACTGTGATACATCCATCTTAAGTTAAAACTGTGGTTTGCGTCTCCTGATTCTCTACTTCCATCCCACTCAACTCCTTTTTCACTGCGATATCTTATGTGCCGGCGCCGGTGGTATTGGCGCCGCCAGTTTGCGTCTGCTGAATTTTTGTTTCCAGCTCATTCAACTGTTTTTCCACATCGGTTTCCGGTGCGGTCGCGCCGGTCGAAACATTGGCGGTGGTTTGGGCTGCCGGCTGCGGCGTTGAGAGACCCAGCTTCGTCTCCAAATCGCTGAGGGCTTGTTCGGCCTGGGCATCCACCTGTGTGTCTTGTAGGGCAGCCAGCTTTGAATTGATGCTGGTGCCGGCGACCTCATTGCGAGCTTGCGCTTCCGCCTGCATATTGCGGATCCGCTCCTCGGCGCGGTCCCAGCTTTGGGAGGTCTCGTCCGACTGCAAGCTGTCCAGCGCCTTGCTGATTGCAATCTGGATCTGGGCCTGCTTCATATTCGCTTTGAGGGCGAGCGCTTCCGCCGTCTTCACCCGGAACTGCTCTTCAGCCCGCTGGATCGCCAGCTTCACCCCTTCTGAGGTATCAATCGCCTGCTGGAGCGAGGTTTTCATGTTGGCGAGGGTGGCGTCATGCTGGCCTTTTTCACGCAAGAGTTGGAGGGCAAGATCGCGGTTTCCTTGTTTCAGTGCGGTGGTGGCTTTTGACTCCAGATCGGCGCAAATCTTTTCTTCTTGCGAAACCAGGTTTTGCAGGTTATTTTTTTGCGTGATCGCTTGGACCGCCTTTTCCCGATTCTTTATCTGAATCTCACGCATTTCACGCAGGGATTCATTGATGATGATCTCCGGGTCTTCCATCTGATCCAGCTTTCCCATTAAAAGGGCACGGATGTACCGGAAAAACCGCTTGAGCATAGATGATCTCCTTCTGACCCGAGTTGGGCCGATTCAAGCGAGAAAAAGTCTCTTTTGATATTATCCCACGAATCATACGCCATGTCAATTGAGGGCGGTTCCACCCGCTTTACCGAGTGAGTTCAGTTCTCTGGGTAATTGAGGTAGCAGACTCTTACCCTCACCGCAATTATCAACTCCCTCCCCGCTTGCGGGGAGGGATGGGATGGGGTGGGGTCGAACGAAAATCATTCCCACAAATTTGAACTCATTCGCTTTACCCTTGACAAATTTTTAATATAAAGATAGGATTAATATAAGAAAGTCGTTTTAATGGCAAAACCATTCCGGTCGAATGCGACCTATTTCACCGGGTCACAGTTTTCGCGATCGATTCTGAGGGTTTGAGATCGCTCCAGATAGAGAAACGGAGGCAACTCGGTTGTCAGCTCCCAATCGCCGCACGCGGCAAATGATACTGGATACTTTGAAAAGGCATGGAAAGTTGACGATTGAAGGAATTGCCGGCCACCTCGGTATCTCGGCGGTTGCGGTGCGGCAGCAGATACTGAAATTGCAGGCCGATGGGATCGTGCAGACCGATATTCAACGAAAGGGGATCGGACGCCCCACCCATCAATTTCGATTAACGGCGGCGGGAGATACCGAATACCCGCGCACTTACGACCGCCTGCTCACCTCACTGCTCGATGAGCTGCGCTGCTCGAAAGGCGAACAGGCGGTCAACCAGCTTTTTGAGCTGCATCGAGAGCGGCTTGCCCACAGTTATCGGGTGCGAACCGAGGGGCGGCCGCTGCCTGCTCGGGTTAAAGAGATTGCCGAGATTCAGCGCGAGGCGGGCTTTATGCCGGAGGTGACCGAAGAGAGCGACCATTCTTGGACCATCACTGAGTTTAACTGCCCGTTATGCGAGGTCTCAAAGAAATATCCGACCGCTTGCGATCAGGAGCTTTTTTTAATCACCGAGCTCATACAGGATGCCGGACAGGTGACCCGCACCCGTTATCGCCTGGATGGAGATTACGTTTGCGCCTTCCAGGTCACCCCGAAGAGCGCCGTCTTGCAACCTCCTGAGCCGCCGCCCTGATGAAGGTATTCAGCAATTGCCGGCTGTGCTCGATGGATTGATACATCTCCTCCGGGTGCCACTGAACGCCGATCGCGAAGGGGTGGTCCCTTATCTCAATGGACTCAATCACGCCATCCGGCGCGTGACCGGTCACCATGCACCCCTTGCCGGGATTAGCGATCGCCTGATGGTGTATCGAATTGGTCTCGATCTCCGCTTTACCGATTAACTGGTACAGTAACGAATCGGCCTCAAGAATCACCGGGTGCGTCGGCTTGGAGCGATCTCCGTTTTGATGGTGCGTTAGGGCGTTCGGCACCTCGCTGGGGATATGTTGAATTAAGCTCCCGCCGCACGTCACGTTTAAAACCTGAATGCCGCGGCAGATGCCGAGCAGTGGAATTTTCCGCTCGAGCGCAATCCGGCACAGCAGAATCTCGTCGCGATCTCTACCATCATTTACCTCTTGACTCTCTGACGTGTTCGCGCCACCGTATCGAGACGGATCAATGTCGCCTCCACCGGTCAACATCAGACCATCCAATGAAGCAACCAGGCGGTCGTACTCATCTTCCCCAAGCCCATTCTCCAACCGTACCTCTTGGCCGCCGGCATCCCGAATGGCGGATAGATAAGCCTCATTAGCGCCCAGAATCAGTAGGCCGATACGTGGTTTGCCGCTCATCTTTCATCCTCCCGAATTGCGCGGTATCCTCGAACTGTATTTGTTCCGTTATCTATGATTAAAAGCCCAGGCGCCGATTACCCAAACGTCTTGGTTCTGGTTGCCTGCGGCCGCTGATGCGGATGCGTGGTATCCGGAAGAGGGGTCGTTCGGCGCTTTCAATAGTATAAATTCGATTCGGCTGAGTGTCAAACTCGATCAGGTCATCATGAGTCCGCTGTATTAAGCTATTTCCCTGTCGCAAGACCGTTTCACCCCGCCAGGGTCGTATAATGCGACAGCGATTTCCTTCAAAGCTGGTGATGGCCACATAGATGGGTGTGCCGTTTGAAGTTTCACTGCAAATTTCAAAGGCACCTGCTGCGCGCAGCCGAAATGTGGCATCCCAGTTGACTGGCAGACTACGAGTTAATCGGATTATACCGTCATCGTCTTGTATCAGCATATCCTGGACCGCAGTCGCCAGTGCTGAAGCTGGCTCAAGGTCGAATACTCGGCTGTAGGCATTTGAGGATTCGCCCAACCAAAACCCCTGCGGAAACACTTGATATTGCAGAATATGCTTATGAAGTGCCGATGCGGAACCTTCACCGCCCTTATGTACCGCACTACAGACCGATACCATCTCCCCATCCGGGCCGACTACGGTTTCATTTTGATAAGGTTCGAGCTTTGAAAGCAGATCGGTCCAGTCAACTATTTCATCAAGTGCGTTGTTTAGCAATTCAGCCGCTTGTATTCCGGCCGCCAGCGACTGGGCGAGCAGCGCCTTTAGGCGATCGGACCATTGAGCAAGGTCCGAAATTTCCAACTCGTGATGCACCTTCTTCATCACAACGATCAGCGTTGGAATGAGATGCTCGGTGAGGATCATTGGATCGCCGATAATTCGGAACTGCCGCCACAGCTCCAGTGAGTATGCCAGGTAGGACGTCATCCCATCGGTTGTTTCTTGAGACCCATTTTCTGCAAAGACCGGCTCTCCGGTAAAACTTAAAAGAGAGGAGAGGTTAGGTTGGTGATGGAGATTTAAGATGGCGTGTTGAACCGTATTCCAGTAAGGATAGCAGAGTTCGGCGTGATTGGCGGTGGGTAGCGGATGAACGACGTTTTGCAAGGAGGCAATCGGAAATACGGCCCGCTTCAGCTCATCGCTGGTAAACCAAAGGCCGCCATGCGGAATTGAGGAGTTAATGCCGCGACTGCATGATGCCATCTGATAGAGGTAGAGGTACCAGAGCCCTTCAACGTAGGCTGCGATCTCATCGTGAGATCGCAGCATTAGAAAGGAGCGTGACCAAAAATAACGCCAGTGTTCACGGTGGTCGTTAAGCAGCCCAAGGCGTCCTCTTTGAACGGCCGCCTCCAGCCTCGATTTTGCCCCTGCAACCGGATCATCGTTTAAACCACAGGTGACCAGCGTGAAGTAGGCGGTAAACTCGGTGGTTCGAGAGTGGCCGATCTGAAAGGAGACCGTTTTGGCATCTTTCCAGTTGGCCTGTGCATCAATGCCCTCCACCCGGCATGCCACCGCATAACGCGTATGCGCCAGCGTGCCCATTAGACCAATTATGTTTCCGATGGCAAATGGACGAATAGTTGCGCTACTCGTTATCTCAATGCTGCGCTCGCACTGCCGCAAGTTTTGCTCTTGATAGTGCATTACCAGCACTCCTGCCGTAGCCGATGTAAAGGCATCCATCGTAGCCCGACCGTTTGGACCCATTGCCGACAGTGATACCTGTGCGCTGTGCAAGTTAAGCCTCTGCTCATAGCGCTCCGGGCGAATGAAAGGTGAGGGATTGGCTAGGATTGAGACAACGGCCGCTGAACGGAGGCTGTAATCGGATGCGTGGCGACCATCGCTGTCCGGGTTTTGAGTCCAAAGGTCGGTTTTATTTAAGCGGAGCATTAGACGACCGTCACACCAGATGAGGGTGCCTACATCACCGTCTCCCAAAGGCATTCCTAACTCAGGGTAGAGGGGTGGCGAGGTGTAGATGATGTCGTGTTGGGCCATATAGGCACCCATTTCGACATTTAATGTCTCACCGTTGAACGCAATTCCGATTGGAGATTTAGCGGCTGATGCTAGTATTGCCATATTATTATTGCTCTTAAACACATTCGAGTGTCAACAGAGCCAGTAATATTATCGGATTATAGCCGATGTTTCCCTTAGGAGATTGTTGAAAAAGTTGCTGGATATTGCCACATCGTCATTCCCGCCTGCCTACCGCAGGCAGGCGAAAGCGGGAATCCAGTTCCCTGCCGATCGGCAGGTAGATATAAAGTAGGCGGATTTGAGATTTATCCGTTTCGTACAAGATTACGATCGTCAAGCGGGGTAAGATAGGATCGCAAGGCGCTGACCGTCAATACGGTAGGAGAATACCCGTTGAGACACGATCAGATGCAATGTAAGAGTTCAGTTTTGTGGGAATGATTTTCTAGCAGCATTTGTCGCCCCCCCCTTCTTCTCCCAGGCCAGGATGGGGTACGAGTCAATCAATGGAAGAAACAAGGGTAAATATTAGAGTTCACCCGTCTACCCCCATCCCGACCTTCCCCCTGGGAGGGGGAAGGAGCACGGAACGGTTGCGAGGGGGAGGGTTGGGGTGGGGGTCGAACGAAAATCATTCCCATAAAACTAAACTCTTTCTCCGAATGCTTGACAAACAAAAATAATATGTTATACTATCTTCAGCCGATATCAGTCGTTCATTTTCAGTGACGTGCGCGTCGTTCTGACCTGCCTGCGGTAAGGGAAAGCGGATATGCCGATCGGTTATTACTCTAGTAAAGAGAATCGTCGCTCAGCCTTTTCGACCCGACTGATTGAGCATCTGTTCGCCTACCCACTCTTTTTCGCGACATCCTACCTGGTTAAGTTCTTCGACGGCTCGCCCTTGGTCTATGATGAGCCGCCTCCTTCGATCAACCTCTGATTTCATCACCTTTATCTTAACTGATTGAGAATCGCCAGCGCTCGTTGTTCAGCGCTCAACTCTGAGAGGAGTTGGTGCCAGCAAAGAAGCGGGTGGTCTTCTCATTGGTTTTACTAATCGTTCCAGGAAGAGTATGTATTATTCTACTGGTTAATCGTATAATCACACGATTACTATCCGTTCTTGCCTATTGGTAGGCAGGCATCAAAGCATCAGCCAAAGAAAGGAAATACAGATGAAAAAATACGGTTTCACACTGATTGAGCTTCTCGTCGTTATCGCGATAATCGCGATTCTCGCCGCTATCCTCTTTCCGGTCTTCGCCCAAGCGAGGGAGCAAGCGCGCAAGATCACCTGTCTCTCTAACTTCAAACAGGTTGGGCTGTCTTCCGAGATGTATTCCCAGGACTACGACGAAACGTTGGTGCCGGCCGGGAATCGCTATG
>JAKBZR010000107.1 GCA_021842405.1 bacterium
TCGCTCACGCTCATCGCATCCGCTCGCTCACGCTCGCGGCTCTGACTGTGGGTTAAATTGAGAAATGAGTGATCAGCCCACCCTGCGAGTTGCATTCACGAGCAGGGTGACTCCTAAAGTAACCTATCAAAGACCATGCAACACCTACTGCAATGTTGTCTGGGAATCAATCTCTGTCTTCCCAAGCCCTCTCCCAGGATCGGCAAAGAGTAGGAGGGAGCGCCTGCTTCAAAAATTACCCAGAGAACTGAACTCACTCTGTCAAGGGGTTTCACGAAGTGCTTCCGCCTCGTTCCACTCGCCGACTATTTCACCCTTTTGGCACACTCCGTCAGGACGACGCCCCTTTCATAATTGCATATTGCCCAATTCCCAGGTATACCATCATACGGCTTCGCGTAACCCATTATTACAATCTCAAAACAACCTAATCTTTTTTAGAGAGGGGCAGCAATGGATCAAAAAATCTCCCGCCGCGACTTCATGAAAGCGGCCGCACTCACTCCAATCGGCCTCAGCGCAGTGGACGGGCTGGCCGAAGCGCAAAGCGATACCGCGCTACCGATCCATTTTTCCCACCCCGATATCATACGTTATGACCATCAGTGCTTCTCCATCCACGGCCATGATCTCTACCTGTTCAGCAGTTGTTTCCACTATTTCCGTTGCGCTCCGCCGCTCTGGAATGACCGACTCGACAAAATCAAAGCGGCCGGCTTCAATGCGGTGGAAAGCTACGTCGCCTGGAACTGGCACCAGCCACATCCCCCCTATTCCTCGCTCGGTAAAGCCGATATGGAGCCACTCGACTCATTTATTCGAGCTTGCGCCGAGCATGAGCTTTTCGTGATTATGCGGCCCGGCCCCTACATCTGCGCCGAGTGGAACGGCGGCGGATTCCCTTCTTGGCTTGCTCATTACCACATCGGCTACCGGACCGATCGCCCAGCCAACGAGAAGTGGTCGAGCTACTGGTATGACACGGTGCTACCGGTGATTCGGAAGCATCTCATTACCCACGGCGGTAACGTGATCCTGGTGCAGCTCGAAAACGAGTACGATTTCAGCGGATTGCCCAAAAAGGTCGAGGCCGACTACATAAAATCGCTCTATCGGGACGCAGTCCGCAACCGCATTGACGTCCCGCTGATTACCTGCTGGACCTCGGTCGCCCGGGACAATAGCGACCCCATCATGTCCCAAATTATGGATGCCTGTAACTTCTATCCCGGATGGGGCATCAACAGCACGCTGGGCTCCATCCAAGCGATGCTGGCGCAAGAACCCAAATCACCCGCGATGATCACTGAGCTGCAGGGCGGTTGGTTTTCCAATGTGGGCGGGAGAAGCGTACGCCACCCACAAAATTTCGGTCCCGACCAGATCAACGCGCTCACCAAGTTCGTGATGGCGCACGGAGTTGCGGCGTCGAGCTACTATATGGGCTATGGAGGTACCAATTTCGGTTACTGGGGCTCGCCCGGTCGCACTACCTCCTATGACTACACCGCCCCGATTGCCGAGCCAGGCGGTCTGTGGGATAAATATCGAGCGGTGAAGCTGATCGGCGATTTCGTGCGGATTGCCGGCCCCATTTTCGTTCGATCCACTGCGGTTGCCAACGGCGTTAAGGTCTCCGCACCTAATATTGAGGCGCTGCTCCGGCAAAACGGTAAGACCGGCTTCCTCTTCATCCGCAATAACGAAGATCGGACTCGATCCATTTCCATACAAGTCACTCCCGATAACGGAACCTCCATCTCATTGACGGTGCCGCTTGGTCCACGGGACGCTCGTTTCCTGGAGATGAACTTTTCGGTGGGAGACGCAACCCTAGATAGCAGCAACTTGGAGCTGGCCGAAGCAAATCGTATTGGAGGCACGCCGTTCATTCTCGCCTATGGCGATCCCGGCGACCAGGCCGCGATTGTGATAAACGGCGTCACGGTCAATCGCACCGTTACGGATGAAGATCAAATCCACGCGACGCCGGATGCGGTGGTGGCGCTCGCATCGCGGGAGCGGGCCGGCAAAAGCCGCACATTTTCAGTTCATGATGAGAATATCGTGCTGGTCTCCGATTCCTATTTCATCAATCCGGTCAGCTCCGGCGTAAAGCAGGCGGATGGCCGGATATCGCTCGATGTGGAGACGCTGCCCGGGGCCAACCGATTCACCCTTTTCTCTCCAAGGGCGCCAAAATCGCTGCATATCAACGGCAAACCGGTGGAGACGACGAGTGAGACAGCAGGCAAAGCGGCGGTTTCTCGTTTCACCCATCAGGTTTCCGATCTGCCTTTCCAAGCCATCGAGATCCGTTCCCTTAGAATGAGGCGTGAGGCGGAAGCGCCTCGGATTCCAATGACGCCGGTTACTCCCCGCCAACTGGGTGGCTACAACTCGCTCGATCTGATGGGGCACTTTGACAATGGCTATACCGTTTATCGGGGCATGCTGCTACCGATCAAGCGGCAGGGCGATCTGGAGTTTCAGTTTTACGATTCCGACTGGCACGCGGTCTATCTGGACAACCAGCTTATCAACGAGCTGACCGGCAGCGACACCGCTCAGCGGATCTCGCCGGCCAAGATCGGCCTCGATACGAGTCGAGCCCACCCCATCGAAATCATCTACGAAAACGAGGGGCGTCCCAACGGCGGATTTATGGAGCAGGAGAAGGGCATCCGATCCATCCGGGTCGCCACCAGCCAAAACCAGGTTCAAGGATGGAAGCTCTCCCCCAAACCAGCCGGAGAGCTGAGCGCCAATCCGTCGGAGGCTCAGACTAATTTTAATGACAGCAACTGGATACCCACTGAGGTTGGCAACGGCACCCAGGCGTTTTTCAACGGCGGCAACATCAACGGCTGGTTCCGCACGCACCTGAACCTCACCAGCGCGATGTGTCGCAAGCAGGAGCTGCGGCTGCGGTTCGGTGGAGTGGACGATAACGGAGTGGTCTTCGTGAACGGGCACAAAGTGGTGGCGCATCAGGGGTGGGATCAGCCCTTTGAAGCGCCGCTGCACCGCTATGTGAAGCCGGGTGACAACGTGATCGCGGTCTACGTTCAAAACGTGGCCGGCCCCGGCGGCATCTGGCGCCCGGTGGAGCTTCTCTACAATACCGGAGGGGAGCGGCTGGCCGCGTTGCGATTTCATGGCCGGTTGGCGGGTGAAGCGGCGGGCTGGAATGAGCCTCATTGCCAGGACATGGCCTGGCAATCGCAAAACCTCTCCACCACAGCCGATCCGGCGAATATCACCTGGTACCGTACTCGCTTTTACCTGCCCGATACCCGCGGGTGGGATGTGCGATGGTCGCTGGAGATGCAGGCGACCGGGAACGCGCAGATTTGGCTGAACGGCGTCTTGGTCGGCCGCTTCTTTCCACAGGGACCGCAAACCCGCTTCTACCTGCCCGAATGCTGGTTGAAAAACGGCTCGGAGCCGAACACTTTAGCTCTGGTGATGAGGCCGCACAACGATGGCACCACCGCGCCAGCGCTTAAATCGCTGCGGGTCACGCCGTTTCTGGAGTATTCGCCGAAAGTGGACCGGCTTGAGATCGAAATTTAAATCGAGAGGATTTTTGCCGATTTAGTCCAATCTATTACGTCAATGGGAAAGAGTTCAATCTGCTGGGAATGTTTATAGCAGCATTGATTGCCCCCCCACCCCACAAGGGGGGAGGGAGTTGGTAATTGTGGTCAGGGAAAGCGCCTGCTGCCTAAATCACCCAGAGAGCTGAAATCATTTGTCAATTGAAGTTAATTACTCTGAAGGAGCCATGAACTTGCCTAAGAAACCGCTGAATATCCTGCTCTTTGCGGTGGATAGCCTGCGCGCCGACCATATGAGCGCCTACGGTTATCGCCGCTTAACCACTCCCCACATAGATCGCCTGAGCGCAGCCGGCGTAACTTTTAATCGCTGCTACAGCGCCTACATCCCCACCACACCGGCCTACTCCTCGATACTGACCGGAAAAGATGTGATGTCCACCGAAATGGTGGCCCTCTCACCAAAGGGACCGATTGATGAGAAGATTCCGCTGCTGCCCGAGCTGTTGCGGCCTCATGGCTATGCCTCAATCCGGGTTGGATTTGGCGGTGATTTCTACCGCGGCTTTGACCGCTGGCTGTCCTACGGCGAGGGGTGGCTGGCCTGGGAGGATCGCCCGGCACGGAAGGCAGAAAATCTGAATGAGGTGGCCATTCCGGCTTTGGAGGAGCTGGCTAAGTCGGGCCAGCCTTGGCTGCTTTTTATGCGTCACATGGATCCACACGCCCCCTACCTGCCGCCAGCCCCGTTCGATCGGATGTTTTACAGCGGCGATCCCTGTGTGGACGAGACGGACACCATGGGGCCGGTTCGGAATTTCGCCCCCTTCGCCGATTTCCACCTTTCCTGGATGCCGCCCGGTATTGCCGATATCAACTACGTGGTCGCCCAGTACGATGGGGCGCTGGCCTACATGGATGCCAGCATTCAGCGCATCCTCACCCGATTGGAGGAGCTGGGGCAGCGGGAAAACACGCTCATCGTCTTCACCGCCGATCACGGCGAGACTTTAACCGAACATGATTGCTACTTCGACCATCATGGCCTCTACGATCCGACGCTGCACGTGCCTTTAATCTACTCCTGTCCCGGATATCTGCCCGTTGGTCAGCGGGTGGGTGGTAACGTGCTGCATGAGGACCTGGTGCCAACCCTATTGGACATGCTGGGGTTGGGCGGCAAGGGGATTCAGCGGAAATTCGACGGCCATAGCGCGATGCCGCTCATTCGAGGCGAAGCCGCCACGTTTCATTCCGAGTTTTATATTACTGAGTGCACCTGGATGCGTAAGCGGGGCTGGCGCACGCCGCACTGGAAGTACATCGAGGCGTTGGAGCCCGATTTTCATCAGAAGCCGCCGGTGGAACTCTATAACCTCACCACCGACCCGTTGGAGCTTCACAATCTGGCCGATGCTGAGCCGGCGGTCGTCCAGCACCTCGCCAATCGGATGCGAAGCTGGGTCGCGAAACGCCTCACGCAGACTCACAAGCCGGACCCAATTATGCAATACCAGATGGGGTTGGATCGGCACATCGGCTCCATCGCGGTGGCGCAGAAGCTGCAGGAGCGATAATGTCTGAACCACGATTTATAGGATTAAAGTCCGGTGAAACTGCCGAACGCGCATCGGGCGATAATTGAGAAGGAGAAGATTCTGGACTACCTGCTTAACTTAGCCCATCCCGACAACGGCGGCAAGGCAGCGTACTACCTTGGGCTCGGATTCAGTCGAGAGGGTTGGCAGGTTAACAGTTCAGGTTTGCGGGAATGGTTTTCGTTCGACCCCACCCCAGCCCTCCCCACAAGCGGGGAGGGTGTCATTGCGAGCAAAGCGAAGCAATCTCCTTCACCAGTCCCTCTTAATCCCCTCCCCCGTTTACGGGGGAGGGTTAGGGTGGGGGTGCATCCAATATGGTCGTAAATGATTCCCACAGAACTGAACTCATTCAATGCAACTCGTAGGGTGGGCTGATCACTCATTTCTCAATTTAACCCACAGTCAGAGCCGCGAGCGTGAGCGAGCGGAGCGGTATCGCATTAGCACGTTGGCGATCGTCTTCTGCTGCGCGCCTCCGTGTGTACGCTCGCTCACGCTCGCGGCTCTGAGGTAGCTCGCAGGCTAGTAGATTGATTCCCCGATAACATTGAAGTACTAGGGAGAGGCCGAGGTGAGGGGGGCGATCAATGCCGCCATAAATCACTCCCAGTAAACTGAACTCTTTCAGCGCTTGGAATCTCTGCATGGAACAAAGTATATTATAGACGGTCGGATCACATCACCCAGTGGTAAAGTAGGAGCGGTGCGCACGGTATGGATCGTTGACCGGGCACAGGAGATGCCGAGGTTGGTAACAGCATATCCACTGAAGAATGAGGGGAAACCATGATAAAAGAACACGAACGGATCGTGTTGGTAGCGCCAGTGCCCTCGGAGGGACTCGAGGCGGGCGATGACGGCACCGTGGTGCACCTTTATCGCGACGGCCTCGCATACGAATAGAGTTTACTACCCTCGACGGTAAGACCGCCGCGGTTGTCACGCTGGAGGCAAATCAGGTGCGTCGCGTGCGGCAGTGGGAAATCACACACGCTCGTGCATTGAGCACTACCTACCGATGAAAGCATCGGTGGCTTTGGATTTTCTATCGTAATCCTAAAGTAGTCTGAACCACGATTAAACGGATTAGAGGATGGCCTGGATTTAAACGGGAAGATGCAGTACGGCCACATCCTGGCAATCCCTAAATCAAGCAAATCACGGTTCAGACAATTAAAGGATGACTATGATGGGAGAGGGAAAATGCTGTACGATCGCATCATGGCAATCCCTAAATCAAGCAAATCACGGTTCTGACAATGAGAGATCAATTTATCGCCACCCTGCGTAAAATGGTAGGCGAAGAATCGGTGCTCACCGAACCGGCCGAGCTCCGCACCTACGATTGCGACGCCTACACGCTCGATAAGGCGAGGCCGGCTGCCGTCGTCCTGCCCGATTCCACGGAAGAGGTCGCCCAAATCGTACGGCTCTGCAACCAGTACAAGGTTTATTTTGTTGCGCGCGGAGCCGGAACTGGGCTTTCGGGTGGCGCAATGGCGATGGCGGATGGCATCATCATTGAAACCGCCCGCATGAATCGTATCCTGGAGGTGGATTGGGTCAATCGGCGGGTGGTGGCTCAAGCCGGCTGTGTCAACCTAGCGGTGTCGCGCGCGGTAGCGGAGGATGGCCTTCATTTCGCACCCGATCCCTCCAGCCAGGGAGTTTCCACCATTGGCGGCAATGTTTCGGAAAACTCCGGCGGACCTCACACACTCAAATACGGCGTCACCACCAACCATGTCACCGGCATCAAATTGGTGCTGCCGAGCGGAGAGGTCGCCGATTTGGGAGGAAAATGCGAGGTCTGCAACGGCTACGACCTGGTAGGATTAATTACCGGCTCGGAAGGGACGCTCGGCGTCATCACCGAAGTGACCTTGAAGCTGACGCCCCTGCCCGTTTCGGTGCGCACCATGTTGGCCATCTTCGATTCGGTGGATTCGGCCACCCAGACCGTTTCCGATATCATTGCGGCTGGCATCATACCGGCCGCTATCGAGATGATGGACGCCACCATTACGCTGGCGGTGGAGCAGGCCTTTCACATGGGATTTCCACTGGATGCCGGCGCCCTCTTGCTGATAGAAGTGGATGGAGCCGAGGCTGGGCTGGACGAGGACGCCGATGCTGTAGCGGCGATCTGTCAGCGCAACGGCGCACGAGAGATTCGCCGGGCCGCCGACAGCAAGGAGCGGGATCTGCTTTGGAAGGCGCGCAAAAAGGGGGTTGGCGCGGCCGGGCGGCTGGCGCCCAGCGTGGTGACGCAGGACGGCGTCATTCCTCGCAGCAAGCTGCCGGAGGTTTTTCGCGAAATTACCGCCATCGCGAGCCGCAATCAGGTGCGGATCGGCAACGTTTTTCACGCCGGCGACGGCAACCTTCATCCCTGCGTGATGTTTGATGAGCGGGACGCCGAAGAGGTGAAGCGCGTTTTGCAGGCCAACAAGGAGATACTGGAGCTTTGCATTAAGGTGGGCGGCTCCATCACGGGCGAGCATGGGGTCGGAATCGAAAAGGTCAATTTTATGCCGTTGCTGTTTTCACCGGTCGACCTCGCGCTGATGGAGCGAATCAGGAGCGTTTTCAACCCCGATGATCTCTGCAACCCCGGCAAGCTGCTGCCCACCTCTAAAAGCTGTATCGAGACGAAATGGCGCCCCAAAGCGGCCGCCATTTAATCGCCGCGCAGTGGATTCAATATCATTCTCTTTCACGACTATTGCCCAAATTGACCTTTATCGAGAGTGCTATTTATGATCAAGTGTGTAACCTATTACATAGACATCATATAATTGACATAGCAATATTATTCAGGCAGTATAATATAATTGTTATGCAAGCTATTTTGCGTCCTCAGTAATATCTACCCGAACGATTGTAACCTATGTCCCAAGTCTATACAAAGGGGGAGGGGTAACAGTTCAGTTTTAAGGGAATGATTTTCGTTCGCCCCCACCCCAGCCCTCCCCGCAAGCGGGGAGGGAGTTTAGCGGCGGTGCTTTTATCTTGCCCCCCCCAGTCCCTCTTAATCCCCTCCCCCGTTTACGGGGGAGGGTTAGGGTGGGGGTTCATCCAATATGGTCGTAAATCATTCCCACAGAACTGAACTCTTACGAGGAGGGAGTTTGGGGTACTGCCCTTCGCCTGCCTGCAGCAGGCAGGTGGGAGAAAAGTCTTGGGGCGCGCCATGCCGTGTCCTTACGGCTCACCCCCGCGTACATTGGGACGGTACCCTGAATTTAAACCCTAAAGGCTTTAAAAACCTTTAGGGTTTACGGGATCGGTGAGTTGCATCGACGCCGGAACCCATGGAGAAATACACTCTTATATACTTGACAATTTAGTCCCTCAGATAGCCCGCAACCATATCCCCTTTATCTGGCCAACCGGGCCTCTTCATCGGTTGGCCGCCGTTATCAACTTGGTCTGGACCGATACTGTATAAAAGAAACTTCTTCCCGCCCAAACCTGAATGATAGATAAGAGGCTTGCCCTGATTAAACGGATCCTCGGGAACGGAAGAGAGATAACGTGGAACCAATGCCTGCAATGACTGCGGATAATGCCCGGCTCTCTTTTTAAACAAATATATCGCCGCCTCGGTCTTTAATAACTCATGATACGCCGTGTTATACAGATAATCTTTCCAAATGAAGTCACACATAGGAGCGCCTCTTTTTGTCATCAGAAGATTATGCGGACGACCGGTGATCACCGGAGGGCGATTCGATGACTGCATCTCTATGGCCAATCGGCGATAGAATTCCTGATTATCTCTGATGATTTTGTTCTTATCCTGAAACAGATATTCTATGTATTCATTCCATGGAATGCTTCGGCCAAATATTCTTCCGATGTAATATGAAGAGAAAAATGAAGACGGATGTTTCAGGAACTCTTTCCTCTGCCCTTCCACTATTTGTATATTTTGTGATGTAGCGACATTCCCCTCTTCCAATACAATATCCTGCAATCCAGGCCATTGGCGCTCAATGGCTCCCCATCTTTTCACCACAACCGCAAGTTGGTCGGCGGTTAGCAGCGGGAGATTCTTCTCCATGCCCCAGCGGTCAATCGCATCAATCGCCTCGCTCACCAAGTAGTTGAGTGGTGCGCCTCCATGCGCGGTCAGCGCCGCCATCTCCATTCCATCCAGATTCAGTTGCGCCGCTTTATAGGGATGACCGATGCGAAATTCATATTCGGCGCTATCACTGACCACCCTTGCAAGGTTACGAAGTAGAGCGAAATGACTCCAATTGAAATTAAGCGATCTTTCCGATGGGCCGAGACAGGGTTTATGCAGCGCGGATTTCATCAACGCCAAGGCGGGGCGGGCGTCCTGATAGGCGAGGGCGTATTGGCTCAAAGTATATGGTGGAGCGGACGGCATATCGCTTGGATTGAGATGCTTCATCTCCTCCGTCATGCGCCCCGCTTGCACAAAATCCGAATAACCGTTCACTGGTATATGGGGATAGGGGGGAACTTTTACCGTAATCGTCCGCATGTTGATGAAGTAAATCACCGCGATCAGGCTGACGAGGGGCAAAAATACGAAGGTAAAACAGCCATAGCAACCCCGTATAAGGCACTTGCCATTCTTTCCCCTGGACATTGTTTTGAAGACCTCTTACCGGGAGCCTTGCCCGGCATTCTCCCAACTTTAGTTGAAAGTTGATTGGTGGTAATTGGTATACTACAACGCATTGGAATTTTTGTCAACGGGAAAGAGTTCAGGTAACTGTTCAGTTTTGCGGGAATCATTTTCGTTCGACCCCACCCCAGCCCTCCCCGCAAGCGGGGAGGGTGTCATTGCGAGCGAAGCGA
>JAKBZR010000108.1 GCA_021842405.1 bacterium
TTACGAGCACGGTGGGTTTGACCTGTATGCGATAGGCCGGGCCATCGTGGTTGACCTCCGATCCGGAAACCTGACCAGTCAAGGGGCCAGCACGATCACCCAACAACTGGCTCGCAATATTACCGAATTCGGCTTAACGAAGCGGAAGCTCTTATCGCGAAAGCTTCAGGAACTGCTGCTTGCCATCCGAATGGAGCAGACCTTCACCAAAAACGAAATACTGGATATGTATCTGAATCAGATCTACTATGGTGACGGAGCTTATGGAATTGAAGCGGCGGCTGAAACCTATTTCAACGAGCCGGCGAAGAACCTCACGCTCCCGCAGGCCGCGCTCTTGGCCGGAATTCCCGATGGTCCGTCGTACTTTGATCCCTATATCCACCCGAACGCGGCAATTCGGCGCCGCAATTTCGTGCTCGATCGGATGGTTAAGGTACATTATATTACTCAAGCGCAATGCGATCAGGCCAAAGCAACCAAGCTCAGCCTGGTAAACCGCAAAAATCAAGGTCCACAGACGGCAAAGGCGCCCTACTTTGTCAATTACGTGTTAAGCCTCTTGGAATCGAAATACGGTCGTGAGAGCATTTATAGCGGCTGGACTGTCCATACCACCCTGAATTACCAAATGCAGCGGGCTGCGGAAGATGCTCTGCAAAATGGCTTAAAGGAATACGGACATGGCGTCACGAACCAGGCCGCATTGGTGGCGATTGATCCCACAAGTGGCTATATTCGCTCGATGATCGGTGGAGCGAACTTCCAACACGATCAATTTAATGCCATCACGCAAGGGCTGAGGCAGCCCGGTTCTAGTTTCAAGCTGTTTGACTATACGGCCGCCTTTGACTTGGGTATTTGCACGCTCGATAGCCGTTATCGCGACGCGCCCATCAGTTATCCCGGCGCAGGCGGGCGGCCGTGGGTGGTTCATGACTACGAGGGGTACACCTACTCGGACGTAACCGTACTACACGCCATTCAAGACTCAATCAACACGGTGGCGGTACAGGTGGTCGCTCAAACCGGTGTGAACAACGTGATCGCCTATGCCAGGAAAATGGGGATTACCACCCCCTTACATCCTTACCTCCCCATTGCATTGGGGGCCGACGCGGTGCGCCCAATTGAAATGTGCTCTGCTTATGGGATGTTCGATAACAACGGCATTCGGGTTGATCCGGTTGCAATCACTAAAATCACCACGCCGAACGGCGACGTCATAATGGACATTAATACGTCACCGCCTCACATTCATCCTAACTTTTTAAAGCAAACGACGCTCGATCAGATCAACGAAGCGCTTCGAGAAGTGGTGCTGCACGGTACCGGCTATGCGGCTCACGACGTTCCGCATGCGCATGGGAAAACCGGCACCACCAACAACAGTGTGGATGCCTGGTTTATTGGGTATGTTCCACATCTATGTACGGCGATATGGACTGCCAGTGAAGTTCGCAACGCGCAGGGCAGGGTGATCGGTTATCGCCGAATGCCGGGTACGGTTGGAGGTTCCATCAGCGCACCCATCTGGCGCGATTTCACGATGGCGGTTCTTCCTATGCTGCCGTCCGCTCAGCAATCAAGCCGCTCCCAATCGGTATCGGCGGCTTCACAAACCGGCAACAACAGCTCGCAAAACGCTCAGCCAGCCACCACAACCGGCAACGGTGTAAACAGCAATGGTAATGTGGATATGAATGGGAACAGCAACACCACTTCACCCCCGGCAGTTAACGGGACGCCCCCTGTAAATTCAAATGGTGCGCCGATCCAGCCGCCTTCACCGATACCCGGTACAGGAGCGACGAATATCAATCAAAACCCGACTATGCCGTCACGATCGTCATCGGTGGCGTCGGAAACCTCCACGACCTCCAGCAACGTACCAGCAACGAAAGCGAGCACTTCCAGTTACTGGAATCAGTTGGTGACGGTTAAAATATGCGTTCAGTCCGGCAAATTGGCGACCAAGTGGTGCCCAGAGACGATCACGGTAACCTTGCCCCGGAAAGATGCGCCTACCACCTATTGCACCATTCATCATCCGCCGCCGGGCGAATAACATCCGAAGAGATCATATTTATGTTGGGGCGATAACTCAACGACATGGATTGAACGGTGTATTCTTTAAAAAAATGGCTTTTGAGAACCCGATTATTCCGCCCGATTTGAAAAGAATCCGGATTTTCATCTGGATTCTGGTGGGATTGGCGCTCGTCATCATTGCCAGGCTTTGGTACCTTCAGATCGTCAACGGGCCGGAGCTGTTGAAGGAGTCAGAAGGTAATCGAGAGCGCCTGATCCGCCGCCCGCCCGCACGAGGCTTGATTCTCGATTCCAGCGGCCGCATACTGGCCTCCAACCGCTACATTTTCGTGGTGATGGTGACCCCGTATGAGACCAAGCGCAATCCTGGTGTTATTTCGCACTTAGCTCGCATTTTAAATACAACGCCTGAAAGCCTCATCAGCACCATTCAATCCCAATACATCACACCGTTTGATCCGGTTCGAGTGGCGGTAAACGTTGACTTGAGAATCCGGACTCAAATTGAGGAGCAGCAGTTGGCACTCCCCGGTGTGATTTTGGAGGCGCAGCCGATACGATGGTACCCCGGTGGCAAACTGGCGGCCCACGTTTTAGGCTCGATGGGGGAGATAAACCGCCGCCAGCTCAAGCGGCTGAGAAGATACGGCTATAAGCCGGGAGATTACGTCGGGCAGTCCGGGTTGGAGATGGTTTACGATCGTTACCTGCGGGGAAAAGACGGCGGCCAGCTCATTGAGGTGGATGCGATGGGCCGGATGAGGCGTGTATTGAAGGTGACGCCCCCCACGCAGGGCGACTCGCTGACCCTATACCTCAACAAGAGTGTTGAGGAGGCGGCGGTAAACGGTTTACGAGCTTGGGCGATGAAGGGGCATGCCGGCGCAGCGGTTGCAATAGATCCAAATACCGGTGGTGTCATTGCATTGGCTAGCAGCCCAAGCTACGATCCCAACGAGTTTGTGACCGGAATTAAACCCAAGGATTGGCAGGCATTAATAACCGATCCTCTGCATCCGCTGGAGGATCGCGCAATTGACAGTCGCTATGCGCCAGGGTCAACTTTCAAGCTGGTCACCTCCACCGCCGCCCTGCAAACCGGTACCATCACCCCCAATACCACCGTTGATTGCAGAGGCGTGTACTATATAAAGGGATGGGCATTTCATGATCATGCCGTGCATGGTCTCGTTGATTTTGCCAAGGCTTTGGCCGTGTCCTGTGATGTCTATTTTTACACGGTGGGGCATCTGCTGGGGCATCGCCTTCTGAATCAGTACGCGCGCGATTTTGGACTTGGCTTACCAACCGGAATTGATCTGCCGGGTGAAATCGGCGGCATCGTGCCCGACGATGCCTGGATGCAGCGATACGAAGGGAGGCCGTGGGCACCCGGTGACACCGTTCAGTATGCGATCGGTCAGAGCTCGCTGGCCGTAACGCCGCTCCAAATGGCGAATGTGGTGGCGACCGTCGCCAACGGCGGTACGGTCTACCGGCCTGAGTTGGTGCATGAAATTACCCGTTATAATGCGTCCGGCGAACCAACTAAGGTTACCGTAATTCCACCGGTCATCGAGCATCAAGTACCGATGTCGCCGGCCACGCGAGCTGCCATTGTTAAAGGGATGCTGGGCGTCGTAGCGCCGGGCGGAACGGCTCCCGGCGCCGCGATCCCGGGGCTTACGATAGCGGGCAAGACTGGGACCGCTCAAGCCACCCGGCAGGGGCATCGGGAAAATAATGCCTGGTTTGTGGCTTTCGCGCCGGTTGATCACCCACAAATAGCGATATGCGTTTTTATCGAGGGAGCCGGCTATGGAGGTGATACCTCCGCCTATATTGCAAGAGCAATGTTTGCCGCGTACTTCCATATACCGCTCAACAAATAGATTAATCGTTGACAGTCAATGAGAAATGGCACCCTCTCCGCTTGCGGGGAGGGCTGGGGTGGGGGACGAACGGCAATCAAGCCCATAAAAATGAACTCCTTCGGAATCTCAGGAAGTCAACTCGATGGAAGTGGCCGGTGTCAATTATTTCGAACTTAGGATATCCATTCGGAAAAGGGGATCAAGCTCGATGATTCGCGCAGTAGGTTGGTTCATAGCCCTATGTTTATTAGGTTTACCGTTGTCCGCCGACGCAAGTGCCGCATTTGCCATCAAAGAGGGCAAGCCCTGCATCTACTGCCACACCGATCCCAATGGGGGACCGGGTCTGAACCCCCGTGGAATCTACTATGCCCAGCACAACGATTCGTTTAAAGGCTACAACGAAGAGGCGGTGATGGGCACCCATCAGCCGCCCATGATGGAGCTGGAGTGGTCCGAACATCCAAACGGATTGGTAAAACGTATCGCGCTGGGGGATACGCAGGGAAACGGCAAGCTCTCGGTCGTGCAGCTCCTTAGAAAACCCGGTGACGACAGTCCGCGAGAGTTAATCGTAAGCCATTGGGATAAAAACAAGTACGTCACCGATTTTCAAACGGATGTGACTGATCCAAAAGATCAGATCGCAATCGGGAAATTCAGTCGGTCCCCAAAGGCATTGATCGTGCTCCCTCAAGGATATTACAAATGGGATGGGAAGAAATATCGGTTTTACCCCTCACCGCGCACTCTGGACATCTTGGGAGCGGTTCACTCAAAAAGCGAACACGACTATTTAATGTTAAAAGAAGGGAGCGGGGCGAGCAGCTCCGCTCAGATATTTGCGATCGATTCATCCCCGTCAAATCCGAATTGGCTGCAATCGAGAGGCAATCTCAGTCCAAGCGAAGCAATTTGGGCTGAGATGCACGCGCGCACCAAGGAGCTTGAAGACGTGGGGATGCCCCCCATTCTTTCAGCCGGCGAGATTGTGGGCCTTTGGAATGAACCGCAATTCGGCACCATTTACGTTTATGCAGTCCAGATCGTTCCGATTACGACCGTGGATCCCAAGACACAAAAAGTGGTTCTTGAAGGCAAGAAGGTCTACGTTGTCTTGCGTGATGCGGAGGGAAAAACGGATGCGTACGGCCAAAAAGAGTGGGAAATTCGCTGGCGCAGCCCCGCAATCTCAGGACGCGTACTGGACATCACCCAGGGTGACCCTCACGGCAGCGGCACCGATGGCTTGGCGGTACTATCCCGATCGAGCGGGTCCGGGGCCGAGCGAACCCTCTCTTTCTATAAGTTGATCAAATGAGACCGAGAGGGGTTAATTAAGGGCGCACGCCCAATTGCCGCTCCACGACGAGGTCGTCTTCATACAGCCGCATCACCGAAATCTGCCCATGTTTAATCATGGCAACCATGACGTAGGGGTAGTGCAACTTTTGTCCATACGCGGGAGGCGCTCCAGCCGATGGCATCCGCCGGGTATAGGTGCCGGTTTCCACCACTTCGAGCACGAACCGATCGCTGCCGGTCGTCAGTGATTTAATGGTATCGTGTACGTCGGGCACCGAACTGAACCAGGCGGCGAAATAGCGCTTGTTCAATTCTGCTCCATTGACCACGGTGAGATCGGGAGCCACCGCCACCACATCCGGAGATAGATATTTCATCAGCCGGTTGACATTATGAGCGTTGTAGGCATCCAGGAATTGCTGGGCGACTTCTTGGGGCCTGAGATAGCTCAAATCCGTACTATTCTGATTCTGAGATTGTCCAAAGGCATAATCGGCCCCTATTCCGATTGCTGCTGAAATAATGAGCATAACCGTCACTCTGATCATCATTTTCAATTTCGGATATCCCCCTCATCACGTTTTATTTGGGCGAAGCTTGTTTTTTCGGTTGCTGATTGGAGCTGTTTTCGCTTGGACTTGGCTTAACGCGTGTCGGTGCGCTCTTTGTTTTGGAATTGCCGACCGACGATTTATTCTGTTCTGGCACCAAGAAATGAAAGCTGCCGGAGGGCATCTCTATCCATTCGTCACCCTGTTTCACCGATACTTTCACCGGCCCCGGTGAACTCATCGTCTGTCCTTTACTATCATCTCCCTTAACGTTACCATAAAGTGTTACCACTTCCGCATCGGCGTCGTATACCGCTTTGTCAGCGGTCAGATGGCGCGTCACACCCGGCAATTTTTGTTCAAAATTGAGGTGACCGGTTAATGTCGCTTGCTTTTTGTGGTAGAGATAATCGAGCTGGTCGCAGGTGATGATGGCGGGATATTTTCTCGCCTCTGAGATACGATTCTCGTGGCCGTTTGCTGAGTGTGATGTCGGCTCGGTTTTGTCAACTCCGCTTGTATTATTTTCTACCTTTGCCGCCGATTTTCCCGAGATGGACGGGATGCTTTGGCTGGTTGTGGCGTTTCCGGATTCGGAAGGCTTCACGTTGATGCGGACGTTGCCGGTTAGCACCGCAAGTTGCTTATCTTTGGCGTAATTGATTTGCACCTTATCCGCCGTGATTTCAACCTTGGGATCGGTTAAGGTGAGATGCCCGGTTGCTTCCGCCTGTTGGAGCTTATCGTTCCAGTGGATGATGTCGGCGTGAATAACGGTGTCACCATCCTTGATTACGCCGTTATGGGCTTCACCGATGCCGGTTCGGTCGTTATGCTTGATCTGTTCGCCCTGAAAATCCACGTACTCCGGGGCGGCAGCTTTGGATAATTTTGAATTGGGTCCCGGCGCTGTTTTGTTAGGGTGCGCAGTTTCAGCCGGTGTAGGGGATTGCGCGTAAAGCCGGGCGGCGCCCCAGCCACAGAGTATCAGCAAAATTATAATAGTGCCCGTTTTCATTGGAAATTCGTTTCGACCTTCTTTTGCGGGACGAGGCGTACCACCCCGGATTGAGCGGATATTTGACCGGTCTTCAGGTTCCACAATGCGTGGGTAGCTTGAAAGGTGCCGTTGTTTAGCTGGCCGGAAATATATCCGGGGCACTCCAGGTACTGATCTCGTAGGTGCCAGGTCAGTTTGGTCGCCTTAACTGGATGACCGTGTAAGATCAAACTGGCACCGTTCGGGCAGGATAAAGTGTGCTTTGACGGTAAAAAGATGACGGTAGGGGCGGTAAGCCGATCTCCATGGATCCAAACTTGGGCCGGCCCTTCGCACTGCAACCGATTCGGCGTATGTAACCAAGTGATGGCTGGAGCTTCAAAACGGTCTCCGCCCGGTGTGACAACCTTGATGCCGCCATCGGCTTTAAGCTGCTGAGAGAGCGCGTCATACCGTGCACGGTCGGCTTCAAAACGAGCGGCGATACCCTTTTTGCCGTATAGAATTCCACCATAGATATCGGAGATGTCCAACCAGCGGTACGCTTCCGGGCCGATACCGCCCGGCTCATGATGAAATTCAACCCGATGTGCTTTGGCCAACCAACGTGGTCGGCCGTCGTAGCGGTCGAGAATAGTGGCGTGGTTAAACTGTAATCCGATATCGCTCATCTCAACCGGGGACAGACGATGCAAAGAAGCTCTCCCGCTGAGGAAACCCAGCACCTGCCAAATTACTGCGCCCATCAGTACTGCCCCGCCCGTCAGTATAATTTTAAGAGATCGTTGTGATCTCTGGCTTAAGCGAGGCAGTCCCGGCATTGATGATCTCCAGGTGCAGGCCGGCGGCCTGTTCCTGATAACGATTTACTACGGGCAACCCATTGGCGGTGCGGGAGGCGGAACCGTTCCATTCGTTAGATAGACGGTGATGTTGCTGAGCAAATAGTCACCGGGCGAGGTATGAGTCGGCAATGCGAGGGGGCATGGGCTTCCCGGAACGGCGCTTGATTGCGTCATCTGATAGTTTGCGTTTTGGTAGGTAACAATGGAAACGTATGATGGGCTTAAATTGTTTAATAGCAGCCCGGATGCGTTGGCGGTCACATTCGCAAAACTATAGTACCCATTTGAATCGGTTGTTGCCGTTAAAGTTGGTGTGGTGCTGGAGCCGGTGAGTTCGACTTGAATTCCAGAGACGGGATTGCCCGCTGTATTAACCACCTTGCCGCATACGGTAACGGTGGAAAAGGGTGACTGGTTGCCACAATTTCCAGCCGCTCGACTGCTACTCGACGAACCCCCACCGCAACCAACCAGCAAGCCAGACAACCCAATTGCCAAACCGAAGAGTAGGCCGCCCCGCTTTTGATTCAGGTTAGCCTTCACAAGTCGCGTCATCCACTTCCTCCTTAAAAGGTGCAAGCTTGAGGGAGACCCCATTTTTCAAGATCACTGAACTCTATTATATCAATCTCTGCAATAATAAGCAAGCGGTAAGAGTTCAGTTTTATGGGAATGATTTTCGTTCGCCCCCACCCCAGCCCTCCCCCGAGGGGGGAAGGTGTCATTGCGAGCGAAGCGAAGCAATCTCATTCCCCAGCCCTCTCCCAATATGGGGAAAAAGATTATAGTGAGGGCCTCCTGCCTAAATTACCCAGAGAACTGAACTCATTCAGCAAGCGACTCGATGGGCACTTTCTCATTTCAGATGTTGTTTATCCAACGGCTAGGGTTTATGCATCGCCTCGATAACCCTTTGCAGGTGAGCGCTGCCCTGTGCGCCCAGCTCATCGAGTCCTGGCACGCTCGCCATGCTGAGCGCGGCCGCCGGATTGAGCGCCGAGACCACCACCTCATCGCCGTCTTCATAAACGATCACGTTGCATGGCATAAAAAGGCCCAATTCGGGCTCCGCTTCCAGCGCTTTGTGCGCCATCAGCGGATTGCAAGCGCCTAAAATCAGGTAGGGGCTGCGGTCCAACCCCAATTTCTCTTTAACATTTGCCTGAACATCAATGGTGGTCAGCACCCCGAAACCCTCCTCTTTGAGAGCCGCTTTCGCCTTTTCGACCGCTTGTTGGAACGGGATTTTTACCCTCGTTGCGATGCCGAATGCATGGATTGCCATTCAAATCTCCTCCACACTGGATTAGATTCCGATTACGATTCGCTGCCGTTATCCAGAATCCGGTATTCGGTTTCCACCTCGGCGCCGGAACGCCGTACCATTATACCAACCGAGCAATATTTCTTCTCCGAAAGTTTTATGGCTCTCTCCACCGCCTTTTCATTGAGTCCGGATCCCCGCAAAAGGTAGTTAATCCGAACTTTCTGAAAGACCTTCGGGTATTCCGTCGTTCTTTCACCGCTCACTTGAAGCTCCAGACCTTGGATCGGCTGCCGTTGTTTCTTTAATATGTCAACGATATCGATCGCGGTGCAGCCGGCCACGCTGATGAGCAGTAGCTCCATCGGCCGAAATCCGCTGTTTTCGCCGCCGGCATCAGCAGATATATCGAGAACCAGAGAATGCCCATCTTCATCGGTGCCAATAAATTGCATTCCCTGAGTCCACCGGAGATTAACTGATCGTTCTGACATCGGGCTCCTCTTTCTATCTTAATGCATCGGTCGTACTTGCAATAATCGTATAAATGATGGTGACGTGCCCACTTAATGTAACGGTGATAATAATACCCAACGATACGGTTCAGTGTGTCGCCGCCGTAACCGTTCAGGTTTGCGGGAATGGTTTTCGTTCGCCCCCACCCCTGCCCTCCCCGCAAGCGGGGAGGGTGTCATTGCGAGCGAAGCGAAGCAATCTCTACCCCCAGCACTCTCTCAGGATTGGGAAAAGAGTTGCCTGCCTGGCGGCAGACAGGGAGTGAGGGCATTCTGCCTAAATTGCCCAGAGAACTGAACTGTTACGTGGAATGGTAAGAGTTCAGTTTGGTGGGAGGGATTTTCGTTCGACCCTACCCCAGCCCTCCCCGCAAGCGGGGAGGGAGTTTAGCGGCGGCGCTTTTATCTTGCCCCCCAGTCCCTCTTAATCCCCTCCCCCGTTTACGGGGGAGGGTTAGGGTGGG
>JAKBZR010000021.1 GCA_021842405.1 bacterium
TGTACTCTCTTGGTCAGCTTGGGTGAAACGATTGGTTCGATCAATCGAAGGTGTAACTTGTCGGTCGAGACCACCTGTATCGTTGCAGTTGTGCTGAATTGGGCCAGACCGGTTGTGGGGAGCGCTTCAAGCTGCAATTCTAATCCGGGGCGGATTAATCGGAAATAGGGTTGACGGCTGATAGCCAACCGTTTTCTTTTCTTGGCGGTTTCGCGGATGGTCTCGCCCAGCAGTTCCAGCTCAAATGGTTTAAAGAGGATGGCATCCGCACCGCCCGTTACCGCCTGGAATCGAACCACTTCACTTTCGTATGCGGTCATCATAATGATGAGAGCATTCGGTTGAGCGGCCCGAAAAGCGGTGATGAGCCTTAAGCCATCGGTATCCGGAAGCCGTAAGTCAACCAAGATACCATCATATCGGTATAGGATCGCCTTAGTAAGGGCATCCAAACCGGTTGAAGCGATATCACTGGCCATACCGGATTGGCGGAGCGCTACTTCAAGTACGCGTGCGAAATGGGGCTCATCTTCAACGATCAAATAACCTCGTTTCGGTTTCAGCATGTTATCCTCAATATATATGAACAAGGGAGAGGCCCCGCTTATTCGATGTAAACTAATCCATTTCAGCCTAAATTAAACGGCCCCGGTCTTTGTATCACACATTGGTCCGACTCACCGGATACTACGCTAATCCGAACCGATTATGATCGAACCGCCCGGCGGAGTGGAATTTCAGCTCTAGTCACCACTATAGTTTCGTATTATGGTTGGGAGCGCCTCTTCGGTGATTATCTCGGCATCTTGATCGGATAGGGCGACCACCTTTTCGATCAAGTTTTCCAATTGGCGGACATTTCCGGGCCAGTTGTATTTCATCAGTGCATCCATGAAGCCAGCCGACACCGTTTTGATTTGACGGTTGCTCTTCTGATTAAACCTCTGCAAGAAGTGTTCCACCATGTCAGGAATATCGCTTCGTCGCTCTCTTAATGGGGGAACAAATATCGAGACCACATCGAGGCGGTAGTAGAGGTCTTCCCTGAACGATCGGTCGGCCAGCGCCTTTTCCAAGTCTTTATTGGTGGCGGAGATAATTCGCACATCCACCTGGATCGTTTTAGTGCCCCCAATGCGCTCGAACTCCCTCTCTTGGATCGCCCGAAGCAGCTTGACTTGCACCGACGGCGAAATTTCGGCAACCTCGTCCAGAAACAGGGTGCCCTCATGCGCCAACTCGAATCGGCCGACACGCATCGAATTGGCACCGGTAAAAGCGTTTTTTTCATGTCCGAAAAGCTCGCTTTCAAGCAAGGTTTCCGGTAGGGCAGCGCAGGCGACCGCGATAAACGGTTTGTTAGCCCTTGGGCCTTGATAGTGTAGGGCGCGCGCAATCAGCTCCTTTCCGGTACCGCTTTCACCGCGGATCAATACGGTTACCGTGCCCTCAGTCGCTCGTTTCAATGTTTGGTAGACCTCCTGCATCGCGGGGCTGGAGCCGATCATGCTATCGAAGCGATAGGTTCGTTGGGCATCAGCGGTGAGGCGACGATTAGCCGCTTTCAGCTCGCGATTTTCGAGTGCGTTTTTAATCGTTAAGCGCACCTCTTCCAAATCAAATGGTTTAGTGAGAAAATTGTAAGCGCCATTTCTCATCGCTTCTACGGTGGTACGAATGGTAGGATAAGCGGTAATGACCAGCGCAGTGGCATCAGGGTGGATCTGTTTGACTCGGCAGAGCAGCTCGACCCCATTGATGTCTGGCATAATCATATCGGTGATGAGAACATCAATGATATTAGTGCGGGCTAAATCGAGCGCTTTTTTGCCCGAATCCGAGAGCAGAACGTTGTAACCCTCCCTTACAAGCATGCCCTGAAGCACTCGGCAAATGTTCAACTCATCGTCAACCACGAGTATCGTTTCGGTTGCTCTTGAGCTCATGATGGCCTTCCTCTCCAACTCTTAACCGTTGTTTCCGAGTTTAACTATAAATGACAAAATAAGTCCGCTCACAATCTGGTTATAATCCGATTTAAGGCATTCAAACACGTTTCAGCTTTAAACTGGTTGCTGCGGAGTAGACCTTTTCGTTCACAATCCACAAACGAGAACCTGTCTTCGTAACACCGACCCATTTATGAGGGCTGACGGAAGCGAGCCCCTACGCTTACCGGTTAAAACAGCGCGATTCACCCTCCTAAATCCTGCAGGTGCAATATACTTTTTCGGCATTTGGCCTAAATTTAGTAGATATCGGGCATGGTATCCTGATCTGATACGGATACCGAGATATTCGTTTTCGATTCGAGATGGAAAAAAGGAGGTGATACCGGTAGTAGGATGCTGATGCTGCTACCCTCACCGACCACACTATCTATCTCAAGTGACCCATTGTGAGCTTCTACCACCTTTTGAACGATTGACAAACCCAAGCCGGAGCCTCTGGTTTTGGTGGTATAAAACGGTTTCGTGACGTTTTGAATCTTGTTGGGAGGAATTCCGCAACCGGTATCATAAAACCGTATTGCAATCCGATGAGTTTCGTTGAGATGGCAGCATATAATCGAAAGCTTTCCGCCATCCGGCATGGCCTGGATCGCATTGAGTACCAGGTTCATTATTGCTCTTTCCATTTGGTCAACGTTTACTTCGATCGGAGCAATACCCGGCTCCTCATCGTAGGTGACGCACACGTTTGAATCATTTATCTCGGAAGCCATCATATGTAAAACGCGATGAACCAGTTTGCTTGGTTGAATGAGGGAGTAATTTCGAGCGGTCGGCTGAGCGAAATCGAGCATATCGGTGGCGATCTTGTTAAGCCGGTCCACCTCTTGTATGATCATCTGCACATATTCAGTCATCAGTGGATTCGATATGACTTCCTTTTCAAATAATTGGGCGGCCCCGCGTATTGAGCTGAGGGGATTTCGGATATCGTGGGCTATCGTGGAAGCGAGCTGGCCGATGTCGGCTAATCGGCGCATTCGGTCCATTTCATCCTTCATTCGGGTCTGCTCGGTCATATTTTCAAAAACTTCAACCGCTCCCAGCCGCTCGCCGTTATTTTCAATGAGCGGGGAGATTAACAGGCTGAGAGTAATCTCGTCTCGATGGTGAGGGTTAATGATGATATCATATTGATTAAGACGTTCGCCGGTCGCCAATACATGTCTCATTTTATCAATTAAAAGTGCTTCCTGCCATTCGGGCAAGTTGAACTTATGGACCAGTTCCGAGTAGGGGCGATCGCACACATCTTCAGCCGTTATGCCGGTTATTTCCTCGGCCGCTCGATTCCAGGTGGTGACGGTGCCATCCAACTTCACGCTTAAAACTCCGGCTGCCACCGAGTTGAGAAGGTTTTCGGTATAGTTGGCGAGCCGGTTTATTTCTTGATATCGGTGCCCCATCTCCTCATAAAGATAGGCTTTGTCCATCGCAATCGCGGCTTGGTTGACGAAAGCGGTGAGCAGATCAACGGTCTCGTTGGTGATTGGCCGGCGTGAGGTGGGGTTATCGGCTAAGACCATCCCAATACTGACATTGTTAGCGACGACGGGAAGCAGAACGAAACTGTTGGAGCCTAAAGATCGCGCAAAGCCAATGGTTGGCTGAGTTGTCGTGCGCACGTCGGACTCGATAACCGGTATTTTTTTCAGAGCGGCCGTTCCTATGACTCCTTCACCCAATCTTACCGAATTATGACCGATTGCCTTGATCCTGTCGCCTCGTAGAATCCGTGGTATGTACCGATTAGTGTCTCGATCCAGCATGAAGATACAACAACGCTCAAAACCGACCACGTTGATGATGGCATCGGCAACTCGCTCTAATAAGGTGTTTAGATCGTAGGCTGAGAGAATCGATTGGGATAGATCGGATAGGGTGGAGAGTTGATCCACTTTCAGGCGCAGATCGGTATACAACTGCGAATTGCTGATGGCCAACGCTGCAATGTTGGCGAAAACTCTGAAAAGGCTCAAGTCGGATTCTTCAAAGTTACGAGCGGGACGCCGCCGCCGAATGCACAAGACGCCATGCAGCTTTTCTGTTTCGTCCTTGATCGGGACGACCATTGATGATCCGATTTCGGGCCGGATCGGCAAGCCTTCCAGCCGTGGATCGTGCTCGGCATCGTTGATCAACATGTGCTTGCCGGTTGCCGCCACTCGACCGGCGATTCCTTCACCAATGCTGAGCCGTGTAACTGCTCTCAGCTCCTCGCTCAATCCGTAGCTGGCTTCAATGCGGAGATCTTGGGTATCCGGCAAATAGCGAAGGAGTGAGCAGGCTTGGGCGTCCATCAGGATCGAGGCCTTTTCGGTGATGAGTTGCAGGAGGGAGTTAATGTTAAGGTTATGGATGGCCTGATTGATATCGTAGATGGCGGAAAGCTCCGAAATACGCTGATCCGCCCTTTTCGTCGCCTCGGCTGCCTGGTCAATAAGAAAACGCTGATCCAGTGAGATCGCCAGGCAGGATAAGATCGCTTTAATGCCTGATAAGTCAGCGTTCGGTTGAGAATGAACGACGAGTTGAGCGGGTGATGAGTATCGGCAAGGAATGGTGAAAACTTGTGTGTTATCCGGTTGAGTAGCTGCGTTACCCGCATCGTTCTGAGGACTAATGGAGATGCGTTCGATACCCGGCTGCGAACTGGCGAAGTCGAGGATACAGCTCACCGTGTCGGTGGGGTCTGGACTCGAGGCCAACAACTCCACCGCGTGGCGGCTAATCCGGGCGAGGGCGCTATCCTCCTCTTGCCGATGTGCAGTCATTTTTTATTATTCCGTAAACCGCATTAGTATCATTATATCACAATGCGAGTTGTAATCAAAGGAGCAAGGAAAGAGTTCAGTTCTCCGGGAATGATTTTCGTTCGCCCCCACCCCGGCCCTCCCCGCAAGCGGAGAGGGTGCCACTCATTTCTTCCCGCTTCCGATTCCCCCTCCGAACTCTGTACATGCCGGATACATGGGTAACACATGTTCGGAGACATGGGTAACACTCATAGTACAATTGGGCATGAGGAGGATACCGATCATGCCCTGGAAGGAATTGAGCGTTATGTCCCAGAGAAGTGAGTTCATCAAAGAGGCGGGAATGACGAAGCGGCAGGTTTCATCCCAATGTGTGTGTGGGGGCTACTCCCTCCCCGCAAGCGGGGAGGGAGTTGATTATTGCTATAGGGGTAAGAGTCTGCTGCCTAAATTACCCGCAAAACTGAAGGATGAGTTCAGTTCTCTGGGCGATTTTGGGGTGAGGAGTTGAATGTAAAAATACTCTCACTGTTTTAACACCTAACCCCCTGTCCCCCTTCCCGAGGCGGGAAGGGGGAACCGACGCGTAAATCGGTGCAGTAGGCGCTCCCCCTCTCCGTTTCGGAGAGGGGGATGGGGGGTGAGGTGGGCAACGTAAAAATTATTTATTCCCACAGAACTGAACTCTTACTTTTAAAATACATTCACCCTCTACAAACCAACTTGTGGTAAAATGTACAAATCATCGAGGAGAGCCGCTGAGCCAATGCACAGTACGCCACCACCCAAAGTAACCGACCGAATCAATCGCCTAATTCCATACCGCCCAGGGAAGCCGACTGATGAAGTCAAAAGAGAGCTGGGGCTCTCCGATGTCATCAAACTCGCATCCAACGAGAATTCGTTGGGTCCATCTCCGATGGCTCTGCAGGCCGTTCGCGAGAAGCTCTCGCTCATTCATAACTATCCAGATTCCGGTTGCTTCGAATTGTGCCAAAAAGTGGCAGATAAGCTCGATGTATCAAGGGAAAATCTGGTGTTTGGTAACGGCTCCGATGATATCATTCACCTGTTGGGGGTTACCTATTTAGAGCCCGGCGATGAGGTAATAACGGGTGACCCATCGTTCGTCCGTTACGAGGCCGCCGCGATACTCAATCAAACGGTTTGCCATCTGGTTCCGTTGAGGAATTTTTCATTCGATCTGGACGCGATGGCAGCCCGAATCTCGGATCGCACGCGAATTGTATTTATTGCAAACCCTAACAATCCAACCGGCACCATCGTAACGAAATCGGCGCTTGAAAAATTTATCGCTCGGCTGCCTGAACGTTCCATTTTAGTGCTGGACGAAGCCTACTATGAGTACGTTGAGAGCACCGACTATCCAAACGTCCTCGATTATGTAAGGGCGGGCTGTAACGTGGTTGCATTAAGGACTTTCAGCAAAGCATACGGGTTGGCCGGCTTAAGAATCGGATATGCGATAGCGCGTCCAGAGATCGCTGAACACTTAAACCGGGTACGGGAGCCATTCAATGTGAATTTGGTGGCACAGATAGCCGCCGCCGCCGCGCTGGATGATAGCTCCCATTTGCAACGAACGCAAGAGGCAAACCGATTGGGCAAAAGACAGCTTGCAGACGGTTTTCATCACTTGCACTTAAAATATTTGCCCACCGAAGCGAATTTTTATTGGGTGGATGTGGGCCGCGATTCAAGAGAGGTGTTTGACCACCTCTTGCGCGCCGGTGTGATCGTTCGCACGGGGGACATTTTCGGCGCTCCCAACTATATCCGTGTTACCATCGGGACTAAAGGTGAGAACGAACGGTTCTTGAGAGGGTTGGAATCGATTCTTACCGGCAAGGTGGCGGGCGTTCCTTCGTAACATCATTTAGTGACCACCGGCTTGCAGATACCGATGCATGGGCTGGTTCATTGCCGCTATATCATTGAATACATAATGAAATAAATGGTTTAGGTGGATGATGGGCGCTTACTGTGAGGTCGGATCGGAGAAGGCTGAACGAGGAATTCGGAACGCAGCGGATAGCGCGGTTAAAATTTAGGTTGAATTCAGCATTTAGTAAAGAGAGAGGTTTTGGCATGATCATCGTGATGGTTAAAGGGGCCACTAAAGAACAGATCAAGCATGTGGAGGATCGAATTGCGGAATGGGGATACGGTGCACATCCAATCTATGGAACGGAGCGAACCGTGATCGGTGCAGTAGGCGTTCCTGAAGCGGACAAAATGACCTACGTTGAGCAGCTCGAAAGCCTGCCTTATGTGGAGCAGGTGATTAGTGTGATGAGGCCATACAAGTTTGTCAGCCGCGAATACCACCCGGATGGCACAAGAGTGGATGTGCGAGGCGTTGAGATCGGCGGCAACAAGATCGCAATGATGGCAGGCCCATGCACTGTTGAGAGCTTTGAACAAACCTTAGCTTCCGCCAAAGCGGTTGCTAAGGAGGGAGCGCTGATACTGCGGGGCGGCGCCTATAAACCGAGCACATCGCCCTACTCATTCCAAGGATTGGGTGAGGAGGGGTTGAAGATTCTGAAGGCGGTCTCAATGGAAACCGGCCAGCGGGTTATCACCGAGGTGATGGATCCTCGCAATGTGGAGCTGGTTTGCCAGTACGCCGATATTTTACAAATCGGCACCCGCAATATGCAGAACTATGACCTGCTTCGAGAGGTGGGGCGCGCTCATAAACCGGTGATGCTCAAGCGAGGAATGTGGGCTAAAATTGAGGAGTGGCTGCAGGCGGCCGAGTATATTATGCTGGGTGGATGCACCGATTTAATGCTCTGCGAACGGGGCATCCGAACTTTCGAGACGGCTACCCGCAACACCCTCGATCTGAGCGCGGTCCCAATGGTGAAGCAGCTCAGCCATTTGCCGGTGATCGTGGACCCAAGCCAAGGGACCGGCCGCTGGAGCCTCGTAGATGCGATGTCGAAGGCGGCGGTAGCATGTGGGGCGGACGGGCTGCTGATCGAAGTGCATCCCGATCCGGAGAAGGCATTGAAAGATGGCGCCCAGAGCCTCACAATTCCCAACTTCAAGAAACTGATGGAGGAGCTTCGCCCGATTGCCAAAGCGATCGGGCGGGAGCTTTAAAGAATGAGTTCAGTTCTCCGGGTAATTTAGGCAGCAGTCCCTCACTCCCTGTCTGCCGCCCGGCAGTCAACTCTTTTCCCAATCCTGTGAGAGTGCTGGGGGAAGAGATTGCTTTGCTTCGCTCTCAATGACACCCTCCTCCCTCCGTGGGGGAGGGTTGGGTTGGGGTGGGCGATTAATGCTACGACAAATCACTCCCATAAAACTGAACTCTTACAAGATTAAAGGATAGATCGTTAACGTGAGCGGGAACGATATAATACCCTTTCGCCGAGTGGCGATTATCGGTGTCGGCCTAATCGGCGGCTCGATTGGGTTGGCGCTGAAGACCAGACGACTCGCGCAGCAGGTTATCGGGATGACCAGTCGCGAGAAGACGGCACGGCTCGCTTTGGAAATGGGGGCGGTGGACGAGATCGCCGCATCCATACCGGAAGCGGTTCGAGGTGCGGACCTCATCATTCTAGGAACGCCGGTCGAGACCATTCTAAAGCATCTAGACGCCGTTTCGACGGCAATTGACCGTTCAGATCATTTAGAATTTCCCATAATCACCGATGTGGGCAGCGCGAAGCAGAAAATTGTTGCGAAGGGTGACGCATGCCTGCCGGGGATGTTTGTCGGCGGGCATCCGATGGCTGGCTCCGAAGAATCGGGAGTGGTTGCTGCCAACGTCGCCCTTTTTTTAGGAGCCACCTGGGTTTTCACCCAAACCGCTCAAACCAACCCCGAATCGCTGGATCGAATGATTGGATTTGCGCAGGCGTTGGGAGCAAGAACCCTCGTTTGCGATCCAATTGAACACGATCGGGCGGTGGCTGCGCTGAGTCATCTCCCGCATTTAAGCGCTTTTGCGCTGACACAGGTAGCTGATGAAATGGTGGCTGCCGGCCACGAGATCATTCAGGCCGGCAGCTTTCGCGATACCACTCGGATCGCCCTTAGCTCACCGGCGCTCTGGAGCGAGATACTGATCCAAAATGCGGAGGAAGTGCTCTGCTCGCTCGACCGTATGGGTCGGTTCATTGATGAGCTGCGAGAGGCCATTTCCCTTCGTGATGAGGCGCGGCTGCAGCAGGCGATCAGCAAGGCGCGTCAGGCCAAGGAACGTTTCAGTCGTGACTGAATTTCGGCTCATTCTCCCGGTAAAGTCCCCCATCCATGCCGAAGTAAGCGTCCCCGGCTCAAAGAGCATTACCAATCGAGCCTTGTTGTTGGCCGCGCTGTCGGACGGTGAAAGCTCCATTGAGGGCGCCCTCTTTTCGGATGATACCCGCATTATGATCAATGCCCTTCGAGCGCTCCATTTTCAAATTGAAGAAGATGAGAGCTCAAATCGGATAACGGTTTGCGGTGAAGGCGGCGATATTCCGGCCAAGAGCGCCGACCTATTTGTGGGAAATGCCGGCACCGCAGCGCGATTCTTATTGGCCGCCGCCGCCGGTGGACATGGAAGGTATCGCTTGGATGGAACGCCTCGGATGCGGGAAAGGCCGCTCGAAGATTTAACCAAGGCATTGCAAGCGCTGGGGGCCCGGGTCAGCTTCGAAGGGAAGACCGGCTTCATGCCGTTAACGATCGAGGCTTCCGGATTGAGAGGGGGACCGGTTGATTTGCGGGGCGATGTGAGCAGCCAGTTCTTGTCCGCCCTATTGATGGTTTCACCCTTGGCGGAAAAGCCGGTCGAGATTCGGATCACCGAGCCGTTGATTTCGGAACCCTATGTCGTTATGACGATGCGAATGATGTATGAACGGGGGATCGAGGTTGAGCGAACAGCACCGGATCATTTTATAATTCCTGCCGGGCGACACTATCAAAGCAGAGCTTATCCGGTGGAGCCCGACGCCTCGAGCGCCTCTTATTTTTTTGCGGCGGCTGCGCTGACCGGTGGTAAGGTGACCGTTAAGGGCTTTCCTATTGAACCTCTACAAGGTGATGTGGAATTTGTGGAGGTTTTACGGCGAATGGGCTGCCGAGTCAGTCGGAGTGAAGGTGAAATAACGGTAATCGGCGCGGAAAAACTTCAGGGTGTGGACGTTGATATGAATCGAATTTCGGACACCGCGATCACGCTGGCCGCGATGGCGCCTTTCGCGAGCGGGTCAACGATGATTCGCAATGTCAGGCATATGCGCTTGCAAGAGACGGATCGGTTGCACGCGATTGCAGCCGAGTTGTCCCGACTCGGCGTTTCGGTGGAAGAGAAGGAGGATGGATTGACGATCCGCCCTGCCGAGAATATTCATCCGGCGACCGTTCGAACCTACAACGATCATCGAATTGCAATGAGCTTCGCCCTTATTGGTTTAAAGGTGGAAGGTATTCAGATCGCCGATTCCGACTGCGTCTCGAAAACGTTTCCCGACTACTTTGAGCTACTCGACCAGATTTGCCGGCCGGTCGGCGGCGGCTGCGAAAGGATGACTGGGTAGGCGGTAAAACGGTGAAAATACCCGGCATTTCTAATGCTTGATTCTATCGGCGATGCCGTCACTTAATCCAATGATTGAGCGAGCGTTCAAAGACTGGATTCCCGCATGGCTCCACTGGAGTGGAGCCATGCGGGAATGACGAAAACGGCGGACTTCAGCGAGCGTTCCAATAGCTACTCAACAGTGAGGTTCTGCTCCATTTGATGGGCGGTTTCAACTTTCCGAGAGCGGCAGCTCCATCGTTTTACCGCTGTCAGCCGATCGCAAGCCGGCCTCCAATATCTCCTGAGCGTCCCGACTGACTGATGCGGAGCAAAAGCCTTCGATTGGCAATCCGTTTTCCAGGCAGTGGATGAAATATTCGGGGCCGGAGCGATAAGGAGCGGCGGTAGGCGGCGCTTCAATCGTTTCGGTATCCCGGTTCGGGCGCTGAATGAACAGTTGATTGTCCGATACGGCAATTGATCCTTCCGCACAATAGACGATTGGGTTGGGAGAGGCGTAGTGCACCTTCTGAGTCCAGCTCGCCTCCGCAACCCCAAAAGCATGGGCGTATTTCATCACGATCATCGCGTTGTCATCGGGAACCGGGTAATCCTTTAAAAAGACGCCGCGGAATCCGTTGACCGCTTGAGGCAGCCCCAAGAATCGAGCGCACATATCGGCCGAGTAGCAGCAATAGTCCATCAGGGCGCCGGCTCCGTTCTTCTCCTCATCGTAAAGCCAACCCCAAAACTCGGGCGTGCAACCGATCTCCTTCGGTCCGTTGTGAGCGGAGCGAAATTTGAAGTAATAAACCGGACCGATTTCGCCTTGCAGTAGCCGCCGCTCCAGCTCTTGAATGGCGGGCGACCAGGCGGTTGGCCAGTTGATCATCAACTGAATACCGGCTTTTTGAGCTGCTTTTACCATTCGGTTCGCCTGACTGAGTCGGGCCGACATGGGCTTTTCGCTGATTACATGGATGCCTTTTGCGGCCGCCGCTTCAACGATATCGGCTGCGGTGCTGTTTTCCGAAGCGGCCTGGACGATGTCAAGCTCCTCTTTGGCCAACATCTCCTGCCAGCTCCCATAGGTTCGCTCGGCGCCTAACTCGTCGTGAGCGCGAGCCACCAGGTGCGGATGAGAATCGCCGACCGCCACCATTTTAACATTGGGCATCGCTTTCCAGTGGTGGAGCTCACCCCAAACGTGGTCGTGAACCAGTGATGCGATTCCGACCCGATAGGTTTTCGCCATTTTTTCACTCCTTCATAGTAATAAAGAATTGTAATTGCTACCTTCGCGAGGGAGGAGGTCCGTCGGCCAGCAATCCGAAAATCGCGCCGACGAACGCTCCGAGGAAGCTACCCGGCCATATCCCTACCCACAGTCCAAAGAATACCTCGCCAACTGAGAAGCGTGATTGCAGGACGGGACTGATGATCGCGCCGATGATCCCTCCAACGGCGCCGCCGGCAAAAATCCCGATGAGGATGCCCCGTAAGACACGACCAGCCCAGCGATCAACCTCCATGATATGATGGATGTTCATCAGCGGCTTCCCGCAAAGCTCGCAAAATTCGCGGCCATCCACATTCTCGGCGCGGCAATGTTTGCAGATCATAATCTCGATTGAGACTAAGGCGCGCCCGCCTCGATGGTCACGGCAGTGCCATAAGCCAGCACCTCCGTGATGCCAGGTCCCACTTCGGTTGCATCGTATCGCATGCCAATGACGGCGTTTGCGCCGCGCTCCTTGGCATGGACGATCATGTACTCCATCGCCTCCGCCCGCGCGACCTCGCACATTGAAACGTAGGCCTCAACCTGTCCCCCTACGATACCGCGCAGACCGGCCAGGATTTTACCGGCGATCCCACGTGTTCGAACGGTTACGCCGCGAACGATACCAAGGTTGCGGGTGATGCGAAAACCGTCAAAATCAAACGCGGTGGTTACCATAAGTTCATTCTGCATCAGCGTCTCCTCTCGATGCGATTTCAGTGATTCCAGAAGCCAAAGCGGACTATCAATTAAAAATAACCTAGATTGTAGGGAATTCGACAATTAACGCGAGATTCCTCACTTTGCTGATCCAAACTCAAATTCATTTGCCATGTTTAGAACCAACCGATACTTGAGTGCCTGGTTAAGAGTATAATATCAGTGAAACATTGTCAATGACCTAAATGAGAGTGCCCTTGTTGCCGAAGATAATGATGAATGAAATGCGGTAGGCGAAAGCGGGCATCGTTCAATAATGACCAGCCATTCAGTTTCTGCTCACCACTGGGGGACAAGCAGAGGCTCAATGCGCCAAGCTGGTTCGTATGGGTTTAGAAATAAAAATCAATTAGTGAGGCAAACGAATTCATCCGATTGGCACGGTTTGTGCAATGAAAAGGAAGTAAGGAACATTTGTTGCTGCGGGCCATCGGTTACGTTATGTCCAAGCTATGGATTTCGCGAATGTGGCTAGAACGTTTGTCCGAGGCAGCCTTTAAGCAGGTTAGGAAACATTGCTTGTCAATAACGGATCATGGGAACCTTCTTCATCAGTATCGGGAGGTTGATTAATGCGAGTATACGGGTCATCGCCCCTCTATAATTACGTCGAGCTGGTTTTTCGTGCCAAGAAGCTGTTTATCATTGCGGTGGTAATAGGGGTTCTCATATCCGGCATAATGGCATATACCCGAGCCGGTATGTACACGGGAACCGCAATTCTCTTTCTTTCTGGCTACGGGCCAACCCAATCGGGCAGTGAGCACAACTTCAGCCTGACCTCATCTAACAATATCGCCAGCAAACTGGAAATACTAAATATTGTAACGAAGGACCCCAACTTTTGGAACAGCGTCATTCGCGACCGCGGGATTGACCAGCGCTACCCCAAGATGTCGCTGACCATGCTGCGGCAGGAGGTGCGCAAAAGCTTTTCGTTTACCCGAGATCCGGAAGGAAACCTACTCGAGATAACCTGCCGGTGGAAGGATCCGTCGGTTCTGATTGATCTCATCAACTCGTTTTACACGCTTTTCGTGAGCAAAGTGGTGAACTACGAGACCGCTTCCGATACGACTGAGCGGATGTTGCTCGAATCGAACTACCATGATTACAATAACAAGATGCAGAAGATCGAGTCGGAAAAGCGGCAATATCTCTCACAGCACTTTTGGGAGCAGCCCTCCTTTATCGGGGCAAATATCGGCAACCTACAGAGCGATTTAAGCGCGCAGCGCCAGCAGAAAGCTCAGTTAAAGATGCTTCAGAGCCGACTGAGTGTTATCAACAAGCAGCTTGCGGTGGTTCCCAAGCAAATTGACATCCAGTACGTGGAGCGCCAAAATCCACAAATTGCGGCGCTTCAAACGCAACTCACCACCTTGCAACAGCAAAAAAATCAGTTGCTGCAAATCTACACCCCAATCAATCCTAAAGTCGAATCGGTGCAACAACAGATCAATTTCGTCCAGCAGCAGCTTAAACAGGCCGCTTCGCCCGGCCAGTCGAGTACAAACCCGTCCGAAAGGACATACCAGTATAATCCGCAGTGGCAAACATTAAAGCAGGCTCAGTCCGATACGCTGCAGGATCTCGCTACCGTTCAAGAAAGCCTGAATAATGTCAGCGGTCAAATTGTGAAGGATCAGGCAAAGGTGAAAGCGGTTCCAATGGAAGAGAAGCAGCTTCTGAATATTGATCGCGATTACTCGTTAATTGCAAGCATCCGCAACAATTTGCGCAGCCGGATGGAGATCGCCCGGATCAACGAAAGAACCGACCGGATTTTGCATGCGAAATCCATATCAATGGCCGTTTCACCGCAGGCGGAGCCGATCAATGCGAGAGGTAAAGCGGTACTGCTCGTACTACTGGGTCCCATTTTAGGTTTGATTATTGCATTCTGTTTTGCGTTGGGGGCTGAGGCGCTGGACCACAGCCTCAGGACGCCGGTCGAGGTGGAAAAATACCTTGGCAAGCCAGTGCTGGCGGTCATTCCTAAAATTCAATCCGAACAACCGGAGCGGAAACGGCTGCCTGGTGCAACGAAACCAAGCATCAGCTCTTGACCGGTCAGCGATGTAATATCTAGTGGAGTAGAAGATGTCTCAGATAGACGACATTGAAAATGAGGGCAACCTGGTCCGAATAAGCGATCTGGATGTCCACACCGTCCCAAATGGGAAGAACGGCTTTTCTCGGAACGGGAAATGGTTGGTGCCAGAAGAATACGCCCGGCTGCATGCCGATATCGAGCAGGCATCCAGTCCGGCCCGCTGCTTCGTGGTGGGCGTTACCAGCGCTGTCTACGGAGAGGGAAAAACCACCGTCGCCCTAAATTTAGCGGGAACAATGGCGCGAAACTCATCCCAGCGGGTCGCGCTCGTGGATTTCAACTTGCGGAATTGGGATCTCCAGTCGAGACTCAATATGCCGGTTCGAACTGGATTGGTGGATATCCTGGAAGGGAGTGAAGATGATTTGTCCGCCATTATGCAGCGAACTGACCTGGACAATCTCACCATCATACCGGCAGGCCGTGCGGCAACCAACCCAGCGCGGCTCGTAAGGTCTCAACGGCTAGGTGAGGTGATCAACACCTTGAAGCTCTCCAACGACTTTATCGTTCTAGATCTGGCTCCGGTGTTGCCAGTTGCCGACACGAAGTCAATTGCCCGGCATCTGGATGGGATCATTATGGTGGTTCGTGCTGCGGTAACACCCCGTGAGATCGTGTCGCGCGCTATTGATACGGTTGGCCGGGATAAAGTGATGGGCGTCGTATTGAACGGTGTTGTAACGTCAATGCCCAAATGGCTGCAGCGGTATTTCTCGTAATCGGGTGGGAAACGCTCTATCTCGTACCTAACGTTTCCCTCTACCTCTTTTTTTTGGCCAGCAGTCTATACCTTTTGACGATTGCCGTTGCCGCCACCAGGCATCAAGCCTCACCGTCTCCTGTTACGACTCCTCGATACCGTTTTTGCTGTTTGATTCCGGCTCATAATGAAGCTCTGTTGATTAAGGAGGTAATCAAAGGCTTTATCACGGTTGAGCGCGATGGCCATCAGCTCGATATCGTCGTCATCGCTGATAATTGCAACGATGATACGGCCATTATTGCAGAGAAAGCGGGTGCGAGGGTCATTCGCCGTCTGGATCCGAGCAGGCGCGGCAAGGGATATGCGCTGGAGTGGGCGGTAAAGCGACTTGAAAATGAAAAGGCCGGTTATGATGCCTACATCGTGATGGATGCCGATTCATTTCTCTCACCCAACTATCTCTCGGTAATGGCGCGAGAGTTGGCTGCCGGCCATACCGTTATTCAGTGTAACTACCAGGTGCTGAATTCACTGGCATCGTGGCGCACCCGACTGATGACCTGCGCATTAACCTTGGTGCACTATACCAAACCGTTGGGGCGATCGCGGCTCGGCTTATCGGACGGCTTGAAGGGAAATGGAATGTGCTTTACGGCCGACATTCTAAAGGAGATTCCGTGGTCAGGTAGTTCAATTACGGAGGATATTGATTACACCATTCGGCTTTGCGCAGCCGGAAAAGCGGTTGCTTTTACGCCGGATGCGTGGGTGAAGGCGCAGATGCCGGCTACGGCAATGGAATCCGCCTCACAACGCCGCCGGTGGGAGAGCGGGCGGTTTTCACTGATGGCCCGGCACGCAATGCCGATGCTTCGAAAAGGGATCCGGGATCGAAATGGGATTTTAGTGGATCGAGCGATCGATCTGATAATCCCGCCATTCAGTGAAATGCTGGCGGCGCCTCTAATTATGGCCGTTGCGAATGCTATTTTGGGAATCTGGCTGAAAATAACGGTTGCGAAATGGATGGCGATAATTTGGGGATCGGTATTGCTGGTGCAGATTGTGTACTTGGTCATTGGATTGAAGGTTGGGAAGGTTCAGTGGCCGATATGGAGCGCGCTGCTTTTTGCTCCGATCTATGTAGTTTGGAAGTTCGCGCTGTATCTTACGATTTTCCTTTCGAAATCGGTAACCGGCTGGCAGCGCACCGAGCGACGCCCGCTTGAAACCAAAGATCCGACTTTATGAGGATGCACGCTCATTCCGGATCATCGAGATGGACGATATTCCGCTGTGGATTAAGATTCTGAAATGAGAAATACGGTTGCGATATTAGGAGTACCGATTGACGATTTAACGTTGGATGAGACCTTAGGTCGCATTCGAGAGTTTATCCAATCGGGTCGGTTTCATCAGGTGGCGACCGCCAACACCGATTTTCTGGTGAGGGCGATGGCGGATGATGGACTACGACTGATACTCCGGCAAGCCGATATGGTGTTGGCCGACGGGATGCCGGTGGTGTGGGCCTCCCGATTGATGGGGACTCCTCTGCGCGGGCGGGTAACCGGATCCGATCTGGTGCCGCGTCTGGCCACAATCAGCGCAGCGGCGGGCTATCGGATATTTATGCTTGGCGCGCGACCGGAGGTTGCACAGGCGGCCAAATATCGTTTGGAGAAGGATAATCCGGGTATCTTGATCGTCGGTTGTCTATCGCCGCCGTTAGCAGGGCCGCTGGAGATGAACAATACCGAGATATTGGCGGCAGTTGAAGCGGCGCACCCCGATATCCTATTGGTAGCCTTTGGGAATCCTAAGCAGGAGAAATGGATTTGGATGCACCGAGATCGGTTGAAGGTGCCGGTTTGCATCGGGGTGGGCGGCACTTTTGATTTTATAGCGGGAGCTTCCCGAAGGGCGCCGGCGTGGATGCAAAGGAGCGGATTCGAGTGGCTTCACCGCTTGATCCAAAACCCTGCTCGACTCTGGCGCCGATACGGTACCGACATCGTGAAATTCACGCTGTTTCTGGCCAATCAGATGGCTGCCATTCAGCGGCCGAGAAGCCGGCAAGAGGATCGAGTGATTTGCACAAAAATCGAGAATTTCTGCTTGATCTCCCTGGTGGGAAGGTTGTCGGGTGCCAGCCTGGAAAAGATCAGGTCGGAATGCGATCAAGCGATCAATGATGGGCTGGAGGTTGTTTTCGATTTTCATCAGGCTGATGGGCTCGATTGCTCCGCTTTCGGCACTTTAATCAATTTAAATAAGCGAGCCTCATTTAAAGGCAAAACGATACGGCTCGTCGGGGGTCATCGTGCTTTCAACCGGATGCTGCGGCTGTTCCAGGCCGACCAGCTCTTTGAGAGGTATCCTACGCTGGCGGAGGCCTTAGCCGATGGCGAAAGATCGGCAGCCGGTATAACCGTTGACCAATACGATGAACGCTTAGTCGTTCGTTTGAGTTGGAGGCGAGGGGGAGATGTGCTTAATGATCTGAGGCGTACGTTGGCCTCGCTTCCGCCGAAAGTGCATGAAGTCATCGTAAATATGGAGGAGCTTCATTTTACTGATATTGGTTTGTTGGGCGCGGTTCGTGAGGCATCGGTTCGTAACGGTGTGCGGATTCGCCTTCAGCCCAGTCAAGAAATTAGAGGAGAGCTTCAGCGAACTGGGCAGGAACATCTTTTCGATATTCTTACCGCCTGATCGGTTACAGGAGATCACGATATGAGGTTTGAACTACCGGTCCTATTTGGTTTGGTCGCTGCCGGCCTTTTTATTAAGCGCTGGGAGACCAAGCATCATATTGCTTTAATGGTATTCATCGCACTGTGGATCGCCTTCAGCTACTGGAAGGGGCATTGATGGGCGTGCCATGGATCGGAAAATCGGTACCCAGCGCGGTTGATCTTTCACACCGACCGATAAAGCGGTGGGGGAGCGTCTTGTTGGAAGATTTGGAGGGTCTGCACCCGCGCTTGCGGCTGTTGGCGCTGATTGAAATATTACTCCCGCATTTTGCCTTCAACCGGTTAAGGACCTCAATGTACCGAATGGCTGGTTTTCGTATCGGCAGGGGAACGATGGTGCTTGGGCATCTGGAATGCAGCGGGCAGGGGCGGATATGGGAAAAGCTGGTCGTCGGCGAGCGATGTCAGTTGACATCTCCCCTCTATCTGGATTTGATGGACCGCGTGACGATTGGAGATGACGTGGCGGTTGCCCACCATGTCAAACTGATCACTACCAACCATCAAATAGGACCAGCTCATCACCGGTGCGGAGCGATGCAGTGTACGCCGATCGTTATCGAAAACGGTGTTTGGATTGGAGCGGCGGCGATCATATTGCCCGGAGTAACGGTTGGGGCCGGCTCGGTGGTGGCGGCGGGAGCGGTTGTAACGAAGGCTGTTGAGCCGAACACATTGGTTGGCGGTGTGCCGGCACGCCTGATACGGCAGTTGCCTACCGAGAGTTCAGTTTAGCATTGATGTAACCTGTGATTGAAGTGTAAAGGTTAATGAGTAAGTCATCCTCTTCATCCATCGGAATGCACACCGGCTTGAAAATAGCAGCCGTCGCGTTTTTACTGGCGCTTTCAAGCTGCGGGCGGTTGATAAATGCGGCTCAACGGGAGATTCGGGTCGTTTCACACCCACCAGTGGCGAGCTCTGATCTGGTCATATACAACGGCAATCTGGCAGCGGGATGGGCGGACTGGTCTTGGGCGCCGCATAATTTTCACAGCAGGTCGGAGCTATTCGGCGGTCAACCTTGCTTGGAGATGACACCTGGACACTATCAGGGTCTCTACTTTCACCGGAATCCCTTTTCAATTAATGGGTACACCGGCGTTGTGTTTTACATCAATGGAGGAATTACCGGAGGGCAGGCATTAAACATTGCGGCGGTGGATGCGAATAAGAAGGTGCTTCGGCAAGTCGCTCTTGCTCAATTTATAACCGATGGGAAAGTGCCGAAGAACAAATGGGCCTTTGTATATGTGCCGTTTAGCCGCTTAATAAAGCCCGGCTCTGAAATATCTGGATTGGTGATCCAAGAGGCGGCCGGCTTAAATCAGCCCCCGGTCTACTTTGCCGATATTCGGGTATTGGGGACAAAGTTACCGGTCCGAAAGTCCTATTTGATTGATATTAATACGACCAAGGATCGCCACTGGATCAACCCTTACATCTATGGCATGGCAAATGCATCCACTCAAATGATGCGGCAACTTCATATCACCGTAAATCGGTGGGGAGGCAACCCGAGCACCACCTATAACTGGGTGAAAGGGAACTGCTGGAATGCGGGCAGAGATTGGTATTTTCGCAACGGGGACTATGGGCATACCTCGCCGAAAGACCGCCTCCCCTCTGGCGTTGCCGATCAGTTCGTGTCAGCCAACAAAGCGAATGGGGTCGCTTCACTCATAACGATTCCTACCATCGGCTACGTTGCACGCAACGACAATAACGGCACCGAATCGGTTGGAGTGCCTTCACAAGGCGGTGCTCCGATCGCCCCTGGATCGGAGGCAATAGCTGGTTACAATCCAGCCATCAATCAGCAAAGGGTGTATGTGAGGTCTTTTGCGCGGAAACCGGGCGCGCTCCAATATCCTCCTTCGCCGAACACACATGCCGTCTATCAAGATGAATGGGTTTATCATCTGGTGAAAAAGTTTGGTGATGCGGCACATGGTGGCGTCAAGTTTTACGCGATGGATAATGAGCCGGATTTGTGGGACAGCGAGCATACCGATATTCATCCGGTGCGGATGAGCTATGATGAGATGCTGGCGAATTTTTTGGAGTATGCCACTGCGGTGAAATCAGTTGATCCTACTGCAATGGTAACCGGGCCGGTGCTCTCCGGCTGGACCGCTTACTGGTACTCTTCCCGTGATCGAGGCAACGATAACTTCAGGACGCAGGCGGATCGAAAAGCGCACGGAGGGGTTCCATTCTTAAAGTGGTGGCTGGGGCAGGTTCATCGCCATGACATCCGAACCGGAAAACGGACGCTGGATGTGCTGGATATCCACTACTATCCTCAGGAGAACGGTGTGTATGCCGGCCGCACCGATCCTCAAACCGATGCGCTTCGGATCCGCAGTACCCGCAGTTTGTGGGACCCTACCTATATTGATGAGTCGTGGATCAACGATGATGTAGATTTGATTCCCAGAATGAAGAGGTGGATCGCGGAGGAATATCCAGGAACGAAATTGGGGATTACGGAGTGGAATTGGGGAGCGGACGGCACGATGAACGGAGCGCTGGCAATTGCCGAAGTGCTGGGCATCTTGGGACGTGAAGGCGTCTACCTTGCGAACTATTGGACCTCTCCAGGAATGGGGTCGCCCGGCGCCTACGCCTTTAAAATGTATCGTAACGTGGATGGAAACGGCAAGGGATTCGGGAACCTCTCCGTATTTGCCCATTCCAGCGCACCGGGCGATATATCTTGTTTTGCCAGTATTGATAGCAAAACAAAGGAGTTAGTGGCGATCATCATTAATACACGGCCTGACGTGTCCATCAAAACTTCGCTGAGGATCGCCGGCGGAGTCTATCATAGGGTAAGTATTTATCGGTATAGTTCCGATCATTTAGGGGGGATACAACAGCTTCCTTCCAAGTCAGTAAACGGACCGATGAGCGTGTGGATATTTCCTCCCTATTCGATTACAATGCTGCGATTCAGGTCTTGAGACAAGGAGTGAATTCGTCTGATGGTTGATTTTTCACCTTCAGTTCAAGATATAGTTTCCCGCCAAAAAGCACAGCGATTTCTGCTGTTTTGGATTTTTGTCGCCACCTGCTGCGTCGTCTTTTTTGTGTCTGGCGCCGTCATGCATTGGACCACGCTGGGCGGGCCGATGGCGGCGTTGTTGGCGTTATCCGCATTCATCATATTTGCCATTCCAGTGATCATCTGGAACTGGCCAATCGCCGGCCTATATATCTTGATTGCAGGAGCCGCCATTATAGATAATGCGGTACCCACCCAACCTCCGATTATCACCGGTTGGATCCCCCTTTACTTGAATATCGCCAATGCGATTGGGTTTTTTGCCCACACCCATCCGATAGGCGGCATCAAGGCGACACCGGCCGAGCTGATCATGGGTTGGACGTTCCTTTGCTGGCTGGTTCGCAGTATTGTTCACCGCGATTTAAAGTTCGAGCCGGGAATGTTCTATATTTGGATTATTTTTTGGATTTTGAATGTTTTCCGGGCATTCTTGTATGGATTAGTAACAGGAGGCCAATTTTTAACGGCCTTATGGGAAATTCGGGCGGAATGTTATTTCGTGGCGGCCTATTTTATGGCATCCAACCTCATCACCGATCGTCGTCAGCTTAAGGTTTTACTGTGGATATCGGTGTTGGGGATCGGGTTGATGGGGATATTGGGTACCGCGAAATATATCAGATATGGCCCTTCCGTCAGTCATCAAGGGATAATGAGCCATGAGGACAGCCTCTTTTTCAACATTATTTTCTTGGTTGTACTGGTGCTAGGATTGGCTAAAACGGAACCATGGATACTATTTGCGGCGCTGGCATTAATGCCGACCGCATTAATAGCCGATTTGGAAAACCACCGCCGGGCTGGAATTGCTGCCTTTGCGGTGGCCGTGATTCCGGTGTTGATGATGCTGGCGGTGTCCCTAAAAAAGCGGAGGAGATCGGTTATCACTTTCATCATCGGATTCGCGGTGTTTTCGATCTTTTATCTGGTTGCATTTTGGAACGCACCCGGCGCTCTGGCGATGCCGGCGCGCGCCTTTCGGTCGAAATATGGCAGTCCTAGCTCACGGGATGTCATGTCCGATAACTACCGCTTAGCTGAAAACGCTAATTTGAACTTTACCCGCAATTTAAATTTGTGGTGGGGGTACGGGTATGGGAAACCTTATGCAACGCCGAATCCTATGCCATACATACCGGATCCGCTTCAGCTCATTATTCCCCATAATGGAATACTTTGGATGTGGATGCGGTTGGGAACGGTTGGATTCTATTGTTTTTGGATGATGATCGCCTTGGCCCTGGTGCGGGGGGCATCCACAATACGAGATATGGATGATCCGCTGGTTCAGAGTTTTGGGATAATATGTATTGCAATGATATTGATGCTGATCATCTACGGTCAGTACGATACCCAGTTTGCCGTTTACCGAAGTATGTACTATAGCGGAGCACTATTAGGGGTATTGGCGGTTTTGGGTAAGCTTAAGAAACCGCAGGAGCCTGAGGTGGAATCGGCAGGATAGCGACGGTGATGCGAAGAGCAGTTGACGATAAGGTTTTTCAAACTGAGGAAAAGACGCCCGTATCCAGTGAGAAGGCTTGTCCTCTGATATCCGTAATCATCGCAACCAGAAATCGCGAGAGTGACCTTATTTATTGTCTAACTAATATTGCAAAGCAGTCATATAATCATTATGAGGTTATCGTTGTTGATCAAAGTGAGGATAAAGAATCCATCGAGAGGGTGAGCAAAACACTAGGAGGGCCGCCTTGGCTGATCGCAATAAATTCCGAAGTAATTGGTAAGAGCAACGCCCTCAATTACGCATTCATGCGCTCAAAAGGTGAATTGCTTGCGTTTACCGATGATGATTGTGTGGTGCCGCCAAGTTGGTTGAGCCAAATCAGCGATATTTTTACGAATGGATCTGAGGTGGACATCGTAGTTGGACCGGTACATGCCGGAAAAAATATAGGGAATGGCAGCAGCGCGCTGTACACACCTTGCACCTATTTCAGCGAGCGCCGATACGTTAGTCTGGGTGAGCAGGCGGGGATGGGCGCAAATTTTGCGATGCGGCGCCGGTTTTTTGATTTATCGGGCGGATTTGATGTATTGTTGGGACCAGGTGCGCCGTTTTACGCAGCGGAAGAGGGAGATCTGGTGTATCGCTGTCAATTATTGGGCGCAAAAGTTTTACGCGATCCATCTATAACCGTAGTTCACCAGGCATGGAGAAATCGGAGCCAATGGGGGCAGGTGCTTTACGCTTACGGGGTGGGTGACGCCGCGTTTTGGATGAAGCACTTCCGCAGCGGTGATATGAGGATGGGGCTTCGATCGCTGAAACACATAATGTATATTTTCGCTAGATTATTATGGCGCATAATGTGCAATAAGCCGCATCAAGAAGAATATTATTTGCATGGATATTGGAATGGGTATAAATCGAGTCTCAAATATCATGTATATAAAAGAAATCGTTTATATGTATCCAAGAATGCTTGACATTCGTCAAATTATTGAATTATTGATGTAGGTGAATTTTAATGGATCGCATCAAGAGTCTTAAACCATATTTTAAAATATCTGATATGAACTCAAGGCAAAAAGTAATTATAATTGGGTCATACTGCCTCAGCTCGATCATAATTTTATACTTCATGTTGGCGCGAGGGCCTTATGATTATAACAGTTATTTAGTCGCCGGATGGGCATTGCGGGAAGGCGAGCCTAGCGCTATATACTCCAGTATAGACACGCCGAATTCGAACGGAAACTATTATATTATAAATAATAATAAGTCTTGGCAAAGTATTGTAGACAGGGATTTAAAGAAGAATACGAGCGTGCCCGCATATCTCTATCCGCCGCCTTGCGCGGTCTTGTTTATATCATTTACTTACATAAATAGGATAATCGGGATACTGGCTTGGCGATTTCTATGCTTGATTGCATATATGTTAGGTATTATTTTATTGCTATCGTTGCTCCAAATAAATATTAATAAAGTTGTCTTTCATATCTTATTTGTATTAACGATAATATCGCCGCCTATTCTTTTCGCTTTAGATTTGGGGCAGCTTACACCGTTGATATTTTTGTCCATTGCAGGAGGATTATGGTTTATTTCTAATGATTATCAAAACGAATCTGGAATCTGCCTTGCAATTGGCACAGTGCTTAAAATTACACCGATTATATTCATGCCTTGGCTAATTGCCAGAAAAAAATACAAGGCAATAAAAAGTTATTGCATTTCAATATTGCTAATTGGTTTAATAACCATCCCTATAACCGGATTTAATTTAAATTTAGATTATATTCATCATGTGATACCAATCTTGTCCCGTGGTGTAAATATGCGCAGTAATGTATCATTCGAATCGATATTGGCAAATAAATTACATATCGGTGATCCGATAAAAGGTGAAATATTGCCAAACAATCATGAATTATATATTTTAAAGAATATTTTCTATGCAATAATCGTCCTCGTTACCGTTACGGTATTGATATACGGCTGGAAAATCGTTAGTTTCCTTAGTCTAATAAATGAATACAGCTTAATCAATGTCGTAGCTTTACTGCTGTCGCCGATTACTTGGGGGCATCATTTAATGCTTGTTTGGGTATCAATTATTCCGCTGTTATGTGTATTTAATATAAAAGATAATAAATATCTATTGGCATCCACTATTTTGAGCTATATTTTAATTATCCAAGATCAAGGCTTGCCTGGCACATTATTCAATAACAATATGGGAACGATACTGTCTTTTGTTGGTCTTTTAATACTGTGGATTGTAATGTTAATAGTTGTATGGATGCCGAGACGAAACCTTAAGTCGCGATTATCATCGCAATTATCCTTTCACGGCAAGGAAGGGACATATCAACCTTTAGATTATCGGTCATCATCCCAACCTATAATCGGCGGAAAGGTCTACTAGTCGCTCTGGAGGCGCTGGCCCGCAAATCGTTGCCGCCGACCGAATTTGAAGTCATTGTTGTTTCGGACGGATCAACCGACGGAACCGACGAGATGATTGGGGAATGGTCTCTCCCTTTCGCTGCCGCTTGCTGCAACAGGCGAACGCCGGGCCGACAACCTTTACAGCGAAAATTTCTCGGTGTGAAAGGATCTGTTCTTGAAGGCGGGCGGCTTCGACAAGCGGTTTGTGCGTCAGGGTTCATAATGCGTCACTCAATGTTTTGATAAAGCCTCGCGGACCAATTTCGGTATATCGTGGGTGGTCTCCGCTACCGGCACACCCGCGTTTTCCAGCGCCTCAACCTTTGCCTGGGCCGTTCCGCTGGTGCCCGAGATGATGGCGCCCGCATGCCCCATCCGCTTGCCGGGAGGCGCCGTTCGACCACTGATAAAACCGATAACCGGCTTGGAAAGTTGTGGAATGATTTTAGCCGCCGTCTCCTCATCGGAGCCGCCGATCTCGCCCACCATCACGATGACTTTGGTTTGCGGATCGGTATCAAACAACGGCAGTAGGTCGCTGAAGGTTGACCCCAACATCGGATCGCCGCCGATCCCGACGCAGGTGGATTGCCCCAATCCGGAACGGGTCAGCTCGTCTACGATCTCATAGGTGAGAGTGCCGCTGCGAGAAATCAAACCAACCGTCCCCGGCATGAAGACATCGCTGGGTAGTATTCCCACCTTACATTCACCGGGCGAAATTAATCCTGGACAATTGGGGCCGATCAGCCGTGTTTTGCCGGCACGTATGAAACGGCAGACCCGAATCATCTCGCTGGTCGGTATCCCCTCGGTGATTGCAACCACCAGATCAAGCCCGGCCGCATTCGCCTCCAGGATGGCGTCGGCGGCATAAGGTGCCGGCACAAAGATAACCGAGGCGTTGGCTCCGGTCGCCTCTTTGGCCTCTTTTACCGTGTTGAAAACAGGAGCGCCTTCCACATTATCTACCGTTTTCCTCATGGTTGTGCCGGCAACCACCTTCGTCCCATAAGCAACCATTTGGGCGGTATGAAAGCTGCCTTCCCGCCCGGTAATTCCCTGAACGATGAGCTTAGTATCTTTGTTTACGAGAATGCTCATTTTCCCTTCCTATCGTTGAAATGATATCTAAATTAGGTACGCCGAACGATCTATTTTATAAGCGGCGGAGCTTTACCATTGGAGCCGACCAGTCTAAAAATAGCCTTGACGGCAGGCTTCACATCTTCCCGGATTTTACACGGGCATCGGGCAAGATCTATGGTGTCGCGCTCTCCTTTTCCGATCTCATCCACCGCCTTGCGCAGCGCGCGGATGTAGACGGCGCGGATCTCCGCATCAATATTGAGCTTTGTAATGCCAGCCTCCACCGCTTGCTTCACCGTATCCTCCGGCACTCCACTGCCGCCGTGCAGTGCCAGCGGTATTCCGATCGCCTCCGCAATTTCACGAATGCGCGGTACATCCACCAGTGCGATCGGCATCGAGCATCCGTGAATGCTGCCCACTGCCGGCGCCAGGATATCAATTCCGGTCTCCTGCACGAATTGAACGGCCGTAGCTGCATCGGTCAGATGGCGGGCTATTTCGATTCGTGCCTCGTCCACGTTTTTGAAATCACCGATAAATCCGATAATTCCAAGCTCCGCCTCCACCGAAGCCCCATAGGGGCGAGCCATCTTCACCACCCGGCGGGTCATTTCCACGTTATCTTTGAATGGCAATGCGGAGCCGTCATACATCACCGAGGTAAACCCGTGATCCAGCGCGCCCTGGATCAAGTTGATATCGGTGGCATGATCGAGATGGATCGAGACGGGGATTGGCACCTCCTCGGCAAGACTGCGGATCGCCGACACCAGCAGCTTGAACCCCCACGATACGATCACCTCGGACCAGAGCTGCAGGATAACGGGAGCACTTTCTTCACTGGCCGCCTCAATCACAAGTTGAATTTGATCAATGCTGTAAGGTTCAAACCCAACGACCGCGTAGTGGTTCTTTCGGGCATGTTGCAACATCGCTGCAGTGTTTATAAGTGGCAAATCCGATCCTCCTCAGTTTACAAAGCTTAATCGTGCCGCCGAATTAATTGTGAGCGGTTTTTGACTGATTAATAGACGATTCGAACAATTTATGTCCTTGTAATGTTTGCGAACGAGGCGCCATTCACCCGGATTGCACTGGTAGAGGTGCAGCGGCTTTGGTGACAGCAGTAACGCCGCCATTTTCAAATCCCCAAATCTCAGGATGCCGGGCACAAACAGCCGATCCTGATACGACTTCTCATTACGAACCTTAAAAAACTCCATATCTACCGCCAAGCTGCGTACCCTCTCAGAAACGATCGCAGCGGCCAACAAAACCAGGGCGCCGGTGCCGCCAATTCCAATGAGATCAACCGGGCGGTGAACCCTTCGTGAGAGCCCTTCGATCGCATTCGTGATCACTGTTACGTGGCGGATCGTCTGGGTTCGGTTATAGGTGGTGAAAAATACATCCTGCTCGTCCTTATCAGTATCGCACAAACCAACCGGTAGCAGTAACCGCTTCGGCGCAATGATCTCGGGATCCTTTAAATCTAGCGCTAAATCTCCTTCCGGATAGACCAGCATCAGGCTGTTTGGGCAGGCGTCATGAGAAATTTTGCCCGTTTCGAAATACCCACCTACAAACCGCTCCCCGTCCCACGCTTTAATGGGGCCGCTATTCTTCCCGGCAGGCAGTTCGCACATCCAATCATGGTAACGATATGCGAAAAGATGCTGGAAAGCGGTCCTATATAAGCGCTTGGCCTTATTATCCAGCGGGGTATCACTGCCGATTGGGCTCGGTAAGCCCTTGCTGATCGCTATTTTCAACGATCGTTTCAATTTTACGGCCGAAAGGGGGTGTTTTCCGATGAAATTTTGTTTGGTACATTGCAATTTCCCGACTGGCTCGATGCAATGAGGCATTTCCGCCGCGTCATCGTTCTCAATTCCTTGCAGCCAACGTTGAAACCAGCGATAAGCCGCCATTCGGCTCACATGGTTGTAGTTGTGCTCATAGTTGAATTGGAGCCAGTCGAACTTCTCTTCCGCACCCAGTAACTGGTAAATTTTCTGAATGGCAGGTCCCTCGATAACCGGCGTATTGCATGTCCAGTCTCCGGTTGCAGCGATGAGTCGCATCGGCTTCGGTGCAAAAAGAGCTGCGATTTCGACGTTGCTGGTATCCAGCCTTAATCCAGGCGCATTCTCACAAATGCAGCCCCCTTGCATATGCGCTGACACCATATTTACCGGCACCATCGCTTGAATGCGCTCATCAACGGCAGCCAACATCAGCGATTGAGATGCTCCTCCAGAAGCCCCGGTCAGCCCAATCCGGGAAGAATCCACCTCCGGCCTCGATGAGAGATAGTCCAGCACTCGCTGGCTGTTCCAGGTTTGAAACCCCATTAAACTAACGCCCCAAAGCTGGTCGCCGGCATCAATTTCAAGGCGATGTGGCATCTGGCTAGAGTCGTTGTAGCCAACCATATCGTAGAGCAGCGCCACAAAGCCCAGCCGTGCAAAATTGGCACCGATTGCGAGATGGCTGCATCCGCCGGCGGCCGGGGGATGTCCCGGTGCAGCCTCTGCGACATCGGGGTCATCCTGGAGCCGACCCAGCGGCCAGTGACCGTGCGGGATTAAGATGGCGGGATGAGGATGGGATGTGTCTTGTGGCAAATAGAGATTGGCCCCAATAAAGAACCGGGGCCAAGTCTCAACGAGTATGTTTTCAATAGAGTAATCCACCTGCTCGATTCGATCTATGACTCGAACGGGTGGAATCATCACATTGGCTTGGGCAGGCCATAATCCCAGACTCACTCGAATCTGCTCGATCAGGTATTTACGCCGGATTTGCCAATTGCCACTCGAATCGGGAAGTTCAGGTTCAAAGGGGGTATCGAGCGATCTGGTCAACTTACAACACCCACCGGTGCCCCTCTGGATGGCTCACGAACTACCAACCCCCACCTTCTAGTAATTGTTTGACTGCCTCGGTTGCTGCGAAAGAGTGGTAATATACCGATCTGTCATGCAACTCCAGCCGGCTCTTCCAGCGGTGGCAGCCCCAAGTCGGAGCTGGCTGCCACTACGAAGATGACCTTCTCATCTTTCACTTCGGCCCGGATGGTGTCGCCGGCATGGAAAGTTCCCTTCAGCACCTCTTCGGCCAATGGATCTTCAACCAACCGTTGGATAGCCCGTCGAAGCGGCCGCGCCCCGTAATTCGGGTCGAAACCTTCTCGCGCGAGGAGATCCTTTGCTTCCTGCGAAAGCTCCAGTTCCATTCCTTGAGATTGAACCTGCTTTGACACCCGATTGATCATCAAATCAACGATTTGGTAGATATCGCTCGATGTGAGGGCATGAAATACAATCACCTCATCAATTCGGTTCAGGAATTCGGGCCTGAAAACCTTCTTCATCTCATCCATCACACGCCCCTTCATGGCCTCGTAAGCTCGGGCATCCTCATCTACTTTTTGGGGTGAGCGGAATCCCATATTGGCTTCACGATTAATCAGCCGAGCACCGATATTGCTGGTCATTATGATGACCGTGTTTTTAAAGTCAATCACCCGTCCTTGAGAATCGGTCAGCCTTCCATCTTCAGCGACCTGCAGCAAGATGTTAAAGACTTCCGGGTGCGCCTTCTCAATTTCATCCAGCAAAATGACGGAATACGGATTGCGGCGTACCGCTTCGGTAAGCTGGCCACCCTCTTCATATCCCACGTAACCGGGCGGTGCCCCCACCAGCCGAGAAACCGCAAATCGCTCCATATACTCGGACATATCTATCCGGATTAGGCTGTTTTCGTTGTCAAAAAGAACGGCTGCCAATGCCCGCGCCAGCTCAGTTTTGCCCACGCCGGTCGGTCCCAAGAAGATAAAGGTGCCCATTGGTCTCTTGGGGTCTTTCATGCCCGACCTTGCGCGCCGCACCGCCTTCGAAACCGCTACGATCGCCTCTTGCTGGCCGATCACCCACTGATGGAGATCATCTTCCATATGCAGCAACTTAGCGGTCTCCGCTTCAACCATTCGGCTTACTGGAATGCCGGTCCAGCTTTGTACGATCTTGGCCACCTCATCTTCATCAACCACCCGTTGAAAGGAGTTGATTTTGATCTCCCAATCGGCCTTCATCTCGGCGATGGATTGGTCCAGTAGTTGCTGGCGCTTCTGCAGTTCAGTTGCTTTTTCATATTCCGCATCACCGGTTCGAGACTGCATCTCTCGCTCCAGCATGTCGCGATCTTGCTTCGCCTGCCTTAAATCACGTGGGAGTAGCGAGAATTGGAGCCTTACTCGAGAAGCCGCTTCATCAATGACATCAATTGCCTTGTCGGGCAGAAAACGGTCGGTTATATATCGGTCAGCCAATCGAGCGGCTGCACCGAGGGCTTCGTCCGTAATTCGGACGCTGTGATGCAATTCATATCGCTCCCTCAAGCCCTTCAGTATCTCGATGCACTCCTCTACCGTCGGTTCCGTAACTTTCACTGGTTGAAATCGCCGTTGAAGCGCAGCATCCCGCTCGATATATTTTCGGAACTCATCGTGGGTGGTCGCCCCGATGCACTGAAGCTCACCCCGTGCCAGAGCGGGCTTCATGATGTTGCTGGCGTCAATCGCGCCTTCGGCTGCCCCTGCTCCCACGACGGTGTGCAGCTCATCAATGAAGAGGATAACTTCACCTTTTGCCTTGCGAACCTCCTCTAATACCCGCTTCATTCGCTCTTCAAATTCGCCCCGGTATTTGGTGCCGGCCACCAATCCGGCCAAATCGAGGCCGACGATTCGCCGATCGCGAAGCGTGTCGGGGATATCATTGATAACAATTCGTTGTGCCAGACCCTCCGCGATGGCCGTTTTTCCAACGCCGGGTTCACCCAACAGGCAGGGGTTGTTTTTGGTGCGCCGCGAGAGAATTTGAATAACCCGCTCGATTTCTTCATGCCGGCCAATAACCGGATCCAGCTTGTCGTTGCGAGCCATCTCGGTCAAGTCACGGCCGAACTCGTCCAGAGTCGGCGTTCCCGACCGGCGTGGGCGAGGGTTTTGAGTGCTATCGTTGTCGTGCAACGCAAGGACTTCCCTTCTGGTACGTTCCAGATCCACACCCAATTTGCTAAGAACGCGGCCAGCCAGACCTTCTCCTTCTCGAATCAACCCCAACAGCAGATGCTCGGTACCGATGTAATTGTCATTGAGCTGGCGCGCTTCATCATAGGCCAGATCGATTACCCGTTTTGCCCGAGGCGTTAATTGCATATCTTGACCGAGGCGACCGTCGCCCCGGGTTACTTGCCGTTCGATTTCGGAACGAATACGACCCAAACTTACACCCAATCGGTCCAAAATGCGGGCCGCTACGCTATCGTTTTCCCGCACTAAGCCCAGTAACAGGTGCTCCGTAGAGACATAGTTTTCACCTAGCCGCCCCGCCTCTTCCTGGGCAAAAAAGACAACTCGTCGAGCTCGTTCCGTAAATCGTTGCCACATTGTTAACCTCCCGCCACGCGCCCTACCACCACTGGCCTATTTTGCCTCCATTCGATACCAGTTAAGGGCTGCAGCAGCATTCTCTTCATATTTCCAGCTTGGTTTAGAAACGCAACTTGCTCCGGACATCCAACCAGAACACCCCCTCAATCTAAACGCTGTACTCAATCAGTGCAGGAATGGACTATTCACTTCCCAGCACAACCTGCATCCACCGAAATTATCGGGAACCACCGCATATCTGCTTAATAAATTGTAGCGAGCAACCGATTATAATTGCTTTGCCTTAGTACCTGCTGCCGATCATATTGACTTGGACTAATCTCATGCTACCTCAAAACATCTCTATTTACTACCAAAATCAACTCAAGCACCTTGAATTCGGATTGCCGTCGTTTGTGCCCACTTTCGTATCGATTCTAACTGTGTCCTATCATCTAAAGCTACGATTCTGTGATGCTTTTTATTTCTCATAGTTATCCCCGAAGTAACGATCGCGAACAGATGATCGCATTCGGTTAAATCACCCGCTACAAGCCTTGCCGCAACGGCCCACCGGTAGCTCGATAGATAGGATGCCGCCTCGATCAAATTCACACCATTCCCACTGATCTGTTCCACCGCCCGTAACGCCTCCTCCTTCAATGCGGCCTGTTTGACCGGGCTGCTTAAGATCATTTCCCGAGCCTTCTGCTCCTGTGCGATCATATAACCGAGTGCCGATTCGATGCGAGCCACGATCTCTTGCTCGTCTGAGCCGGCGCTGCTCCGGTTTGATATCTGGTAAATACCGCCAATCGCCCCGCTGCCCTCACCGTAAACGCCGCGTACTGAGCATCCCACCACCTGTGCGGCCATCATCGCATCGCTTAATCGTTTCGTTGAAGCCAACCCCGGTAGGTGAATCATCGCGCTAACCCGAATCCCAGCTCCGGCATTGGAAGGCGACGCGGTTAAATAGCCGTAGTCTCTATCCCAAGCTAACTGCATATTCCGGGCCAATTCATCGGTGAAACGCTTCGCCCGCTGAACAGCCAACCCGATTTGCAGTCCGGGTAGTATGGCCTGCACCCGATAGTGATCCTCTTCATTGATCAATAGTGAAAGGCTGCCATCGCTTGAAATCAACAAAAAGGAGCCGCTCCGGTTGAAATCCATCTGTGGGGGTAGCAGCCGATGCTCGATATAGGTCTTACAGCCCCGTTCATCCAGCGATGCGATCTCGACTGCCTGACCCCCTCGAAAAAAATCGGATTCTTGAAAGTAGGCAATCACTTCGCTGGCCAAAGCGTTGCGCTGCTCATCATTCAGGCGATGCGGAAATGGAGTGCCGACGTGATTGCGGGCGACGCGGCACCGCGTCGAGATGACGATCTCTTGGTGGGGATGACATCCCGATTCGAATGAGCTACACGCGGCAAGCTCTTTGTTCAGTATCGTCAGCGTATTCCTCGGGATTTAAGCTTGGTATTAAAAGCGGGCGGAAAGTGCTGTAGCAGACTGGGCAGCCCAATAATTCTTCACGGCTCAACTGGTTCCAGGTGCTTCCACAAAGCGGGCATTCCATATCTTCCAATGCGACGGCTCTTCGATTGCTGCTCTCGACCAGTCGGAGCCTTTCTATGAGCGAAATGGCCAGTACCGAAAGTGATGGAACCTTCAGTTTCAGCTCTGACAGGAGACATTGGTGGCAAAAGGAGGTATCGGCCGTCCCATCGTCCAATGTAAAATCAGCCGGCTTATTGCATCGGAAACATTGGTAAGAACTTTTCATTGCTCGCAGCGCTTAGGAACGGTGGGTGGCCTCATGAAAGAGCTGGAGGAGCCGCCGGGTTATCGGCCCCGGCTTGCCGCCGCTGATTTTTCGACCGTCGAGCTGCACCATTGGGATCACTTCAGCCGCGGTGCCGGTTAGGAACGCTTCATCGGCATTGTAAACGTCGTACAAAGAGAGACACTCCTCATGACACTCAATCCCCGCCTTTTTTGCCTCTTGCATTACCACGTCTCGGGTGATGCCGGGCAGCGCCCCTTCCGTCGTCGGAGGCGTGAGCAGTGCTCCATCTCTTACGATGAACAGGTTATCGCCGGTTGCCTCCGCCACATTTCCGGCCAGATTGAGCATCAGCGCCTCGCCGGCCCCAACCCGGTTCGCCTCCATTTTAGCCAGGATATTGTTGATGTAGCGGCCCAGCGACTTGATCTGGGGGTCAATGCACTGCTTCGGTGGCACGCGGGTGGATGCCGTAATCACGTCCAGGCCGTTCTCATAAGCGCTGGCCGGATAAAGCCGGATTTGTTCGGTGGATATGACGACGGTGGATGATACATCAATATGCTTGGGGTCTAACCCCAACCCAACCCCCCGGGACACGGTCAATCGGATATAAGCACTGGAGACCTGGTTGGTAGCCACCGTCTCCAGCACCGCCGCTTTCATCGCGTCGCGCGTGATGTTTATCTCGATACCCAACGCTTGCGCCGATCGGTAGAGCCGCTTCAGGTGCGCATCCAACATAAAGACGGACCCGCTGTATACCCTCAGCCCTTCAAATATCCCGTCACCATATAAAAAACCGTGATCGTATATCGCAATGGAGGCATCTGACTTTTCAACGAGATGACCGTTTAGATAGACGTATGGGGGCATGTCCACCTCCTCAAAGTTGGTGCAAGTATACCCGATGCCGGTTGTAGAGGCAAATTGGGTGGGGGTAATGCGAGCGTTTTATGGCTTGTTGGAGTTGGATATTCCATATTTCACCTCCCGCCGATCCAATCGCTCGATCATTTGAGCGATCTGCGCTCTTCGGCGCATGATCGGCCGTGGACTGGACGTGAAGCGGGTGGTGTCCACTGAAATATCGGGCGGAACCGCCAGCAGTTGTCTCGCCCGCGCCAGCTCCCGATCCAACTGAGCGCTCTTGTTGCCCAACGCGGACAATTGATCCACTCGCTGCTTCAGCATCCAGAGATACTCGTAATCCTCCATTCCATCCCGTAAATTTTCCCACCGGGTTGAAGAGATCGGCCCGGTAAGGGTCGGCTTGGATGGCCGATTCGGATCCTGATCGGGAGGATAGAGGAACCGCCCGTCGCCGTTTCCCCATCGCCCAATGGCTCCATTCGGCTTGTAATCACCATAGACGTAACTTTCGGGGTCTTTCCATGGGTTTTGCACTTTCGGTGGTGGATAGAGCGCCGGGCTGGTCCAATAAGTCGTATCCCAAATAAGGATACCCTGTACGCCGTACTGCCAAGACTGCCACGGCCATAATCGCAACTGGACTCCGGGATGATCTATGAACTCACCCAAATAGGGCGCCTTCGGACCGGTGCAGATGTACCACCAAACCTCATCGCCGGCTTTCTTTTCTTTTGCCGCCAGTTGCGGAGTCCAGTAAGGCGTTAAGGCGCACCAGATATCCACATTTCCCGGCAAAGCTCCGGCCGGTTGCTTGGTTAATAGCCTCTTGATGAGCGGCGCCGCCCGGTGTATCTGTTGCATCCCCTTTACTACAAAGGGAAAGTCTTGCGGACTGGGCTCATCGTACCAGTAGACATAGGCCTTGTTCAGCCAGCCCTTTTGTTCCAAATGCTGCTGCAAGGCTGAAAGGTACTCTCGGAACAATCGCTCATACTCAAGCGTTCCCTGCTTGAAGCCGTCCAGGGTGCCGGGTGTATAATCGGGATAACGGCCGCCGCCCATCCCTTCGATCGGCAGGACGAACCCATTGAAGCGCATCTCATCCAAATATTTGTGCGCCTGCCGATCAAATGCGCTGAAATGGAGAACCGGCGTAATTTGATCACCCGATCCGGTGAAGGTCAGGCGGATCGGATCATAGGGCGCGAAATTATAGGGGGAGATGCGGTGGCGGGCGAAATTATCCATCGTTTTCTTCCACACCAACCGCTTTTCGGCGTCGGTTTGAAGATGAAAATACTGGTTGATCATTCCGGCGTCCACGCCCAAGCCACTACGAAGATGGGAGCGTTTTGGCAGCGAAAATGCGTAGACCTTGACTTTTAGGGGTATCACCTCTGACCCCACGCTGGTTTGCAACCGAATATCCCCTTGATAGAGGCCGGCCGGTTGATCCCTCTCGGTGTGAACGGTTATCCAGAACGGCTGATTCCGGTTGGCCTGCAGCAAGAGAGGCATCTCCAAAGGCGGCAGTGGATCGGGATATTTCCCGGTAACGCAGGAGTTGTCGGTTGGCACCGTTACCTGAACGTAGGCGACCCTTTTCACCGAAATTTGGCTCGCTTTAATTCTATAATGCTTGAAAACGAGATCGCTTACCCGAAATCCGGTAAGCCGTACCGTCCGTTTCGGTTTGAGCACCAATTGAGCATCCTCATACTCATTGCCGGCCAGCGAAATGAAGATTCCGTTGGCGTGCGCGGTCGGCAACAATCGCTTTCGCCCTATCTTCCAGCCGCTTCCGCAAGTCCATAAGCCCAGCGATTTGGGGCCGGGCAGCTTTTCCCCATAGCTTGAATCATCCAGTATCGAGAGTGTGACTTGAGCGGCGCCTTGGTAGACGATCGTCCTCCCGCTCAAGACCTGTACCTTGATGGTATGCGCTCCAGGCTTCTCCAGTTTAAACGGCACCGTCAATAAGGAGCTTTTGTCAGGATCAACTCGAACCGATAATTTTCCGACCGCTCCCCTGTCCGGTGCCACCTCACATATCAGCCACTTGCTTTTATTGGAATGATTGGTAAGCATAAGGCTGACCTTGCCGATCGCGCCCGATTGAATTTGCTCTATCTTTGCACTAATGACAGGGGAACTGTTTTTTATCTCCACGAATTGGGTATGCCCGATCACGTCCGGCGGATCTCCGGCCAATCGGGACCGATATTGGTAGGCATCCACCTCCAGCATTCCGCCACCGTCCTTGGGAGGGCGATTCAGGCGTATTTCTATCGTCTTCGCAGGAAAGAGGGTGTTCGGAATTTTGAAGCTCTGACGCCCCACCGCGTCCATTCGGCCCAATGAGGTCCATTCTAGGCCGTCACGGCTTGCGGATATGAGAAGCTGTCCGGCATCCCGATAGTTCACCTCGACGGTAACCTCACCGCTCTCCTGCTCATACTTCCCTACCGCATGTCGGTATATGACTTCCGTGCCATCCAAAAATATCCACCGGTTACTGTTAAAACCAGCCGTGGCGCGCATCAATGAACGATTCACATTGGACCCGAGCCAGTTGTAATCCGGCGAGTCGGTGTAGACACCTTTAGCAATCTGCTCACCTTCGCCCAATACAACGCCGCCATCGTGTCGGTTTACCACTTCGATCGGAATCAGCTTAATCACCTTAAATTGGGTGGCGCCGTCCAAATCCCACTGCCCCAATCGCACGAAATTCTGGTTACCGGCGTCGGTGAGTCGAAAAATGTAGCTGTTGTGGTGCCAGCCCTCGGCGGGGACGAAATCGCGATTTACCGAGCCGGCGCCCCCCACCACGATACCGTTGCCACCTTTTGGATTACGGGTTGTGTAGTCAAACCGATAGATTTCACCCTCGGTCAACGGTTGGGTTACCGCCAGCCAGGCCGGGCTGTTGGTTGAGTTTCCGATCACCTCCAGAATGGCCTTTCCATCCCGGCTCGACAGAGTCTTGCCCTCGCCGCCGCTAACGTGCCATCCCGTCGGTAATATCCGCCCGACCGAAGTCGCGGCGGGAGCTAGCAGGTTCTTACCCAACGCCGGATATGCAGCCGTTATCATAACGATAATCGCCAGTAATGGAGCAGCGCTGCACTTTTTGTTCGACTTTTTCGCCATCGAATTTCACCTCGTTACAATGAATTAGTTCGAGCCGCACACACTTTGTATCTATCGTCACATCCATCTCGGAATTGACGGCCGTTTTTTTCAGCATACGCATCGAAGATTTTTTGAGGTATTACCGCTCAATGAGATAGACTTTCAAAGCAATAATGAGCCCGCCGATCCCAACGATAGTCCAGGTTATCGCAAATATAATGGGTGGCAAAGGGATGTAGTGGGAGAGCAAAACAGCGTCGTTTTGTACCCGATAACCGTTCGATGTTAGTAGCAGAACTCTGAGATCATACGCCGTATTCAGGCAGCACTGCACGCCCAGGAATACGGCGATCCACCCAGCCATCCCTTCCGGTAAAATCAAGCCTGCTCCGCCGATGAAAAAGGCAAGGGCGGAACCGGCCAGCAAGCCGGTAAAATCGCCGTTGATCGGCCGGATGAAAAATGCCGTCTCGCAGAAGAGCAGCGTAGCCAGGATTAACAGTAACTTTTTACCGTTCACGCGGCGAGTTATCAGTAACAGACCGGCTCCAAACAGGGCCGAACCGATATATCCGGCCGGATAGATCAGCAGCGGAATTCCGCCACTGCTGATGGTCACCCCGCTGCCGTTTTGAAAAACATCAACCTTTTGAACTGATCCGCCCGAAATGATGGTGGCCACCACATGGCCTCCTTCGTGGATCATCGTGGTAAAAAGGCGCATGGGGTAGGCGATGTATCGTCCGTCCGTCGTGTAGCTCAAGAGGATGCTGGCGACCGTTATTACCAACAATCGAGCCACCGCGACACGCCGCGGCACTTGAGGGGGCAGGGGTTTAAGTGGTCGCTTCACCGGAGTTTGAGTGAAAATCGTTAGGTGATTGCGTTTCGTATTGTTGAGAATGATACAATGTCACCGTTTTAATTCACCGAAAGAGTTCAGTTCTCTGGGCAATTTAGGTAGCAGGCTCTTACCCGTGCCGCAATTATCAACTCCCTCTCCCCTCGGGGGAGGGCTGGGGTGGGGGGTACGAAAATCCCTCCCATAAAACTGAACTCTTACAATTCAACCGTCTCCAAATGGGGGATAGGTTCGCCGGCCATCGTGTCGAGCTGGATGGCATCCCGCTCTCCAGCCATTAACCTGACTGCGCCGGCTGCCGCTATCATAGCTGCGTTATCGGTGCATAGTATGGGCGCAGGGGTCACGCACCGCACCCCCGCTTGTTTCCCGCGGCCAATTAACTGTCTCTTCAACTCCTGGTTTGCAGCTACGCCGCCCGCCACGCACAGCGTATTCACCCCCACCGTCTTCACGGCCCGAAAAGCCTTTTCAACCAGCACCTCAACGATGGCGGCCTGAAGCGAGGCCGCAATATCCTCAACCGGCGTTTTACCCTGATCCTCTGCTAAAAATCGGATGAGGGACGTCTTAAGCCCGGAAAAGCTGAATTCAAGCCCCTCATCACGTAATGGCCGAGGAAACGCTATCCGATCGGGCAAGCCGAAGTTAGCCGATGTACCGATCGCCGGTCCGCCGGGATATGGCAACCCCATCGCTCGCGCGCACTTATCGAAGCACTCGCCGGCCGCATCATCGCGCGTTCTCCCCAATGAAAAGCGCTCCCGCCGATTTTGAACTAATACGAGCTCGGTATGGCCGCCGGAAACCAGCAGGCAGACAAAAGGAAATTCGATATCAGGCTCCGCCAGCCATGCCGAAGCGATATGGCCATCCAGGTGATGGACCCCAACCAGCGGAACTCCCAAAACCCAGGCGAGCGACTTTACCCCGCAAACCCCAACCAGGAGTGAGCCCAACAGTCCCGGCCGATTGGTAACCGCGATGCCATCAATTTCGGTCAACTCTAGTCCGGCCTGTTCCAACGCCTCGATGATAACCGGTAACAGACGCTCGATGTGTTGGCGCGATGCGAGCTCCGGCACCACGCCTCCCCATCGCTGATGCAAGGGAATCTGGCTGGCAACGATATTTGATCGAATGGTGATTCCGTCGGTCACGATGGCGGCCGACGTTTCGTCACAGCTCGTTTCGATCCCGAGTATATTCATCATAGGCTAGATATATCTCATGTTGGCGCTGATCAAGGAGTTTTAAATAGGCGGGGTTGCGTAAATTCTCGGCCCACATCACCAGCGCATCTTCTTGATTGTCACTGTAATAGTGACGCCTTACTCCGATCTCTCGAAACAGATACTTTCGATAAAGATTTTGGGCGGTGAGGTTGGTTTTCCTTACTTCAAGCGTCGCCCGCTCCGCCCCAAGCTCGACCGCTCGATGCAAAAGCTCATTAAACAGTCGCTCTCCAACTTTCTGCCGCCGAAACTGTGGGTCTACGGCCAGCGTCGTGATGTGAGCTTCGTCCATGATCACCCACATACCAGTATAGCCAACCACCTGGCAATCCAATTTCGCTACCAGGTAACAGGCGGAGCAGTTGCCCAGCTCGTTATAATAGGCATCCTCATGCCAAGGTGTGGCGTAGCACCGACGCTCAATGTCATTGACCTCCGGCACATCGCTGCGCCGCATCACATCAATCACATACGGGTATACGCGTATCGCCATTTCGATGCCTCACCATCGTTAGCGGAATTTAGGGTGAAGTCTATCACACCATCGTAATCAAGTCAATACGCACGAAGGAGTTCAGTTCTATGGACAATTTAAGCAGGAGGCTCTTATCCCCACCGCAATTATCAACTCCCTCCCCCCTTGGGGTGGGGGTCAAGGCACACCGTCTTGCAACACCCGCCTAAATCGCCCGGAGAACTGAACTCATTCCCGTCGTCGCCCACGACGAACCAATGGCCGGATATTGGCAATCCCTAAATCGTCTGAACCACGATTTACGTGATTAAAGGATGGCCAGGAATGAAACGGGAAGATGCCTTGAAGATCAAAATCCTGGTAATCCCTAAATCATGCAAATCCCGGTTCAGACAAGGTGGTTGCTGAAAAAGCCACTGAAGCCCGCTCTTTCGTCATTCCCGCGAACGCGGGAATCCAGTCCATCTTTACCGACCGAAATGAGCGACCCGGCAAGCCGCTAGGCAGGGGGTGGATTGTGGTATTACTCCGGCGATGTTATAGCGTAATTCTCCTAATCTCACTGCTCCTGCTTGTCGTCGTCGCCCACAACGCATCGGCCCCCAAACCCTAAAGGTTTTTAAAACCTTTAGGGTTTAGGTGGTTGTTGAAAAAGCCACTGAAGCCCGCTCTTTCGTCATTCCCGCGAACGCGGGAATCCAGTCCATCTTTACCGATCGAAATGAGCGACCTGGCAAGCCGCGCGAGCGGAACAATTCCCCATTGGTAATAATCAGATTGCTTCGTCGCTTTGCGACATCTCGCAATGGCAGGTGAACATCCGCATCCCGGCAAGCCGCTAGGCAGGGAACTGGATTCCCGCCATCCACTCCACTGGAGTGGAGCCATGCGGGAATGACGAAGTGGCAGGATACACCGACTTTTTCAACAACCACTTAAGGGGGAGGGCAAGGGTGGGGATACATCCAATATTGTCGTAAATCGCATCATCTCCCGGCACCCTCTTCAAGTTTGGGGAGGAGGAATATGGGAACACGTAGCTCCCTCCCCCCTCGTGGGGGAGGGCTGGGGTGGGGGGCGAACGAAAATCATTCCCACAAAACTGAGATATTACCCCGCTTGGCAGTTGATGGCGGATGTGATATGATTCACCATTGCGAGATAATTTCACCTTTTAAGGAGGGCGTAACTTGTGCTGAATCATAAGAAAAGCATCATACTCTGCTGTTTGGTAATCGGGTGGTTCGGCTTGCTGATTGGTTGCGGCAGAAGTTCCGTCAATGCAAAGGCACCGGCAGGCGCGAGCACCATGAATGCTTCGGCAGAAGTGAAAAATAGGGGCGGATTGCAGCCCGGTGCTCCCTGGCCGATGTTCCACGACAATGTGCGCCACACCGGGTTGAGTCCTTATGTCGGCTCTCAGACCGGCAGCCTGAAATGGAAGTTCCAAACGGGGGGTAAGATCTTCGGCTCATCACCGGTGATCGGTTCAGACGGCACCGTCTATATCGGGTCAGGGGATGACTACCTTTACGCCCTCAACCCGGACGGCAGCCTGAGGTGGAGGTTCAAAACGGGGGATTGGATCTCCTCCTCACCGGTGATCGGCGCGGATGGCACCGTCTACGTTGGGTCATTGGACGATTACCTTTACGCCCTCAACCCGGACGGCGGCCTGAAGTGGAAGTTCAAAACGGAGAATTTGATCGAATCCTCACCGGCGATCGGCGCGGATGGCACCGTCTACGTTGGGTCATTGGACGATTACCTTTACGCCCTCAACCCGGACGGCAGCCTGAAGTGGAAGCTCAAAACGGGGTTTTGGATCGAATCCTCCTCACCGGCGAT
>JAKBZR010000109.1 GCA_021842405.1 bacterium
GAATCGCAAAGGGTGTCACCGGTAGTGGTATCGTTCAGGCCCACAACGGCGGCGATCTCACCGGCACTCATGGTATCGAGATCCTCCCGGTGGTTGGCGTGCATTCGCACAATTCGGCCAACCCGCTCTTTGCGATCTTTAGTGGAGTTAAAAACCGTGGTCCCTTTGTCCAGTCGGCCGGAATAAACCCGCACAAAAGTCAGCGTGCCATAGCGATCGCTCGCGATCTTGAAGGCTAGAGCGCAGAAGGGAGCATCGTCATCCGGCTCTCGAGTGGCCGCCTCGTGAGTTCGGGGATCGGTTCCCGGCACCGGACCCACGTCCACCGGAGAGGGCAGATAGTCCACCACTGCATCCAACAAGAGCTGAACGCCCTTATTTTTATAGGCGGATCCGCAAGTTACCGGCACAATTTTGCCGGACAGTGTCGCTTTACGAATTCCGCGTCGAATCTCTTCGGCCGTTATCTTCTCGCCCTCGAGGTACTTTTCAATCAGGTGATCGTCACTTTCAGCCGCCGCCTCGATTAATTTCTCTCTGCACTTGAGCGCCAAATCCATCACATCAGGCGGCACATCAACCACCTGCGGTTCAGCGCCCAGGCTGTCGTCAGCCTCGTTGTAGAGATAGCCCCGCATGCCGATCAGGTCAACCACGCCCTTAAAATCGCCCTCGGCGCCGATCGGGATTTGGATCGGTATCGCGTTAGCCCCGAGCCGCTCCCGCATCTTGTTAACCACATTGAAAAAGTTGGCGCCCATTCGGTCCATTTTGTTGACGAAAGCAATCCGTGGCACGCGATATTTGCTAGCCTGTCGCCAGACCGTCTCCGATTGGGGTTGAACTCCGCCGACCGCGCAAAAAACGGCCACTACCCCATCCAGCACCCGCATCGAGCGCTCCACCTCAACCGTGAAATCCACGTGTCCCGGTGTATCTATGATGTTAATTCGATGCTCACGCCAGAAACAGGTGGTAGCGGCGGATGTGATTGTAATTCCCCGCTCCTGCTCCTGCTCCATATAGTCCATCACTGCGGTGCCTTCGTGCACCTCACCGATTTTATAGGTACGGCCGGTATAGAAAAGAATGCGCTCCGTCGTCGTCGTTTTACCGGCGTCTATATGAGCAGCAATTCCAATATTTCTTGTTTTTGTTAATTCACTCATCCGCGACATTTTCGCTAACGAATCCTTTTGCTAATTACCTTTTAAAGTTGCTTTAACCGGGATAACGTTTATGTATATTGCAATGCGCATCACACACCCCTTACGATCTCGCATCGGAATCGCTTCGGCTCATAGAGTGAGGCCTCTTTTACCACCGATAGTGCGCGAAGGCCCGGTTCGCCTCCGCCATTCGATGCGTGTCCTCTTTTTTCTTAACCGAGGCACCGGTGTTGTTTGCCGCATCCAGCAATTCACCCGCCAGCTTTTCGGCCATGGTTCGACCGGAACGGCGCCTGGAGTTTTGAATCACCCAGCGGATCGCTAGCGCAACCTTTCGCTCGGGGCGCACATCAACCGGAACCTGATAGGTGGACCCTCCCACCCGCCGCGGCTTGACCTCGATTATTGGCATCACGTTACGTACCGCTTGCTCAAAGACCTCGATGGCAGGACGATTAGCTCGCTGCTCCATCGCTTCCAATGCGGTGTAAAATATCCGCTCCGCGATTCCTTTTTTCCCATCCAGCAACAAGCGGTTAATGAACCGCTGCGCCAATACATTTCCATAAACCGGATCGGGTGGCAGAGGCCTTGGTCGAACCGGCCCTTTTCTAGGCATATCGCATCTCCCTATCGTCGAGCAAGCGTGAAAACATCTATTTCGCTTTTTTAGTGCCGTATTTTGAACGGCTGGTCTTTCGATCTCGGGTGCCGGCCGTATCCAGCGTCCCTCGCACAATATGGTATCGAACGCCTGGTAAATCTTTCACCCGACCGCCGCGGATCATCACCACCGAGTGCTCCTGCAGGTTGTGGCCGATTCCGGGTATATAGGCGGTCACTTCGGTGCCGTTGGTCAACCGAACCCTGGCGATTTTCCGCAGCGCCGAGTTGGGCTTTTTAGGTGACACCGTTCGCACCACCAGGCAGACGCCGCGCTTTTGCGGGTTGCTCCTCAAAGCGGGGGCACTGGTTTTCTTACGTATTTTCACCCGTCCTTTTCGAACGAGCTGATTGATTGTCGGCATACCGTCGCTCTCCTCACTTTTCGGACAACTTGGCAATCCATTCCACCCGGACTATGCCAAAAGCGGCCGCACTAAAAAAGCCTCACGCACAGGCGCAGAGGCTTTCAAAGGACGTTAATACCCAAATATCGGGTTCCTAAGAAACACACGCTAGGAAGATCACTTCCGTGGGCGGCCTCCTTGTGCGGTCAGTCATTGTCGGCGCGGAAAGATTGCCCTTCCGTTCAAAACCTGATTAGTATAATCCATACACGATATGCTTGTCAACCGTTTAATCGCGGAATCTTTAATAATTCATTCAATCTGGCTTTAATTGATTCAATAAATCCGCTTTGATTTCCGCAATCCGCAGCGGAGCACCATCAATAACAACCTCTTCTTGATGTCCCTTCTCGGAACGCAAGCGGATTTCAACCTTCCCCTGCATGATACCCCGGCCTATCACAACCTGGATCGGTATTCCGATCAGGTCGGCATCCTTAAACTTTACGCCCGGCCGCTCATTCCGCTCATCCCACATCATATCCACCCCGCTTGAACGGCATGCATGATAAATTGCTTCCGCCGCCTTCGTTTGGGATGGATCATCGGAGTTGATCTGAATGGCCACTGCATCGAAAGGGGCCACACTGATCGGCCAGGCAATGCCATCCTCATCATGATAGGCCTCGATGATCGCCGCCACCGTCCGACTGATCCCCAGTCCGTAGGAGCCCATAATGATCTCACGGTTTTGCCCCGTCTCATCCTGGAAGCAGACGCCCATCGCTTTGCTGTAGCGCAGACCCAACTTAAAAATATGGCCGACCTCAATGCCGTTCATCTGGCGGTAATGGCCGTCAGCGCATTTCGGGCAGCCGTCCCCAGCGCCCGCCGTTCTGATATCGGCGACTTGGGTCGCAGTGTAGTCACGACCGTATTGGACGTGAACGAGATGTCGTTCTGGTTGGTTTGCGCCGGTGATTCCGTCCGCCGCTTCCAGCACCTCCGGATCGGCGATGATCTCAACACCGGACAGCCCGACCGGGCCGGCAAAACCGACCGGCGCCCTCGTCACCCGCTCCACCGTCTCCGAATCGGCAAGCTCAAAATTCAGCCCTTCGCCCACCGCCTTCCCCAGCTTGGGCAGGCAGAGGTCTCGATCGCCACGAACCAGCGCGGCCACCACCCGATCTCCACTTCGGCAGAGAATTGTCTTGATCAACTGCTGTGGGGCAGCTTTCAGAAATTGGCAAACCTGCTCCACTGTATGGGCGCCCGGCGTGTCAACCACCTCTGCGCTCGGCACTGAGTCGGGAGCGGCGACAGTAATTGGCTTTGGGCGTATTTCGGCTACTTCGGCGTTCACCCCGTATCCGCAGCGCTCGCACTGAAGCACACTGTCTTCCCCGCTTTCAGCCAGCAGCATAAACTCCCGGTTCTCCGACCCGCCGATCGCGCCGGGGTCGGCCTCCACCGCCACGAACTCCATCCCACACCGGTGAAAAACGCGGGCGTATGCCTCGTGATTTTTCTCGAAAATGGAATCGAGACCGGCATCCTCAAAATCGAGGCTGTAGCCGTCCTTCATCGTAAACTCACGAACTCGGAGCAGTCCCCCCCGGGGCCGCGGCTCATCCCGAAATTTGGTCTGAATTTGATAGAGATAGAGGGGCATCTGCCGCCAGCTTTGAATGTCGGTGCGAGCCAGATCGGCGATCACCTCTTCATGCGTAAAGCCCAGGCAAAAATCGCGCTCGTTTCGATCTTTCAAATGGAAGAGCACCGGCACCTTATCGCGACCGCTCTCCTCCAAAAGCTCCAGCGGCACCAGCGCCGGCATCAATATCTCTTGCCCCCCGATCCGGTTCATTTCCTGACGGACGATCTCAGCGATTTTCTGGTGAACCTTCCATCCCAACGGCAGGTAGGTGTAGACCCCGGCCGCCAGCTTCCGGATAAATCCACCGCGCACCAGAAGCTGATGGCTGACGATGTCCGCATCGCTGGGCGCCTCCCTCAAAGTCGGGAAATAGAGATTGGTCGCTTTCAAGCAAGTCTCCCCTTCGCTACCATTTACAGCAAATCTTCTGCGTTGACGCTAAATATTTTGATGGCCATCCGCCCTTCTCGATCCTCCGATATCGCCCGCAGCCGCTCCACAATCGGCGTCACCAGGTTTTCCGGCACCCCGATCAGCAGGAGCGAGTTGGTGCCAGGCCAAACCGGCGAGCCTTCCCGGCGGCCTTGGCGGCCGTTGCCGATTGCATTGGACAGGCGGGTGTAGCCGGGCACATCCAGTTCCCGCAAGATCGAAATAACGGCCGATTCCACCGCGCTTTCACAGATCAGAAAAAGGAGCTTCATCGTGGTTCTCCACCTGTTTAGATCGAGATATTATAGCCCAAATCGGCTCCTTCAAAGCACGCGGCCGGCCATTTGTAAGAGTTCAGTTTTGCGGGAATCATTTTCGTTCGACCCCACCCCAGCCCTCCCCGCAAGCGGGGAGGGTGTCATTGCGAGCGAAGCGAAGCAATCTCTTCCCCCAGCACTCTCACAGGATTGGGAAAAGAGTTGCCTGCCTGGCGGCAGACAGGGAGTGAGAACCTCCTGCTTAAATTGCCCAGGGAACTGAACTCTTTCCGACCATTTAACCCTCAATATCTCACTGCTGCCCGATTGCCCTCATCAGCTCGGCATTGGAGGTATTCAGGTTGTAGAGCGCCTGCACTCGATCCAATCGCGCTTGAAAGAGGGCGGCCAGCGCATCCAGCTCCTCCAGATAGATTCCTTTGCCCGATTCAACTCGTAATCGGGCAACCCGCTCGGCCTCAGTCGCCTGCTCCACCTCGCGTTGACTGGCTGTCACATTGGCCTGCGCGCTTTGAACGGAGAGCCATGCCTTGGTTACCCCCGAATCCACCTGAAGCTCTGCCGACCGCCTATCTATTTGCGCTTGCTCCATCTTAGCCTTTGCTTCTCGTATCTTCGCATGACGAGCTCCTCCCTCCAACAATGGAATACCAATCGTTAATCCCGCCCAATAGCCTGGGCCACCGCCGAATGAGCTGGTATTAAATGAGCCACCTACCATCGTCAAGTAAATCTGAGGCATAAAGGCAGCACGGCTAACTGAAATCCCTGATTTGGAGGCAGCAATACGGGCTTTCGCAGCCGCCAGAACCGGGCGTTCCTTCCGAGCGAGCGCGGTGAGTTGATCCAACGGCTGGAGGGGAAGCGACTCAGCCAATACGCTGGTCAGTTGAATCGTGGAAGACAAGCTCAGACCGAGCACCACCTTGAGATCAACCAGCGCCATTTGGACGTCGTTTTGGGCGGTCGTGAGAGACTGCTGAGCGTTCGCAATGGCCGCCTTGTAACGGAGCAGGGTGGATAGGTTGATCTTACCGACGTTGTACTCCTCCTGGGCCACTCGCGCGTTTTCCGCCGATGCGTCCACCTGTTTTTGAGCCGCATCCTGAATTCCTTGAGCCAGTAAAACCTTGTAATACGCCTCACGTGCAGCCAGCCCCACCGAAAGCCGCTCCTCGGCAATATCGCCGGATGTCGCCGACTCCAATGACTTTGCTTCCCGCAGCGCCGCTTTCAGCTTGCCGCCGGTCCAAAGCGGAAACATTAACATCAAATCCTGGTTGGCCGCCTCACCGGTTGCCGGCACATCTATCGAATTGGTCGGTGATACCCCTGGAGAACCACTTATCATGCTGTGTGTATCTCCGGAACCCGCTGTCAGATAGGTTGTGGTGGAAAGCGACACCGCGCGGGCCGCCTTCGCCTCCGAGACTTTAGAGCGGGCGATGAGCAGGTTCTGCTCGATCCGGGTCAGGTTGAGGTTCTGCTTTAAGGCAAGGCTGACCGCCTGGTCCAGACTGAGGGCGCCGTTCATTACCGGTAAGGTGGATATCTTAGCGTTATCCGCCGGCGTGGCACTGCATGGGGCGAGAGTAATGGCTAAAAATGCCAGGCAAGCCATGCCAATTACCCCTATTTCTTTTCTCAACTTTAGATTTACGCGAATCATTCTCATTCTCCAGTCGGCTCTACCGGACCCGGGGTTTCCGGTGCACGTCGTCGAAAGAGGCGCATCAGTCCGGTGGAAAGATCATCAATATAGGTGTGCATGACCGGTATTCCAATCAGGCTCAGCAGGGTTCCAACCGCGAGCCCTCCGATAACCACGGTACCCAGTGACGAGTAGGCATCCATGCCGGTCTCCGGGAAGAAGGCAACCGGAATCATAACCAGAATGGTGATGATGGAGGTCATCAATATAGGTCGTAGCCGTTGGGGACAGGCCGTTCGCACCGCTTCGTCTCGGGGAACACCGGATTCCCGATACCGAATGATTAAGTCAATCAGGAGAATCGCGGTGGTCGCATCCATACCGGTCAGCACGATGATCCCCATCACCGAAACGGTTGAAAACGACTGGTGCATCAGAAAGAGGGCGATAAATACGCCGGACAGCTCCAGCGGCAGCGAAAGCACCATCTGAAGCGGCTGCAGGAATCCCCGAAACTGGGCGACCAGCACCAGAAATATAAAGAGCACCGCTAAACCTAAACCGATCAACAGACGCTTCATCGAGGACATCATCTGGGTCATATCGCCGCGCATCTCGATCCCATAACCGGGTGGAAAATTGATTTTCGAAATTGAGTTCATCAACACGCTCATGGTTAAATCCATCGAGGCAGGGCCGCCATTTCGATAGAATCCGACCACGTTATCCACCCTTCGCATCTGGTCATGCTCGATGAAGTTGGGAGCATAACGGAACTGAACGGTTGCGATTGCTCGGAGAGGCACTTCTGCTCCATTTTTACCGACAATGAGCATCTGGCCGATATCGGTTACGCTTCGCCGTTGATCTTGTTGGTACCGGATTTGGATGGTATCCTGACGGATATTGGGTAGGCGATAAAACTCGTTGGTCAATCCGCCACCGATTGAATAGTAGACCTGATCGGCGACCTGCTGAGTGGAGAGACCGATTTCGGCCGCCCGCCTGGGGTCAATCTTGATCTGGTAATCCGGAGTTTGCATTCCCCAGTCGGTGGCCACCTGATACATCCCCGGCGTTTTACGGGCGATTTGAGCCACTTCATGCGTTAATCGTGCGATGACGGGCAAGCTTTTGCCATAAACCATCAAGGTGATCGGCGCTTGAGAGCTGGCCATTACGTCAGACCCCATCTCCTTAATTGTGATCCGCCGCACCCCCGGTATGGTGGCGAGCGCTTGCCGGCGCGCCGCATCAATCACCTGCCAGATCGTCTTCTTGCGCTTACTTTTATCGGTAAGCGTAATCATCATCGTGGCGCTGTTGACGGTCGGCATCGCGTAGCCGTTGAAATAGGTGCCGCCCGACTCAAAGCCCATTTCGGTTGACACTTTTTGAATCTCAGGATATTTCATCAATATATGTTCGAACTGGGTGGTCATGCGTTTTGTCTGCGCAAAGGAGGTGCCCGGCTCCGCTTCGAACAGCGCGTATGCCTGCCCGATATCAGCCAACGGCATCATCTCGGAACCGATGAAGCGATAAAAACCGCCTCCGATGATGATCGTGGCCAGCATTACGGTGACCACCGTAAACCGGTTCTCCAGCGCCCAGCCGATCACCCGGCTGTACCATGACTCGGTCTTCTCAAGAATCCGTTCGGCCGGTTGTAGGAGGTAGCGGGAAAACGGGCTTCGGCGCTCCGCTGCACGGGCGCTTTCAGGCGTCAGCAATCGTGAAGCAAGCACCGCCGTAAGCGTTAATGAAACCAAAAAAGAGGCAAGCAAGCCGAATATAATCGGCCACACCAGGCCCACAAACATAAGCTGTACGATGCCACCGACAAAAAGCAGTGGTGAGAGAGCTAGACATAGCATCAGCGTGGAGGCGGCAACCGCCAACCTTACCTCCGTGATTCCGTCTACCGTCGCCTCCTTCACCGTTTTACCCATTCGCAGATGGCGCTCGATGGAGTGAATATCAATGATTGAATCGTCCACCAATCGTCCGATTGATAACAGTAAGCCGATAAGGGTGGAGGAGTTAAGGGTCATTCCCAATGGCACTAAAGCCAAAACCGCTATCGCCAGCGAGATCGGGATTGTGATCACTGAGATGAGCGTTCCTCGCCAATTGCCCAGAAAGAAGAGCACCGCGATGCCGGTCATGAGGATGGCGGTGAGCAGCTCGCGTACCATGTTGTGAACGAGGATGCCCACGAAATGCGCGTTGTTATAGGCAACTGAAAAATGAAGGCCGGGATGGTCCTTCTCGATCTGGTGAATTCTCTGCATCACGTTGCTTATAACCGGTGGCGAGCTGGCGCTCGGATCCTCGATGATGCTTATCTCCACCCCGTTCGTTACCATCGGCACCAACTTACCGCCCACCTTCTCCCGGTGAACGTAGTTGTAGGCATAGCGCTCTTCCTGGTTGGCGTCAATGACTTTCGCCACATCCTTGACGTAGACAATCCGTCCGTTCACACTCTTGATCGGGTAGTCAGCAACCTGGGCCGAGCTGACGGCCAGCGTATCAAGTCGGGTGGTGCTTTCACTGGTGCCGTAGGTCAAATTACCGCCCGGCGAGTTGACATTGAAGCGGTCAATCACATCTTTTAAATCCATCACCGACAGTCCGTAAGCCGCCAACCGATTCCGATTGACGACCACTCGGAGCTGCCGTACCTTACCACCGTAAACCACTACCGACTGCACATTCCGCACCCGCTTCAATTGATTAACCACTTGATTAGCCGCAAACTGCTCCATCATCACCGGATTCCAGTTCTTGCCGGTCATACACAGGGATAAAACCGGCAAATTTAACGGATCAATCGGCAAAACCCATGAAGGCTTTAAATTGGCCGAGGTAACCGGCAGGTATCCCTGTACCACATTCATCAGCGCCTGGACGTCAAACAGCGCCTTTCGCATGTCGTAACCGTAGTGAAATTCGAGTGAAACGATTGAAAAGCCGTTTTGTGAGGTGGATCGGATGTAGCGCACCCCCCGAATGTTGACCATCTGCTCCTCGATCGGCTTGCTGATATAGGTCTCCATCTGACCTGCCGTCAAGCCCGGCATCATCGTGACGATACCGATCATCGGGCTTTGTACATAGGGCATCATACGGCGCGGCATCTGATAGCCGATCACCAATATAGATAAGAGCGCAACACCCAGATAGAACGCAATGATGACATAGGGATGCTCGATTGACCATTGCGAGATATTAAAGGCGCCATGCCGTTTGGACGTATCACTTGTTTGAGCCAATTCGGGTCCCCCTACTCTTTATCTCTCGATAATCGGACCGATATCGGATTGAAAATCATCTTTCGCTTGCCTTTCACATTCCAGGCATGTTGGACATGCCGCCGTTACCGGTCCGCTTATGGGGCGGCGCCTTCGGTGATGCCGGCATCTTCATTCCGGGCATGTTCATCCCACGCATCGAGGGAGCCGGCTTGGCTGCTTTGCCACCAGGTGGCGCGCTTGGCATACTCATTCCCGGCATGTTGGACATGCCGCCGTTACCGGTCTGCTTATGGGTCGGCGCCG
>JAKBZR010000110.1 GCA_021842405.1 bacterium
AATCACCGGCCTAATCTGACCGGTAATGGCTGCGACTTGAACTCCCAGGTCCTCCAGTCGCCCCAGGCTGCCCTGCGGCTTGGTCAACCGGTCCTGGCGAGCGCGTGCCCGGGATTGCGCCGTTTCATCCAGCGGCCCGATTTTCGCTATCGTTTCCTCTAATAAGGATTTCGTCACCGTTTCCTCCTTTTTCGCTTGATGTGGAGATCACACCAGGCGTTTGCTCTCTTAAGTCAGTACTCCACCCCTTTTTGTGGGCGCATCCCGATTGAATGAGGGTGTTTAACCGGCTGCATCACGGTTACCAGGTCTGCCGCCGCGATCAACTCATCCGGCGCGTTCCTCCCGGTGATCACCACATGCAGATGGGGCGGGCGCGCTCGAATGGCCTTTATCAGCTCTTTTAAGTCCAGCCAGCCGTAGGCGATGGGGTAGGTTAGTTCATCCATCACAACCATGTCACAGTGCGGATCGGCCAGGGTAATGCGGCAGCGCTCCCAACCGCTTCGCGCCGCGTTCCGGTCGCGCTCCAGATCCGGAGATCGGCAGGTCAGCCCACAGCCGACCGCGCTGATTTCCAAACCGAGCATGGAAGCGGCGCGATGCTCGCCGGTGTTCAACCTTTCGCTCTTGATAAACTGGTACATTACAACCCGCATCCCCCACCCACGCGCTCGAACCGCCTGGCCAAGTGCAGCGGTTGTTTTGCCTTTTCCATCGCCGGTGTAGATAATCAGCAGGCCCCGGCGCTCATTGTCCTCCATTAACGGGTTCCTCCTTTGCCAGGCGATACTTGCCCCCATATCCGCGGGGGGTAACCATACAGTTCTCGACGCGGAGGGTCTGCGAGTTTCCCACGATCACTAAAGTGAGCATATCCACCACCTCCACCGGCAAATCGCTCAGCGTGGTGACAATGACGGATTGTCTTTCTCGATGGGCGGCGCGCACGATGCCGACCGGCGTCTCCGGAGAGCGGTACCGTTCCAGAATGACCTTCGCTTCGGTCAACGGTTGCGTCCGCTGTTCGCTGCGCGGATTGTACAGCGCAATAACGAAATCGGCGGCGGCGGCCGCCTCCAATCTTCGTGCGATCGTGGACCAGGGGGTCAGCAAGTCGCTGAGCGAGATCGCGGCAAAATCCTGAGTCAGCGGCGCGCCCAACAAGGCGGCGACCGCAACCAGCGCCGGCAAGCCGGGGATCACCTCCACCGATGGAGCGTCGCCGGGCCGCCACCCTTCTGCCAACAATACCTCGAAGATCACGCCAGCCATGCCGTATACGCCCGCATCGCCACTGGACACGGCGGCCACCTGCCGCCCGGCCCGGGCACGCTCGATCGCCACCTGAGCGCGCTCCACCTCGCCCTGCATGCCGGTCTGCACCACCTCCTTGTCAGAGATCAAATCGCTAATTAAACGGATATAGGTGGAATATCCGACTACGCAATCGCATTCAGCCAAAACGGAGCGTGCCGACTGAGTCATCATTGCTGTATCTCCCGGACCCAACCCGATAACCCATATTTTGCCCGTCATTCAATAACCTGCCTTTCTAGCAACGGCCACCGTGACCATTGGAAACCGTCGCTTTGGTACCAGTAAATCGCCGCTGCCACTGGCCAACAATGCGGCCTGCTCGCACACGCCGGGAACGCCGATGAGCCGCTGGACCCTCTTTGAGGGCGTCGGCGCCGCCACACCCGCCAGATCCGCCTCCCGATAGTAAAGAACCGGTAAACCGCATTTTGCGGCAAAATCGTTTAATCCGGATTCGTCTCGTTTCCGTTCCACGGTGGCCAGGCAGACAATGCTCTTGAAAGCCAGCGCCGACTCCTCCATCGTAGTGGAAACCGCCTCCGCTATCATCCGCTCGGAAACGCCCCGCCGACAGCCGACTCCCACCACTAGCGAAAGAGGGCGGTAGATGATGGTCGGCACGGTGATCCGCTCCAGGCAATACAGGCGGTCGGAGATAATCAAGCAGGCCGATAGCCCGTCACCGGTTGCCTCTTCGATTTTGGAAATAGGATATAAATTGGTTGGCAAGGGGCGGTCCGCCGGACACCAGTCACGCTCTCCCGTCTCCTGGAAAATGCCGACCGGCTCGCCGTTTACAATGCCGGCGCTGACTCGGGTGAGATGCGTTTCGTCTTCAATTTTCCAGCCAAACTCGGATCCCAACAAATCGGCGGCGAGAGTATCCAGCCCATCGGAGCCGGTGGTAATGACCGGCTGCGCTCCAAGAATTGCGGCCACCCTTCGGGCAAGGTCATTTCCGCCGCCACGGTGACCTGAAAGCACGCAAACCGCGAAATTGGCATTGACATCCAGCGCGATCACCGGAGGATCGGTTCGCTTATCTTTTATCACCGGAGCGAGCAGTCGCACCAAACCCCCAATCGCCATAAAACAGATCCAACCGTCATAGTCATAAAAGTGGATGCGCAGCCAGGTTGAAAGACGCCCGTCGAATGCCCGGGCGTTCGGTCCCGCCTCGCAAAGATAGCGCGTCGGGGAAAACAGGGTGCTTTCCGGCAACGCCGCCGCCAGATTCATCGCTTTTCGCAGCGAGGGGCGGGTATGCGCCAGGATCGCCAGGCGGTTTGATCTCATTTTATCGCTCATCGCCGACGAAACATCCCGGCTGCAGTCGGGTTGAGTAAAGGCGGGAGCGGGTCGCGCCTGCGGCGAGCGCCTCGCCAACGATGAGAATCGCCTGCCGGTTTATGTTGGCCTCTTTGGCCGCCTTGGAAATTTCACTGAGCGGTGTCCGCAGTATCTTCTCTTCCGGCCATGACGCTCGATACACCAGCGCGGCGGGCGTATCGGGAGAATAGCCGCCGGCTAGCAGCTCAGCGACCGCCCCCTCAAGCAGGTTTGCGCTGAGAAGTAAAACCAGCGTTGCCCGATGCGCCGCCAATCCTTTAAGCGCCTCCGAGGGAGGCACCGGGGTGCGACCAGCCGCCCGGGTGAGGATCACGGTTTGAGAGACTTCCGGCTGCGTCAGCTCGGTCTTCAAGGCGGCGGCCACCGCAAAGACGCTGCTGACTCCGGGCACGACCGCATAAGCCACGCCGGCGGTATCCAATGCCCGCATCTGCTCCCGGGTGGCGCCGTATATCGAGGGATCGCCGGTATGAAGCCGCGCCACCACCTGGCCCGATTTAACCGCCTCGACCATAACCTCGACCTGCTTTTCCAGCGCCATTCCACCGGTGGGGTAAATTCGGGCCGCCGGACGAGCCAAGTTGAGAATTTCGGGATTCACCAACGTGTCGGCCCATAAAATGACCTCCGCCCGCTCCAGGATTGCCTTGCCGCGCAGCGTGATCAGGTCGGCGGCGCCCGGCCCGGCACCGATAAAGTACACCATCGCTTCGATCTCCATGCCCGCTCTATCCGCTCCCTTCTCCCACTCTTGATTTCAACCGCTCTTGGCGCCGGATCAATAGAGTGGAAAGATAGTGCGGTCGCACGCAGCCGATTAAATCTTTTCCAACGATAACCCGCTGCCGGTCCGTCCCGCAGCGCTCGACCAGCGTGGCGCACTCCAGCCAATTGCACTGCTTCAAAATTTCAACGATATCTTCAAGGCAACCGGATACTTTCATCAGGACAACAACCGGATGCAGCGTTAAAATTTCAACCAGATCGTTGATCCGATGGGGGGCATCCAGTATAACGACCGATTCCCCAGCCACCGCCAGAGGGATCCCGGCCGCGGCGGTGCAGCCCGAAATGGAGGTTACGCCGGGGACGATTTCCACCTTACCGGCCGGAAGTCGCTCTTGCACCGCTTCGGCCATATAGATGAACGTGCTGAAAAACAGGGGATCGCCCTCAGTCAGAAAGGCGACATCGAGTCCTTGCTGCAGGTATTCGGCAACCTTTTCGCCCGCCTCCTGCCATGCCGCTTGCAATTTCTCTTGATCGCGGCTCATCGGAAAAGCCAGCGGTATCAGCTTTTGGCGGGATCGGTCAATGTACCCGGCCACGACCTGCTCGGCATAACCGATCGCGCCCGCTTTTCCGCTCGGACAGCAGACGATCGGGGCCTTCTGCAGCCGCCGCAGCCCCTTTAACGTAATCAGCTCGGGGTCACCGGGACCCACTCCAATGCCGATCAGCACGCCGATATTAAAGCTCATTCGCTTGAGGTTCCTTTAGATTGGCTTCAGAATTAGGTGGAGCGCCGATGAATAGAAAGATCGGGTTGACCGATTGGAATCGGGTGAATCGCCCCACCGGTATCCCGCGGGCGGCTTGAACCATCACCACATCCAGATTCCAACTTTCCGGGAAGCTTTCTCGTGCGATGGAAAGTGTCTCCAATGTCGCCGCGCTGACAACGATCCGCCCGCCTTTCCGAAGACGGCGGCTGCACAACGATAAAATATCCTTTAACTTGCCGTCGCTGCCCCCAATGAAGATGCGATCGGGGTCGGGCAGATCGGTCAGTGCATCGGGCGCATACCCTTCCACCACCCGCACAAAGGGCACCCGATGCCTGGCGATATTCGCGCGGATGTGGGCGACGCTTTCGGAATTCCGTTCGATGGCGAATATCTCCCCTTCCGGGGCCAGCAATGCCGCTTCGATAGAGATTGCGCCGGATCCCGCTCCCACATCCCAAAATACGCTGTCGTTTCGCAATCGCAAGCGGGCCAGCGCGACCGCCCGCACTTCCGATTTGGTGATCAAGCCCCGTGCCAGCCTCCGGCAATCGAACTCCTCATCAGGCAGGCCGAATTCCGGCCGCTCCGGCAAGCTTGGACGGAGGAGGATCAGGAGATTTAACAGATGAAAGCTTTTCTCTTTCAAATCGGTGATCGGCGCGAAGGTGAAGCTCTCTTCCGGATAGCCGAGCGCCTCGCATACCCACCCTTGCCAGTCCGCTTGGCCGTCTTCGAGCAGCGCCGCCGCCACCGCAGACGGCGTATTGCGCGGATCGGTAAGCACCATTGCCTTGCTTGCGCGGCGAAGCTGCGCTGCAAGCCGCGTCAGAGGCCGACCATGGGCACTGGTCATGCGGGCGTCCTCCCAGCTTTCCCCGATTTTAGAAAATGCGTATTGCATGGAGCTGATCTGAGGGAAAACGATAACCCGCTCCTGTCCTAAATTGGCTAACAGTTTTCGCCCAATCCCGAAAAACAGCGGGTCGCCGGAAGCGAGGACGGCGATCTTTCGCCGGTTTGATTCGGCGGCCACCCGATTGAGCGTTTCATCCAACTTAGCGTTAAGGACCCACCGCTCCCCGGGCGCATCGGGGAAAAGCGATAAAAGCCGCTCTCCTCCCACCAGCACGTCGGCGGTTAAGATATGCTCAACCGCACCCGGCCAGAGGCCCGATTTGCCGGTATGTCCCACCCCGATCAGCGCCACCTCAGGCATCGGCGTCCGCCTTTCCCCAAAGCTCCCCTTCAAAGCCGCAAAGGTAAACCCGAACTCGAGTCGCTGGGTTCAGTTGGCTTTGGCAATGTCGTTGAGCCGTTACGCATAGGCGGTTGAAAGCCTCGGTTGGTCCGCCCGCAACCAGGCGCTCGCTCATCTCGCGCGCGGTGTTTGCAGATGTCAGTTGCTCCAAAACGTTCGGCGCAACGCCGGAGTGTCGGGCCGCATCGAGCAGGGAATGAAGGCTTTGAGGCGCGGCGTCAGCATGCGTGTGAAGATGTCCCGCCGCGATCTTTGTCATTTTGCCCACCATTGTGATGATATTGACAACGGAAAACTTTCGTTCTCGGCAAGCTCGCAACGCATGTCCGATAAAATCTCCCATTTCGATGAACGCCTCTTCTGGCAAGGACAACTGCTTCATTGCAAACAGCTCGGTGCGGCGTCCAGTGGAGAGCGCCACTTCCCGGCATCCCACCGCAAGGGCGACGTCCAGCGCGCGCTCGATGCAGGCTTGATAAGCCGCATGCGACATCGGCTGAACGATGCCGGTGGTGCCCAGGATCGATATCCCGCCGATAATGCCCAACCGCGCATTTAAGGTGCGCTGTGCCAGCCTCTCCCCTTGAGGCACCGAGATGATAACCTGCAATCCGCCGTCGTAGCCGGCCCGCTCGGCGACCTCCCTTACCGCCGCCGCGATCATTCGTCGGGGAACCAGATTAATGGCCGGGCTTCCGACCGGTAGCTCCAATCCCGGCTTGGTAACGGTTCCAACGCCGATCCCGCCAAGCAAGGCGATCTCTCGACCAGCAGCGCGACGGACGAAAGCGCAAATCTCGGCGCCGTGCGTTACGTCCGGGTCATCGCCGGCATCCTTGATGACGGTGCAGCGGACGCCGTCGCCATCCAACTCGTTTTTCGCAATAGGGAAGGTCGCGATAACTCCGGCCGGCAACAGCAGCTCAACCTCTTGCTTCGCTGCGCTCGCAATGACATTCTCGGAAGCCTCGCCAAATAGGAGCCTGGTTGCTGCTGCTTTGGCTGCAGCGGCGGCACAGGCGCCGGTGGTGTATCCCCGGCGCAGCCCTTCACCCCGATCGAGATTATCCTTCAACCCTTTTTCTCCAGCGCAAGAAAGAGCAAGGCGTTGACGATCGCGGCGGCAACCGTGCTGCCACCCTTTCGGCCCCTTGTTGCAATGGCCGGTACGTTCAGGTCAAGCAACGCCTCTTTCGATTCGGCGGCGGAAACGAAGCCGACCGGCACTCCCACGATTAATCGGACCCGCATTTCTCCGCTGTCAGCCAGCCGAATCGCCTCCAACAGCGCGGTAGGGGCGTTGCCCACCGCTAAAATCCCGATCTCACCGGTTCGAGCGGCAATCCGCATCGCCTGCACAGAACGGGTGGTGCCGGCCAAAGCGGCCATCGCGTTTATCTCCGGTCTGGCGAGATAGCAGTTGACCTCTACCCCGAAAGGATCGGCGCAGCGGCGCAGCACGCCGGCCCGCACCATCTCGACGTCGGTCACGATTGGCAATCCCGAGTGAATGGCGTCCAAACCCGCCGGTACCGCACCGGCTTGAAATTTCAGAGAGCGCGCGAAATCGAAATCGGCCGTTGCATGGATGACTCGGCGCACCACCGCAAACTCTTCCGGCTCGAAGTGATGCGGCCCTATCTCCTTTTCGATGAGATCGAAGCTTTGCGCCTCGATCCGCTTGCCGGCTTCGACCGCCGGTAGACGAGTGCTCGACGCCGGCTGATCGGATGAAGCGATCGCAGCGGGCGAACCTTTCCCCGGTTTGGCGCTCATCCCTCCGACGGCTTCGGCGATCCGCTCCAACAGGATATCGGCCATAGCGGGGTGGTAGCCGATGGGCGGGCCGAGTATCAGCTTCATGTCGGGGTAGAGCCGTTCAGCGGCGGATACTTTCTCCGGCAAATCAAAGAGAACGTGTTGGCCCGTATGCAAGAAATAAGGGATCATCATCAGCCGCTCGATTTTTTGCCGGGCGCATTGGGTGATGACATCCTCGATTCTCGGGGCGCTGAACTCCATAAACCCGGTATAGACCGGTAATCCGCTGCGCCGTCTGATGTCCGCCGCCACCCGTTCCATCGCCTCATTTGCGGTCGCCGAGCGGCTGCCGTGACCCATTAACACAACCGCCGTATTGATCTTTCCCACTCCTTTTGCTTCGCTCCGCTCGCAATGATATTGCTGCGCTGTAGTCTGGCAAGTATCGGCTAGATTCATAATTTCAAACCGAACGCCGTAAGGTGGTTGGCTTCACAAGGGGATGGGGTGGATGTGGACACAAAAAAACCATCCTCTGCTTCGCTTGGCACATGTGGGATGGTTTGGTGTGGGTATTGCTGATGCCGCTCCATTGGGCGGTTGTCAGCGCAGACCATCACACCCTTTCTCGCGAAGGGCCAACGTGATGGGTTGCAGTTGGGTAATCGGGCTTAATTCCCCTTTGGAGAACACACCGTAGCGGGACTGCGCCGGATTCTAACCGGACTTCCCCCCTTTCCGCGCCAAGACGGCACGGTTTCTGCAACCGAACTCTATTCAATTGTACGACTTATATTATAGCCGCGTGCGCTCCGGCTGTCAAGGAGGGCTTCCCTCACTCGCTGCATCGGAAAACGCGCGGTTTTTGGTGGGTACCCATATTGTGGCCGATGTGGCCGATGATTTCGGATAGGGTACCCCTAAGCAGGCGAATGGGTGGCTCCATCTTCGCACTGGCCGCTTTGCAACCCTTACTTAAAACTTCCGATTTTATGGCTAGAATTGCTAGATGGTGCCCATTGTGACCGAATTGGGGCTGGTGTGACCGATGGTGTAATAGGGTTGCTTGGATGTCAATCAGGTAGATTTGTCACGCTTGGCAATTGCTTGCCGAGCGCTTTCTGGTAATTTATCATACATTTCATTGATCTTCTTTGGCATCGTAATCATATAATCCACGATTAAATTTATGAGATTAAACATCTCCGATACCGTTTGAGCATCGTCGCGGATGTCAATCTGACCTGGGTGCACCGCATCATTGCCAATAACGCGGACAATATCGAGAGCCTGTTGGATTTTCACCGGGAGGCCATTCTGAACGAGGGATGCAATATCTTTACTGAGGTTTTCACCCGGTCGACCCAGATGTTTGCAGAGAAGTTGAATAGCCAAACGGAGCAGTGCGGCGCTTGCCCTCGGCGAGTGATTGACAATCTGTCTCGCTTCATCAAATACTTTAGTAACATCTTCGGGCATATCAGGCGATGGTAGTGGGCCGCTCGGGGTCATTGGAAAGATCATACAGTCACCATACCAGAGCATTATATTATGGCAACATGAACACATGCATGCTGAGAAGTTTTCTAGGTGTTCCTGATCCGTAGGCGGCATTCCCCCCAACCCAGGTGTTGCCCAATACGACCCTACAAGCCAATTCAACCACTTTTGATGAGCGCATACTCCACAGTGGGGACAATGAAAGGCTTCAACCATGTGGCGCGGCGGTGTATAATCTTGAATTGACATTCTTCTATCATTCTTTCACCCAAGCGTTCATGTTCCCGGCTGCATAAGCGTTATAATACCCGATAATCAAATTTTTTGTGCGAAACCGGCCTCCATACCGCGCTTCATCCTGCCGTTTGACAATAGGGAAGGCGTCCAGGATTTCACCCGCCTCCTCTTTATTCAATCCGTACAGCAGGAAGTATATCGCATCTAACTGAGATCGCAAATGTAACCGCCTCTCCTCATCCCAGTCAAACGGCTGGCCGGTGTAGCCCATATCCTCGGCGAAGCCCTTCAAGTCGTGCGCGGTGTAACAAAGCTCCAGCACCTTCTTGCATATAAAATCGGCCAATCGAATACCTTGCCAGTCCTCCGCGTACCGTTCCGGCGGCAAGACCGGAAATTGCTCAACAATGAAGAAGTTGAGGTTCTGTCCGCCTATTTTCTGCCGAGCCGCAAAGTCGAGCACAAAGCTGGATAGATTTGCGATGAGACACCCCACGATTCTGCGTCGCTCTTCATTTGATAAAATTATCACAGGCATGCTGTTGCCAACGCCGCACTTTGGAAGTAGTGAACATATGAAGGAACGGGCATTAGTAGGAGATGTGATACTCTTGAAACCCACAAGCCAATTAAAGTTTTTCAACTTTAGCTTTTTCAATACCTCTTCTTCAGAGCCTGTCCTACAAATAGGTTAACGGTTGGTATTTTTTTGATCGGTAAAGTTGATGAACAAGGGGTTATTTTTGAAAAATGATCATAAGATCGATGAAACATTCAACGAAGATCAATGAATCTAC
>JAKBZR010000111.1 GCA_021842405.1 bacterium
GGTAGAACCTGACCGTATCCAGCTTTCCAAGGTTCGGCGATCGTCTTCCGACATCTTAATAACGGTAGCTTGGCGTGACATACTAATAGTATAACATATATGACGAACTTATGCAACTTAGTACTAGGCGGATTTAGCAATGCACAAGTGGTAGCACCGGCCAAACGAATCGTCTTAATGGATACCAACAACCAGGCGATGGGCGGTCCAAATCCAGCACGTGGTTGGATCAACTACGCGCAGTGGAAATCGGGGGAGTATGGCGGTGCTTTCGGCGGTCGTTATGGTTATGCGCGCCATGGTGGAACGTCAAACTACGCGTTTTTTGATGGGCACGTTGCCGCCCTTCACCCCAGCCAAGTTCCAGAAATTTATTTCGATTTGAAAGCGCCCGATGTAACTACCGCTAAGGGATCAACGTGGGGAGAGTAAGATGAATGAGGAAACGAACAACGCTGGGTTTAGCGAATCGGAGGCGCTGGCATGGAGGAATGCCGGATTTACCGTAAAGCAGGCGCTGGTATTTAGGGAAGCTAAGATTACCGTCGATCAAGCCATTGCGATAAGAGAGCATCAAATTAGATTAGATACGAATAAGACGATGTTAAGCACATTTAATAGGATGATGCATAAAACTAAAAACATCCTTATAACTTATCATAAAGCAGTAAAAATTGCAATAGCTACAATCATTATAATAATTTTTATAGCAATAAGATTAGAGGATATCCCCGATAACGTTGTTGGAAGGTGGGACGGTGAGGTCGGACCCAACATTTGCACGCTGAGGATCACGGGGGAAAATACGTTGACTGGAAGCGTAAGCGGTTGGTGGGGAGAAATGCCGATTCAGGGAAGCGTGGGCCGTCCATGGAAAGAAATACCGGTTACGGGAAGCGTTCAGGCTAATCATATCGATTTGAGATTGTATAACGGTTGGGCTACGTTGACCGGAACGCTGGAAGGAGATGAAATTACCGGTACGTACCACTGGTCTCTGTTTGGCGAGCCAGTCAGCCTGAAAAAAGATTAATCTTCGGAGGAACAATAGTCCTTGACAATTCCGAAAAAGCGGCGCAGACTTGATGGCAAGTTACCGATCACTTTCCACTACACATGGGACAATCTCATTTGGCCTTTTGCAACGCACTTTTTCTAACTCTGTGGGGATCCGCTTTTCTGCAGCCAGGCAGATTGGTTGTGCTTTCTTTCGTGACCACGCTACTTGGGAATCGGATCTCGCCACAGATAAACCGAAAAAAAGCCTCCCGTCTCAGGACGGGAGGCTCGGCAGCCGCCGCCGAATCTCACATGATCGCTTCTTCTCCTTCATCTCCGGTGCGGATGCGAATGGCCTCTGAAATCGGCGAAAAGAAGATTTTCCCGTCGCCGATTTCGCCGGTCCGCGCCGTCTTGGCGATGCAGTCGGCTACAATCTGCGCCTCATCATCCGCCACCACAATTTCCAGCTTGACCTTTTGCAGCAGATTGACCGTGTACTCGGCGCCGCGGTAATGCTGGGTGAAACCCTTCTGCTTGCCGGCCCCGCGCACTTCGGTGACCGTCATGCCGCTGACCCCGATATCGGTGAGGGCCGCTTTTACCTCATCGAGCTTCTGCGGCCTGATTAATGCCTCAACTTTAATCATAATGATCCCTCCAATGTTCCGAGGGGAGGTATCGGCCTCCCCACTTCATATTCCGATCCAGTTAACCGGCGTTGCTGGGTTGACGGCTGGATGGTGAGGAGGCTGCAACACCGGAACCGCCACTGCTGCCGGCCAGCGCACCGGCAATCCGCGCATCCACCAACTGAAAGTCGGGATAGGCGTAGGCGCCCATCTCCGGCATATCCAAACCGGCCATCTCTTCCTCCGGGTGTACTCGAATGCGCATAAACTTCTTTTGCAAGGAGAAGAAGATATAGGCGCTGCCGAACGACCACAGGATACAGACCGCCGCATCAATGATCTGGGCGATGAGCTGGCTCGGATCGCCGTAAAAGAGACCGGTCACCCCACGGCCGGCAACGCCTAGATAGCTGGCCGCTCCCACACCGTTCCATCCGGCGCCGAAGGTTCCATCAGCGAAAAGCCCAACCGAAAGCACGCCCCAGATTCCGCAAACGCCGTGGACGGATACGGCGCCGACCGGGTCATCCACACCGCGCTTTTCGATAAAGAGCACCGAAGCGCAGACGAGACCACCGGCAATAAGTCCGATTACCACCGCCGCCCAACTGGTCACGAAAGCGCACGGAGCGGTGATGGCAACCAGACCGGCCAGCATACCGTTGGCCGACATGGATGGATCGTACTTACCGAATCGCATTTTCCAAAAGAGCAGCGCCGCAAACGCGCCGCCGGCCGAAGCCAGCATCGTGTTGGTGGCGATAACGCCGATCCGCAGGTTGCCACCGCCCGCTGCTCCCAAAGTTGAACCCGGATTGAAACCGAACCAGCCGAAGGCGAGGATAAAAGTTCCGATCAGCGCCATCGGCAAGTCATGGCCCGGTATGGCGTTGGGCTTCCCGTCCTTATTGTATTTCCCGATGCGCGGTCCAAGCACCATGGCACCGGCCAGCGCGACGAAACCGCCCACCGCATGAACCACACCCGAACCGGCAAAGTCAACCGCGCCATGGCCGAGATGATAGAATATCCCCATCGTTGCCAGGCCGCCGCCGCCCCAAACCAGGTGGCCATAAATCGGGTAGGCGATGATGGATACAAAGAACCCGTACACGATGAAGGCGGAAAATCGCCAGCGTTCAGCCATCGCACCGGTTGGGATCGTTGCCGTAGTGTCCATAAACACCATCTGGAACAGAAACAACGCGTACACCGCCACATCGTACGTTCCACTCAAAAAGAATCCCTTGGTACCGATTATTCCAAAGGTACCAATACCTAGCTCGTGGCCGTTCAAAACCGGCGTGCCGCCCAGGGCAGCAGGCCCACCGATCTTGCTCGCGGCGACCGTTCCGAACATGATGGCAAAACCGGCGATCCAGTATCCCAGCATTCCAATGGGATAGATCATGAAGTTCGTCATCATGACGTGCGCCGCGTTTTTTGCCCTGCAGAACCCGGTTTCGACCATTGCAAAACCGGCCTGCATGAACATAACCAGATAACCGGTCACCAGTGTCCAGGCGATATTGATCGCGAGGCGGTTTTGCCCGATCGCATCAAGCACCGTACTCATCGAGGGGTTCATCTTATCTAAAGATTGGATCTGGCCGGAAGAGAGCGTCGTTCCAGCGCCGTTCATTACATCGGTCGCCGAGCCGACGATACTTCCGCTCGGGTCTTGTTGCGGAGATGCGGCCCATGCACGCACACTGGTCGCAACCATCGCCACTGTCAAAAGCAGCCAGGACATCAGCATGATGCGGGCCAAAGGTCTAAGCCACAATTTTCGTAATCGAGACATCGGTTTACCTCCTTAAAGTGTGGTTGTCGTTTTACCAATTGGGTAAAGCAACCGTGAGATTTGTCCATTTCGAGCGATAAGACATGCCGAAATGGAAGCTATTTCTCCAACCTCGCACCGCTGAAAGGATGGTAGTCGAAACGGAAATGAGAGATGCCCGACAATGGGCGGGGGGTCGGCGGCCTCATAGCCGCCAATTCAGTGTAATTCCTAAATCTTCATGAGGTCGCACAATGCTTGCCATGCGGCTTGAGCGACAATTTCAGCAACGGCGGTGTGATAAAGGTGGTCGCCGCCACCACGAAGAGGATCGCTGCGTAGACTTCATTTGTGATGATGTGGCTGCTTAAACCGATGCTGGCGAATATCAACCCGACCTCTCCCCGTGGCATCATTCCGAAGCCGGTCAGCATCCGGTTGATCTGCTTTCGAGGAACCGTCCAGCCCGCGATCACCTTAGTGACAGCCGCAATGACGAATAGGATAAACCCGAACAGGAGCGTCTTCTGACCTCCGGGCGTCATTGGGTTGAGCGCGTCAAGTTGTACCAGCGCACCCATCATCACAAAAAAGACCGGCACAAAGATATCGGCAAGAGCATGGACCTGCGGCTCAAAGTGCACCCGGTGCTCGGCGCGCGCTAAAATCAGTCCGGCCGAGAAGGCGCCCACAATGGCCGCCAGCCCAACCCACTGTGCGGCGGCGGAGATCGCCAGGCAAAACACCACCGCCGCAACCGGCAGCGCCGCTCGAACTGTCATCCGCCGAGCGATCCCCAGCAGCGGCGGGGTCAGCCAGAAGCCGAGGGCCAATGCACCGACCAGAAATGCGATAGCCAGACCGGTTGGGACTAGCACGGTTGCGGCGGTTAGCCCTTTGCCGGTCGGGTGAATGACCAGAGCGCTCATCACCGCCAGGATGATCAGCCCGATCACATCGTCCACTACCGCCGCCCCCAAAACGATGCGGGATTCCGACATGTGGAGCGCATTGAGATCGGAAAGCACCCGAGCGGTGATGCCGACCGAAGTCGCCGTCAGCACGGCGCCGATAAATACGGCGTGAGCGGTCGGTGCGCCCATCCCCTTTGCCGCCATATAGCCGAATATAAACGGAAGCGCCACCCCGACGCAGGCCAGCCAGACGGCCGCAAATCCGACCTTGGTGAGATCGTTAAGATCGGTTTGCAGCCCCACCTCAAAGAGCAACAGAACGGCCCCGATTTGAGCCAATTGATTGAGAAACGGGTCGGCCGGGTTGACCACGCCGAGCAGGCTCTTCCCTAAGATCACGCCGACCACCAGCTCGCCCAAGACGGCCGGCTGCTTCAGCAAGCGCTCGCAGATCTCACCGCCTACTTTAGCGCCCGCCAATATAAAAGCCAACTCAATGAGCAACCGTTCTGTCTCCATTGCTCCATCCAATCTCCGCCCGCACCGTCAGCCTGACGACGCCTAAAAGAGCAGTACCGTTCCAAACAACAGGGTATCCTGCGACTTACTCTCGCCGCTTCCGCTGGGAAATACCGCTTGATTGGCCCAATCATGGCGGAACTCAATCCGGTTGATCAGGTTTTTATTCACATCGAACTCGTAGGTTGCGGTGATCTCCTTGAAATTACCGCCCACCACACCGGTCCGAAAGCCGTTCTTATCCACAAACTGCTCCAGTCTCAATGCGAGGTCGGTGCTGTTGCTGAGATTATGGCGCCCGTAGAGCGCCCAGCCGTCCCAATGGCCGGCCAATTGCGCGTTACTGCCGCTCGGACCGGTCGGCGCGGTTCCGTTCGCGGTGGCGTAATCGAGATTCAGTCCGATTTTATCACCGGGTGTAACATTGTAGATCAAGCTGGTATCGAAAAGGTTGATCGTCAGGTTGCCGCCGGTAGCAGGTCCGGCAAAGCCGGCGCCGGTGCTCTCGCCGCCACCCATCCAATTCAATATCCAGGTGAAATCGGAATTGGGCGTCCAGGTCCACCCCATTCCGATTGATTTCTGGCTGTTGTCGTCTTCCACGTTATTCCAGCCGTTTACCAGGTCAAATTGGCCGGTCAAGGTTGGCGTGAACGAGTGGGTGATTCGGAACCCCATATGATAAAACGGGATCGCATAGGTGAATAAAAAGGATCGAGTGTAATTATCGTTCGAGGAAGACTCGATCACCTCGTATCCCATCATCGTAACGAACTTACCAAAATCAATCGTCCACGGATGCGCTCCGCCAGTCGTATAGGTGATATAAAGCTGTTGAAACGGCTTGTAAGTGTTCACGCCACCCGGCTCGGTTGCGTTGACGATATCGGCCGTTTTACCCCAGGTAAGAGTGGCGGTAAAGCCGAGCGGCAGCTTTTTCGTTGGGTTGCGATGAACGTTCAGCTCGGCCAGGCTTAGGCTGAACGAGTCGTTTTTCACATCAAACGCACGGAACGCGTTGCCGGCCCCGAGCGGCGGGTGGTTAAAGTTGTACTCGTAATACAGGTCAATTAACCCATTCGTGGTGATCGCCCCCGGCTTGTTACCGGCGGCGAAGGCCGGGCGCAGAGCAGCCAATAAGAAAACCGGTACCACCAACAGGATACGGATTAAATTTCCTCGTGAATTTAGCATTGACAGTCAGTTCCCCTTTAATAGCTTATTGGTCATTCGAATGAAATCATTCGACCGAACAATTGGATTCAGGATAGAACTGGTTCGACGCAGAACCGAAGCTCTCACCTCTTAACCTGCACCAGGATTGAGGCATTGTTTGTAACGGATGAAATAGATCGGCGATCGTTGCCGCAGGAGAAGATACTTTCGGATGGCTGCGTCGCTGACAGCCAATGGTTAAGTGGAAGATTTTGTGATGATATCCCTACCAATATTATCGGTTGGGTGAGTTCTGGTTGATTTCGGAGGCCAAAATGATCGCCTCCGCAATTTCACGCAGCGATTTGTTCAGCGCCAAGCTCTGCGCCTGCATCCGCCGAAAAGCCTCTTGCTCAGCCACGTGATGGCGCTCCATCAGGATGGCTTTCGCACGGCCTACCGCCCGACGTGTCTCCGCTTGAGTCTGGAGGCTCTCAATTTGATTCTCCAGCGCTTTCAGCTCGCGGAAGCGGGTCATTGCCAGCTCGATGGCCGGCATCAACTCTTCACGACGAAACGGTTTGACCAGATAGGCCAGCACACCGGCCTGAGTCGCCCGCTCGATGAAATCCTCCTGGGAGTAGGCGGTGAGGAGTAAGACCGGTGCAAGCCGCTCGTTGCTAATCTGCTCGGCCGCTTCCAACCCCGTCATCTTCGGCATCATGATGTCCAAAATGACGAGGTCGGGTTTTAGGCTGCGGGTCATATAGCAAGCCTGCTCCCCATCTTCAGCCTCGCCGATCACCTGGTGACCCAGATCGGTCAACAGGGTGCGGAGGTCCATCCGGGTTACTTCGTCGTCATCCGCGATCAGTACTTTCGCCAATCGCATCGTATTGTTCATACCTTTCGCGCTAACCGACCCGCATTCATCGTTTGGTTAAATAAAAAAAAGACGCGCCGACCGGCATCTGCCGAAAGGCTCGCCACACATCTGTTGGGGATTTTGCGCCGGAGGTCGGCCCCCAAGCGTTGTGATTTTTCTCCTTGTTGGACGTGCGGTGTACCGGAAATCATATCCGAACCAGACTTTTTCGCCATTACCGGCCGCCCAACTCTGGGTTCGATGATATTATCCCACAACTTCACGGCGGCTGTCAAGGGGTTTTGCGTAACAGTTCAGTTTTGTGGGAATGATTTTCTAGCAGCATTTGTCGCCCCCCCACCCCAACCCTCCCCCGTAAATGGGGGTAAAGGCGCCGCATAGGAATATGCAACCCCATTAACCATTTTCGTCACGGTGGGACTGCTGCGTGTAGCGTCATCTGATCGAATTTCACTCACCACAAAAGCGAATAACCTCAGCTTTAACAATGGGAGGTGAGGTATCGGCGGCTGTGGCAACCTCCGTTATCTTGATGGCGGCTCATCAACCGCTTCCGCAGCATAATCTTTCCACTTCAGATTTAGTTGGCGCCTATCTTAAAGGAGTTGATAGGTCAGCTCCTTGTACTGAACCCTATCGGCGATGTGTCTTTGATTTCATTTCATTGACTCGCTTACTAATCCGCTTCAACCAAAGCCCAAGATAAGCTTTTGCATGCTTTTGTCTATCGGTAAGAGGGGCTGTTACCTCCACTAGTTCCTGTTTTCCGTTAATTTTACGAAACGTGTTGTACTGCCTTTGAAAAGAAGCGTTTGATAAGAATAGCCTTACAACAAAGTGTAAGAGGGTTAAATCAAGCAAAGATCCATTTTTTATGGCGGGTTGTGGGGCATTCCAATCATTTCGCTCGGCATGAATGAATGTTTGATACACTCGCGCCCCACCCACCCGCTGGATTACTTCTTCGAGCATTTTTCCATAGTGATCGATAATTGGATATGGAGAAATTAAAATAACCACAATCGGATCATGCGTGAGTTTCCAAGTCCGCTCCAAACCATAATTAGCGATATTTGTGATTTGACTCCTTTGAGCCACCAACTCCTTTGACGGAATTCCACCGCCGAAGCCGTAAAAATGGTGGGGGTTTTTCGGATCTCTTTTCAGAACCACCCCCTCATAGCGATAAAGATTCTCCTCCAGTATGTAGTAAGCTAATGCGCCAAGCTTGAATTCATTTGCGGCGGTGGGGTTCAATTTCGCTTCCTTCTCATATTGAGGGAGTAGTTTGTCCCATTGATCCCTTTTCGATTGTAGAAAACCAATAACCGCCCCTAGATGTTGAGGATTCTTTCGAATTTCCGCCGCAAACGATTTTTCGGCTGATTTCATCTCCCCCTTCTTCAACGCCGCACAAGCCGACTGCAAATATTTCGGTACAAACAGGGAGATTGGGATATCGTAGGCTACATATCCAGGCAAATAAGACATATCAGCAAATGTCAGAGAATGGCCTGGCACTTGCGGCGGTGAGATGGGGGTTATTAACGCTAGAATACTGACCATCGCCCATAGTTTCATTTTTCAATCTCCTTATCCAGCAATACCCCTAATTTTGCAGTGGTACTGGCGTGGATGTAAAACGGATCGCTAATTGACCGCCGGGGCTGCCTTGAGGAACATGAGCGGTCCAGTCGTAGACCCCCATAAAACCATGGTCTCCGTAAACGCCGCAATTTCCATCATATTCATCTATTCCTGGGCCCCACTCAATATCTACTGCACTATAAGGGGGGATTTGAGCAGTGTATGATTGTGAACTGCCGGATGAAGAAGTTAAACCCAGGGTTATTCCCATGTTTGCTAAAAAAGCATCTGCCTCTTCACCAGCCGGTAAAACTGCTGCAATAGATCCGGTTATTGATGCTGAAACATTGGTTGATTCAGTGTATGTAACAGAATCGGTAACAGAGGTGCGATTATTATAGGGCCCAACAATATGCCATTCTCCCGGATTAGTTATCGGATAGGGGACACCACCAGTTGGCAGTGGATGAATTAGATGATTGGTTTGAACCCATTCATTCTGAGGCACCGGTGCGTGAAACCTCATGTAATAGTTATTGGTCGCGTCAGTGCCATCGGCTGCATCAAACAAATGGATGTAGATATGGTCGCTTGTGCCATCAGCAGCCGGAGGGTTGAAATAAATCGGCACTAGGTCATTTATAGAATCTGGATTGAAGGTGCCCGAATCGGCTGCGCCGGTCAGAGAACTGGTCCAACCATATTGGCTGTTTTGGCTCCATGATCCACCTGGCGTCGCCTGGTAATCCACGCTGAATCCTTGTTGGATAATGCCCCCAGCAGGCGGTTCCACCGTATCCCCGTACATCGTACCGTCCGGTTGGCGTATGTTTTGCACCGGAACCGGGTTTCCATTGCTGTCGGTTCCACGATAGTAGGTTGGATCCAGGCTGGAAGAGATATTCACCTCCCGATTGTCAATGGTCACTTTGTCATGGCAAACCACCGAAACCGAATCGGAATAGTCCGGTAAATGGGTGGTGGTGGGGCTGAAGATGGTGATATCCAACAGCGCATTAAAGGTCGCCTGGCCATTTGAAACCGGCAGCCTTATAACCCGTGCGTGAGATTGAGTGGTATTGAATACCCCATTCT
>JAKBZR010000112.1 GCA_021842405.1 bacterium
TGCTCATAGGGTAAAAAGTTATGGCGCATCAAATACCTCGTTTGGAGATTATATGATTGCGATTATACCACATGGTGCCAACAATGTCAATATCACTTTGTTATGGGTTTGTCGGACAGGCTCTAATATGAAAGATCAGGTTCCGATCAGCAAAATACCCACCATGCCAATATGATAGATAAAGAAAGGAAACTTCGTTTTGACACAGGATAGTTCCGGTTTTTTGATACCGGCTCACAACTGCCTGGTCTGCATGGGTGACAGCATCACCGAGGCGCCGGATGGCTATGTAACCGTGATGCGAAATTTGATATCCGCCGTCTACCCGGAGCGTGCGATCGAGGTGTTGAATGCCGGCGTGAGCGGAAACCGGGTGGTTGATATGCTGGCGCGGCTCGATCGTGATGTGATTCAGGCCAAGCCGGACTGGGTCACCGTAAACGTGGGAATTAATGACGTCTGGCATGGGGCAAACGGCGTTTCGCTGGAACAATATGAACCGCTCTTGAAGCAACTGGTTCAACAGCTTCAGCATGACACCAACGCCCAGATCGTGCTGGTTACACCCACCATCATCGGTGAAGATATTAGTTCAGCGGAAAATATCACCCTAAACGGCTACGTGGAGGCGATGGAGAGGGTGAGCCGGCAACTGAATGTCCATCTCGCGCCGATGCATCAGGAGTTTATCCGCACGTTGGAGCGCGGCCACAGCGCCAATCCCAACTTTTCGCTGACCACCGACGGGGTCCACATGAACCCAATCGGCAACCATGTAATGGCGATGATCCTACTACGATTTTTGGGATTTTGAGGTGGGCAGCTCCACTGCATGAAGCGACGGCAAGACGGGCATTCGTAATCCATTCAATTTTTCACAAAGTGAGCGCTCACGCTGGATTCAAGACCGCTAATGTGTTAAAATTACTCCGTTCGTCCGCAATTTAGATAAGGCGTAACAACATGAAAGGGAATAGAAAATTGGCAATCCCAACCCTCGTTTTTGCCGGCGGCGAAATTCATGACTACAAGGGCAACGGCCAGGCCGTCTATGAAGCCCTGAAGACCCACACCGAGTTTGATCTGACCTACAAGGAGCAAGACCTCGACCTGTTGAAGTCACCGGGACTGGATCCCTATGACCTGCTGATCTTTTATTACACCGTCGGCGCCATCAGCGATGCCCAGAAGAACGGCTTGCTGAACTGGGTGGCCTCCGGCAAGAGCTTTGTCGGCATTCACTCCGCCGCCGATTCCTTTCGGGAATGCCCCGAGTACCGCTCGATGGTGGGCGGCCATTTCGTCACCCATCCGCGCTACCGCGACTATCAGGTCAGCGTTGCCGATGCCGGTCACCCGATTATGGAGGGTTTGACCGAGTTTATGGTGCGGGATGAGCAGTACATCCTCGACTATGACCTGCGCGTTCACGTGTTGGCCACCGCGCTCTACCAAGGCAAGGCGATGCCGGTGGTTTGGACGAAATCCTGGGGTAATGGCAAGGTATTTTATCTCGCGCTCGGGCACGATCCGGCCGCCTGCTCGCAGGAAATTTTTAAAACGCTGCTGTACCGCGGCGCGCTCTGGGCGGCTGCGCCGGAACCGAAATAACCTTTTTTTTCTCCATTCGTCCGAGAGATGTGGTGATGTGGCTGAATGTGACGATGGAAAACGGGTTGCCTTTGTAACCCATACCGCTCAACTGGGTGGCGCCGAGATTGCGCTGACCAACCTGCTCCCCGGCGTCACCCCTCACTTTCCAACCTTGGTAATCAGCGGTCAAAGTGGACCTCTGCTGAACCGGCTGTCAGTAATTCCGGTTTCAGTGGAAGTCGTTCCCTGTCCCTCGATTTTCACATCGTGCGATGAGCGGCGTAAAGGACGAAATACCACCCGATTCCGGCTGTGCTTTGAATTGGTAGGATGGGCTGTCCGTCTGGCTCGCGCCTTGAAGCGGAAGCGATCGGCGATTGTCTACACCAATACGCTGAGATCTCATGTTGCCGGCGGACTGGCCGGACGCTGGGTCGGTGCGCCGGTGGTCTGGCATTTGCGGGACCGGCTCTCCAGCGGCCAACTGGCCCGTGCGGAGGTTGATCTACTGCTCCGGCTGAGCCGAATTTTGCCGACCCGCATCGCGGCCGTTTCGGAGGCGGTGCGCGCTACCCTGCCGCCGGAAGCGATCGAAAAAGCCGAAGTCATCTACGATGGCGTCGCCATTCCCGAATGCCGGTCCAGCAAGCCAAAGAAACCTCCCCGCATCGTCATGATGGGGCGGCTTGCGCCATGGAAAGGGCAGCACATCTTTCTGGCGGCGATAAAAAGGTTGAGCCAGCGCCGGCCTTGCCTTCAGGTGGAGGTAATGGGAACACCGCTCTTCGGCGAGGAGAATTATGAAAAGAGGCTGAGGTGGCAGGCGGCGGAAATTACGGGCGGCGGCGCTGTACGATTTACCGGTTTTATTGAGGAGCCCCTTCGCTTCTTGTCCGGTGCCACCGTTGCCGTTCATGCATCCACCGAGCCGGAGCCCTTCGGTCAGGTGATTATCGAGGCGATGGCGGCTGGCGTTCCGGTCGTTGCCAGCCGATTGGGCGGGCCATTGGAAATCGTGGAGGATGGAGTCACCGGCCTGCTGTCTCCGCCCGGCGATCCCATCGCGTTGAGCGCTTGCATCGAGCGGCTTATTCTCGATCCGGCTTATCGAGACGAGATAACTATCCGAGCACGGCTGATGGTAGCGGAGAGATTTCCAATTGAAGCGACGCAGAGAGGAGTTCGCCGCCTTTTGGAGGCTGTTGAGTAAGTCAATGTATCCTGCTGCTTCGTCATTCCCGCATGGCTCCGCTCCAGTGGAGTGGATGGCGGGAATCCAGTCCGCTGCCGATCGGCCAGCAGGGATGCTAATGTTCTGGATTCCGGGTTCAGTTTTGCAGCCCCGTAAGAATGACCCAGTGGATACTACAGCATTTTTTCAGTATCTACTGATGCGCGTTGATAGGGACTCATCATCCGATTCACCATTAAAATTGCCCGCAGGGCTGATGAAATAGTACCAATTTCCCATAATATTTATGTCGAGCCACGAAGAAATTGTTTGGAGTTTGGACTTGACAGCGGGCAGCAGATTAAGATATGCTAGCCCGTTAGTGAATTGGTATCCAATATGTGATATTTTTCACTGACTAAAACTGAATAACTGCAGCTCGGAAACACGCACGGCAGTGTGCCGACACAACGCCACCGGAAGGATTCGAGACCTTGAAAACTCTCAAACTTCGCTGGGCGCTTATGTGCGTCGCGGCTACTTACGCAGCGCTTCTAGCAAGCAGTGCGAGGGCTTCGTGTATTGTCACGGTCGGCAATGGCGACTCCTTGTACAGCCTTGCGCGCCATTACCGGGTTACCATCCATGCGATTTGCGTGGCGAACCACATTACCCGGGATACCCTGCTGGAGAACGGCAGGAAACTGACCATTCCGAGCCCCCAGAAGGGGGTTCACGCCCCGGTCGTTTATCACCGATGGGCAAAAGTATGTGCGGACCGCGTTGGAATACGTATCGGTCCCTCCATGAAGTACAATCGAGTAGACTTGGTTGACGTGGGCACACCGGTCACCGTTACGGCCAAGGTGCCCGGTTGGTTTCAAGTAACGCTCAGCGACGGGAAATCGGGCTGGGTTGATGGGCGCTTCTTACGGTTTAGTGAAGTCGCTTTTATCCGAACGATATCGGCCCGACCCAATCACCCGACGATGGCCGATAATCAGCGGATTGCGGTTGTCCATCCTCACCCGTTGGAACACCACGCGGTTGTTTCTCATCGGGTGGCGGCTTATCATCGGAAGCAGGCGGATCATCATCCCTATCGTAAGATCGCGCAAGCTCACGAGGCGAACCGACACGGTTACAGCGGTCGAGAGATCGTGCGAACCGCGCTGGCTTATCGTGGAGTTCCCTATCGCTGGGCCGGAGAATCGCCAAGAGGATTCGACTGCTCCGGATTTACCAGCTATATTTTCCGGCGGGATAAAGGCGTGGATTTGCCGCATTCCGCCAGTGAACAGGCCGAATACGGTAAGCCGGTCAAGCATTTGAAGCCGGGAGACCTCGTCTTCTTCCACACCTATGCACCCGGCATCTCCCATGTGGGCATCTACATCGGGCACGGTAAGTTTGTGCATGCCAGCAGCCCTGGACATCACGTGCGGGTAGACAGCCTCTCCGAAAGCTACTACCGGGAGCACTATCGAGGAGCAAGACGCATCATTAGATAGGTTGCCGGATTAAAGTTATTTCGACATGCGCAATAAGGGCGCCCATCTTACGATGCGGCGCCCTTATTTTACAATGGATAAAGTGAAAGACGGCTTCCTTCAAATCGAACGGCCAGCGAATCCGTGGTGGATGGATAGACGTATCGCCGAGAGCACGGTATACTTGTCTCGACTATTCACTATACTTGAGAGCGTAAAGCAGTGCTAAATCTAGTCAGCGTCTCTACGGCTTCAGCAAGCAAACAGAATACTGTACTGAGCGAGATAGACCGCCTCGATAAACGGTTGTTTCAGCATTTCAGGGGTAAATTCGTCGTTCAGCCCTCATTATCTCGCTCTATGGTCAGTTTTCAGGCTAACAAAACTAGGCCTGTTTATCGTTGGTACAAATATAAAGAAGCATTCTCGGCTTCTTTAGTTGAGTATCTATTGCACAAATACGGAATTACCAAAGGCAAGATACTAGACCCTTTCGCGGGTAGTGGGACAGCCTTATTTGCAGCAAGCGCGATGGGTGTACACGCAGACGGCATTGAGCTGTTGCCTATAGGTCAACACGTAATTGCCACGAAGCGAATATTGGACGCGGAGTTTACGCCCGAAGATTTCGAAACATTACGACAGTGGTCAGCATTGCGGGTTTGGGAGCAATCAGAAACGCGAGTCCCGTTGCCGGAGTTGCGGATCACTAAAGGGGCTTATCCTGAAAAAACGAAAGAAGCCATCGAGAAATACCTGGGCGCGTGCCAACGAGGGAACAGCAGGGTTCAGGCTGTCCTACGCTTTGCCTTGCTCTGCGTCTTAGAGTCCATAAGTTTTACTCGCAAGGATGGGCAGTATCTTAGGTGGGATTATCGGTCTGGACGCAGGCAAGGCAGAAAAATCTTTGACAAAGGCGAAATCTTGAGTTTCGAGCAAGCCATCCGAGAAAAAATCAAAGAGATTGTCGCTGACCTCGCGCCTGCTCAACAAACAAGTCTATTCCCCGTTGAACAATCTCAGGGCGAAATCCGCTTGTATGATGGTTCATGCCTTGAAGTTCTGCCTATGTTAAATGATAGCGCATACGACGCTATAATTACTTCGCCGCCCTATTGCAACCGCTATGATTACACGCGCACGTATGCGCTAGAACTAGCTTTGCTTGGCACGGATGAGCAGGGGCTAGCGAGACTTCGTCAAGCAATGCTCAGTTGCACGGTTGAAAACCGAGCAAAGGATCTACTGAGAATCAATCCCCGATGGACGGCGGCGTTAACCGCCGCCGATGAGCAGGAATTACTCCAAGCCATCTTGAAATATCTGAATGGCCAAAAAGCGCAAGGAGCACTGAACAATAACGGCATCCCAAGAATGGTCAATGGCTATTTCTACGAAATGGCTTGCGTCGTCGCGGAGTGTTCACGGGTTCTGAAGCCTAACGCGCCGTTGTTCATGGTCAACGACAATGTTCGATATGCGGGGGCAAGCGTTTCAGTGGACATGATCCTTTCCGACATCGCCGAGAAACTAGGCTTTTATGTTGAAAACATCCTCGTTTTGCCAAATGGCAAAGGCAACAGTAGCCAGCAAATGGGTCAACATGGGCGCGAATCACTGCGGAAGTGTGTTTACGTTTGGAGAAAATTGTAATGCCATCGCGCCCTTACCAAAACCATCTTCGATCCAGCGATGACCTCGTGACAACCTATGAAGCCACACGAGCTGGCTTTGTCGCGCTTGCGCTCGAAAAGAACCGTCGTGCTACACCTCACGTTGCAGAAGCGAGAGCACTGCAAGAAGCCGCATCAAAAGCTACAACCCCTGCTGACCTGCTGACTATCCAGGGCATAGAATCAGGTCTTCTCACGGCAGCAGGATTATCTGATAAATCCCTTGTTCATCTATTACCAGAAGATAAAGGTGGAGCCATCAATGGTTTCATCAAGAATTTCCTTGAGCCAGCAGGAGAAAAGTTTGTTGAAGAACTGGTGTTTAGATTCTTGCTGACGCGTGGCGATGCGCTGGGCGGCTCAATGCGTAATATCGGCGGCGCCTTAGCGCACAGAAAACTCACCCGCGCCATCATTTCAACCCTGACGATTGCCGGCGTCAGATACAGATGGCAACACTCAAAGACCAAGCATTGGGCTGATATGACGGATGATGACTCGGAAATAGAGTTCTCTTTACGCGGACTGAGTTGGGAGAGCGAGGGCAAGCCCCGCACTCTGATTTACAACTTAACTGTGCCTTTGGTCAAGAACAACGTGGATATGTGCTTGTTCAACCTCAGCCCCGATGAATTGCAAGCCACCGAGCATAAATCTGCCAAGTCATACCTTGCTCTTGGCGAACTCAAAGGCGGAATAGACCCCGCAGGTGCAGACGAGCATTGGAAAACTGCACGAGCGGCCCTTGACCGTATCCGTGAAGCATTTTCAAAAGTGAGACATTCCCCGCGCATCTTCTTTGTCGGCGCGGCAATCGAGAAAAAGATGGCTAACGAGATTTGGGGGCAACTGAAAAATGGCCTGCTCACCAATGCCGCCAACTTGAACGAGTCGAATCAAATCGCATCAGTTTCTCGTTGGTTATGCACGCTGTAAATCCAAGATAGGCGACCCAACAAAAGCTCGAACCCATCTATCATCTCCCTCCCTAAAATTTTAAACGGTATTGCGGCTACCTACTTTGTTTGCAACTGGATTGGATATCCCTCCAAACTAAATCAGTATCAGCAGCGGAGCCTCGATGATCTCCTTCATGCCCTTCAGGAAGCGCGCGGCCGGCACGCCATCCACCACTCGATGATCCACCGAAAGCGACAGGTTCATCATCGGCCGAATTACCACTTGACCATCCCGTGCGACCGGCTTCTCTTTGATCGCGCTGACGCCCAGGATCGCCGATTGCGGTGGAACGATGATGGGGTCGAACGAATCGATGCCGAAGGCGCCCAAATTGGTGATCGTAAAGGTTCCGCCGGCCAGATCATCGGCGGTCTGTTTTCCACTGCGGCAGCGCTCTACTTTCTGCCGAAGCTCAGCGGCGATCTCCGGCACCGACTTTTTATCCGCCAAATGCAGTACCGGCACCAGCAACCCTTCCTCCACCGCAACCGCCACCCCGATATTCCGCTCTTCATAAATCGTAATGCGGTCGCCGGTGAGAGAGGCGTTCAGAATAGGATGGTCGCGTAAGGCGATGGCGGTTGCGCGAACCAGCAGGTCGGTGATGGTGGGCTTGATGCCGCCGGATTTTTCGCAGACCGGCTGTATCTGCCGATAAAGCGCCTGCAGCTCGCCTGCGTCCACCTCGATGACAAAACTGACGTGCACCGCGTCGTGATAGCTGCGGCTCACCGCTTCACCCACCATTTTACGCAGGCCGCTGTAAGGAATGGTTCGACCCGCTTCCACTGCGACGGGCGCAACCGGTTGCGAAACCTTTATTTCCCGCTTCACATCCTCGCTGGTGATCCGCCCCTCGGCTCGGGAGCCGCTCAGAGATTCCAGATTCACCCCGTACTCCTGGGCAAGCCGTGCAGCCACCGGAGTTGCCACCACCCTTCGATCGGCCTTGGTTGGTTGAGCCGATGCCCGGAGATAGGTCTCAACGTCACGCTCCAGCACACGCCCGCCCGGTCCGCTTCCCTGACCCGCCAAAACGGCCGGATCAACCTGATTAATGCCGGCTAGCCGCTTCGCGCGGGGCGAAATAAAGAGCCTTTCACCCACCGGAGCGGACTCCGACTGCACCGATTTTACCGCCGTCGTCTCCGCGACCGTTACAGGCGGCTGACTGACTGTCTGAGGACCACCGGAGCCTTGTAAAAGGGAATCAATCGACTCACCCGCGCTACCCAGTATTGCAATCGGCGCGTTTACCAAGACGGTGGCGTCCTTAGGTACCAAAATTTTGCGCAAAACCCCTTCGATTGTACAGTCCACCTCAAAGTTCGCTTTATCCGACATCACCTCAAGCAAGACATCGCCCTTCCTAACGACATCTCCCTCTTGCTTGAACCACTGGAGGATGGTTCCCTCCTCCATCGTTTGACCCAATAACGGCATTCTAAAGTATTCCGCCATACCCTCTTTCCTTACCGTAAGATTCTCGGCAGAGTCGTTTGTGCTGCCCTGCCGTCAAAAAGTTGATTTTCAGCCAATGCACCTCTGAAAGAACGCTCCTGGCTTTTCCCGTTTTATGCGGATCCGGATTGCTGAACTTAAGTCAAGTCAGATGCTCGAATGGCATCGGCGCCGTCATTTCAGCCGGTGGATTGGTGTAAAATTGGCGATTGCGAAGCCGGCACGGAAGGAGAAAGACGCCACTCATTCCGGCTCGGATGCGAGGCCTTCCAGGTTGGGGAGCGGGGCGGTCGGGTCGGCAACCGCGCTGATATTTTGGGCCAGTATCTGCTCAAAAACCTCTTTTCGGTAGATGGCTACCGATTTAGGCGCGCGGATGCCCAGCCGCACCTGATCCCCACGTATCTCCAGCACGGTGATCTCAATCTCTCCACCGATCATTATGCTTTGGTCCGGTTTGCGGGTAAGAACCAGCACTCTCTTGCCCTCCGTGGCGTTCAATTCGTCGCCAAACACTTTATTGTAGCACGTACCAAGGCCACAACGTTTTTTTCATCGCGAAAGGAATGGATTCAGTTTTGCGGGAATGATTTTCGTTCGACCCCCCCCCAGCCCTCCCCGCAAGCGGGGAGGGAGTTTAGCGGCGGTGCTTTTATCTTGCCCCCCCCAGTCCCTCTTAATCCCCTCCCCCGTTTACGGGGGAGGGCTAGGGTGGGGGTGCATCCAATATGGTCGTAAATGATTCCCACAGAACTGAACTCTCACCCGCCATATATCACGCACATTATACGTGGTGATGAGAAGCGGTGTCAAATTCGCTGTTCGTTTCCGATTAAATAAAACGAATGAGTTCAGTTCTCTGGGCAATTTAAGCAGGAGGCCCTCACTACCTGTCTGCCGCCAGGCAGACAACTCTTTTTCCCCATATTGGGAGATGGCTGGTGAATGAGATTGCTTCGCTTCGCTCGCAATGACACCTTCCCCCCTTGTGGGGGAATCAATCTACTAGCCTGCGAGCTGCCTCTGAGCCGCGAGCGTGAGCGAGCGTACACACTGACTGTTTATGCCTAACGATAATCCCATTCTCGTTCTCCACGTCATCACCCGGCTAGTTAACGGGGGCGCGCAGCAGAACACGATCGCCAACGTGCTAATGCTATACCGCTCCGCTCGCTCACGCTCGCGGCTCTGACTGTGGGTTAA
>JAKBZR010000113.1 GCA_021842405.1 bacterium
CCCTTAACCATTTTGGGGCGGGATGAGCGCTGCGACATCGGGCTATATGGAGATCCAGGCATCGCGCAACAGCACGCCGCCATTCGAAACGACGGCGGCAAGCGACACACCATAATTGACGGCGGCTCGCCGGTTGGAACGCTGGTGAACGGGCGGCCGATCCGAGAGCAGCTTTTGCAAGACGGCGATCTGATTCAGATCGCCTCCAAACGCCTGCTTTTTCGCGAGAAGGCCTCCGCCGGGCAAGCCAAGCGCCCCGTGGAGGAGATTAAGAGCGCGCCCGTTACTCCACCGCCGGTACCCTCCAACTATTGCCCCTATTGCGGCGCCCAGAAGGATGCGCAGGGAAATTGCCTATGCACGGTTCCAGCGAATTCAGCCATTCCCAATTCGACCGGTTTCGGGGCGACCAGTGTCGCGCCGGCAGCGACTGCGGTTGCCTCCAGCAAGGGGCCGATCAGCCGATTGGTGGGCATGGAGGGGGCTTACGCCGGCGTCATTTTTCCGCTGGGCAGCCAAAAAATCGAGGTGGGCCGTGAGGCCGGCAAAGATATTGCCTTGAGCCAGGACAGCACCGTATCGCGACGACATGCCACTTTGGAATGGGTGGGATCGAATTACGTCGTGAACGATGAGGGATCGTCGAATGGCACCTTCGTGAATGGTCAGCGCGTCACCTCGCAGGCGCTGGCGCCCGGCGACGTGGTGCAGTTCGGCGCCAGCAAGTTTAAGGTGGAGTAAAAAGTTTATCGTTTGCCGGTCGTTTACGGTAGAATTGAGTGAACGGCGATTTTGGATAGGGGGAGCGGCCAGCGCTCCCATTTAGGCGTATCGTCAAAGGAGGTTAGCCGTGATGGAAGATCGCACACAACAGGTGGGTGATGGGGGAGGCAACGAGGTAACTCGACAGATGTTACCGGGTTCGGCAACCGTTGGCGTAACTCAGATGTCCGGCGATCCGATGCGAACCGTACAGGGGGTTGCTACTCGCGCGCTGGAGATGGAATGCATTCCGGGCAACCGGTATGGGCTGGCCGGTGAACGAAGCAATCTGCACCTGCTTATGCTGATCAAATCGGTTAATCTCGCTCTCGGGCGTCGGATGCCGCTGAACGTCTGCCTGGTTATTGACCGCTCCGGCTCAATGGAAGGCGAGCCGCTCGATTACGTGAAGCGCGCTTGCGGTTACGTGGTGGATTTAATGGAGCCGACCGATGTGCTCTCCATTGTCACGTTTGAGGAGCAGGTGGACGTGGTGATGCCGGCCCGCCGGGTGGTGAACAAAACCCTCATCAAGGAGCACATCCAACGAATTCAGCCCGGCAACACAACCAACCTTTACGACGGATTGGTGACCGGCTGCGCTCAAGTTGCTTCGGTTCACGCCGAGGGAATGGTGAACAGGGTGCTCCTTCTAACCGATGGGGAACCGACCTCAGGCATCAGAGATTTTGCTTCGATCGTCAATCAGGTTGCTGAGCAGAAGTCCCGCGGCATCACGATTACCGCGCTGGGATTTGGCAGCGAGTACAATGAAGAGCTGGTGGCCGGCATAGCGCGGCGATCGGGAGGGAACTACTACTACATCCAACGTCCCGATCTGATCCCAGAAGTCTTTCGGCGCGAGTTGGAGACGCTGATGACGATTACGGCCAAGAATCCCCGGATTACGCTGCAACTGGCGAAATGGATACAGCTTAGGCAGGTCTACGGTACGATGCCGGCTATACAGGGCCGCAACATCGAGGTCGGCCTGCCCGATATCGAACGCGGTAGCATCATCTCGACGCTGGTGGAGCTGGAGGTGGATCGCCATCCGGCCGCCGCATTTCGGATCGCGCGAGCGCAGCTTACTTACGATGATGCGGTCTCCAATCGCACCGAGCGGATCGAGGCGGATGCAATATTGGATTTCACCTCCGATCGAAGCCGGATTGCGGACGGTGAGAACGCGGTGGTGCAGCGGGAGCTGGAGGTCGCTCTCGCATCGCGAAATTTGGAAAAGACATTGATGGGGATGAGGACTCAGCAGATCGCATCTCCCACTGTTTTGAGCGAGATGCAGCGAACCCGAACTGTGCTGTTAAATCAGGGCAAGACTCAGGAAGCAGCCGACCTGCAGGCTGCGATGGATAGTATCCGGCAAGGTGGTGAGATCGAAAAGACCTTGATCGGCACTATCTACAATCTAGACCGGGGCAAGTCTTCTTAGCAAACGACGTGGGCAAACAGGTTAGGGCCATAGGAAAGGAGGGCGGTCAATCATGAGGCCGTTGAAGGTGATATGAACAGTCTGCCGGAGGATGAGCGAACGGTAATAATAAACACGACTTCTACTGCAACGATTGCGACTGCGGACGATACTGACGCGACCCAAATCGGTGGCTCGGTGGTTTGCGCGGTTTGTCAGGCGCCTAATTCGACCCTGGACCGCTATTGTGTGGATTGCGGGTTTCTGCTTTCATCCAGCGTGATCGAGCCGATGCCGGAGGAGGAGAAGGGCGAGGCAAACCCGTATCTGGTTGAGCAGGCTACCGGACGCCGCTTTGAGCTGCAACGGGGCGTCATCTCGATCGGCCGTGAGCGCTGCGATATCCTGCTGATGGATAAAACCATCTCAAGGCGGCACTGCCAGATAACCATCCAGGAGGATGGCGCCGTCTTATTCGAGGATTTAAACAGCACGAATGGCTCGACGGTTGATGGAGTTCGCATCGCGCCGGAACAGCCGGTCACCCTACATCATGGGGCGTCCATTCGTTTAGGCAGCAGCGGTGTGTTGACCCTTGAGCTTCCGGGCCAATCCAGTGAGGCAACGATCCAATCGGTTGCGATGGAAAAGACGGAGGTAGCCGAATCGGAAGCGGAGACCCCAATGGAAGGCGCCCCAGAAGCGTCGGAAGAGGAGCAGATTGTCGTTGCTTGGCTGCGCCCGACCGTCGGCAATGCGCCCGATGTGAAGATTACGGAAGGCACGGTCACGATCGGCCGGCGGGCATCTAACAAAGTGGTGCTTGCGACGGATCCCTTTGTCTCAGGGAGGCATATCGAGCTGAAGACCGACAATATCGGCACCACCATTACCGATGTGGGCAGCACCAACGGCACTTTGGTCAATGAGAATAAGATCGAGCCGAATACGCCTCAATTGCTGCTGGATGGCGACACCGTCACGATCGGCCAGACGACTTACCGGTATGAAACGGCGGAAATACCGATCAACATGGGAGATGAAGCGGAAGTGGAGCCTAAGCAGGCCGAATCAACGGAAGAAGAGAGCGACTCCAAGAATGAAAGCGAGATCGAATGAGCGACTTGAATGGCGGAAAGACAGCAACGGCCAATGATGCAACTCAAGTGACGACGGCTCGATTCAATCGGAGCGAACTGGTTCGAGGGTGGTGTGAGCGGGAAGCCGAGAAGCCGCAATGGGTGTTGGAGTTGCAATTCGGTGCGAAAACCGATCTGGGACGAATTCGGGAAAATAACGAGGATAAATTTGAGTTTTATCAACCCGATGATCCCACCATCCTTGCCACTCGCGGCAGCTTATTCGCGGTTGCAGATGGAATGGGCGGGCACGCCGCAGGCCAGATCGCCAGCGAGATCGCGTTGAAAAATGTGCTCAGCGGCTACTACGACAGCATCGGGGACGATATCGGCCCGGCGCTCACCAATGCAATGCGTTTGGCCAACGAGACCGTCTATGCCATTGCTCAAATGATACCGGAACGGGCGGGCATGGGTACCACTATGACGGCTTTGGCGCTGGTCGAGAATCGGGCGGTCGTCGCGCATATCGGTGACAGCCGCGCCTATCTCATTCGGGATGGCGATATGCGCCAGGTCACCCGGGATCACTCGCTGATTGAGGAGCAGATTCGGCAAGGAGTCATTACGCGCGACGAGGCGGAGATATCTCCTTTTCGGAACGTGATCACCCGGTGTATCGGCACGATGCCGGTCATCGAGCCGGAGACATTTGAAGAGAAAGTGTTGGCGATGGACCGCTGGGTTCTCTGTACCGACGGCTTAACCGCTCACGTCGAGCCGGAGGAGATTTGCCAGATCGCGCTTCATCATGCACCCAGTGAGGCATGTCGTCAGCTCGTTGAGCTGGCGAACGCGCGCGGTGGCCGCGACAACATCACACTCATCATCGTCCATATCCATACTATGCAGCCGTATCAGCCGTCCGCATCGTAAAGAATGTTGGAGCGCTAGCGATGTCGGCTCAGCTTATCGCAAACAAGTATCGCATCGTCCGTGAAATTGCCCGCAGCAACGACATCGTGTATGAAGCGGTTGATACCACCATCGGGCGGCGCGTGGCGCTCAAAGAGCTGCTGATCCCCGCCACTTTAACCGGTCAGGCCAGACGAGACCGGATTGATCGCTTCACCCGCGAGGCGCGCGCTGCCGGCAAGCTCAGCCACCCCAACGTGGTTACCATCTTCGATTTTGGGGAGGATAGTGGTCGCTACTTTATCGCGATGGAGTTTCTGGAAGGCCAAACACTCCGCGACGCACTACTGGCGCGCGGCGCGATGCCGTTGAAAGAGGCCTTAAACATCGCGAATCAGGTGCTGGATGCGCTCAACCATGCCCACAGCAACCATGTAATTCATCGGGATATCAAGCCGGATAACGTGCACATTTTGCCGGGCGGGCTGGTTAAGCTGACCGATTTCGGCATTGCCCGCTTGACCGAAGAGCTCTCGTTAACCGCCGACGGCCAAATTTTCGGCACGCCCAGCTATATGTCTCCGGAACAGATCGAGGGGCGAAACATTGATAACCGATCCGATCTTTTTTCATTGGGAGTAGTTCTGTATGAGATGCTGGCCGGCCGCAAGCCCTTTACCGGCGACAGCGTGGTGACCATTACCTACAACATCATGCACCAGGAGCCGACTCCGATTATGGGAATACCGGTTGCGGTGGAGCAGGTGATTTTTCGTGCACTGGCCAAAGATCCCAACCGCCGCTATGCCTCCGCTGAGCAGATGAAGCACGATCTCATCGAGGCGGATGCACTGCCGGCCGTTTTCGGCAATCCGGCGGGCTCCTACATCACAACCGGATACGCTATGCCGACTAATCCGTCCGCCTATCCCCCCGGATTTACGCCCGGCTCTATGCTTCCGCAGCCGCCTCAACCGGCGCCACCCAATCCATCCTTGCCGCCCGCCAACGCCTACTGGCAGCCAGGCCAGGCGCCGCCGGCCGAACCCACGCCATTTCCCTGGAACAATCCGGGAGCTCCCCCTGCATCCAGTCCATTTCCGTTCAGCGGAGGTGGGTTTGGCGGCTTTCGGCCGAGGCGCCTCTCTTTGCCGGCTTTAAGCGACAGCCAGAGGACGTTCCTGACGATGTTTTTGATCTCCATTCTGGTGGCCGGCATCATTGTGGCGGGGGTGCTCACCTTCATTAAGGCATACCAGGAAAACAGGATAGGCGCCACCACACAACGTGCCATTCAAGCGATAGATCGGGGGGTAAAAGCCTATCAAGCCGGCGATTTTCAGGCCGCTTTGCAGCTTTTTGACCAGGCGAGGACGTCGGGAGCGAACGAAAATGCGGTGAAAACGGCGCGCCACAACGAGGTCACCACTCTGATCCGGTTGGGAAACGAGGCGGAAAGTAACGGCCAGTACAGCCAGGCGTATAACGACTACCAGCAGGCGTTGAAGTTGGAGCCGAATAATCAAGCCGCGCAGGATCAGGTGAACAATCTTTATCAGCGATTGGATAGTGGAATGCCGCCTTCCTCCGGTATCGCACCGGATGGAAATGGGGGTGGCGGCGGCTCCTTCATTCAACCGATGATACAGCGGGCGACCGACTACCTCAACCGAGGTAACGAGTACTATCAAATGGGCGATACCGAAAAGGCGCGGGGGATGTGGCAGAAAGCGGTTGAGTCGGCGCCCGGGTCACAGCCTGCAATGGATGCGCAAACCTACCTTCAACAGACGATGCCGGCGCCTCATTTCAATGGCGGTTGAAACGGAATCGTTTTCAACACTTGTTGTCAGCGCGAGGGTGGAATATTTCCGCGTGTTTTCGTTGAGCAGGATGTAATGGGTTGATAGAATCGCACCATTTATTTCGGCAAATCCCCTTTTAAAAGGCAGGGGCAGGAGTGCCGCTTTTTAGTGGACATCAAGATAATCACGCAGTACTCAATGCAAATCTAACTTGGAGAGGTGGAAATGAACGCTGAAACCGGCAGTATACACAATCACGTGAGAGGGAAGCGACCCATATCGGTTGAAGAGCTCAAACAGCAGCGCAAACCGGTCCGTAACCCCAACCAAGATTACAAAGAATCCTTATCGGTGATGGATAGGTTGGCGATCTTCATTACCGATCGGGTTGGGACGATGGGGTTTTTCTTCATTATCTTTATCTGGACCGCCTTTTGGTTGGCCTGGAATTTTCTCGCCCCGAAGCACTTGCAGTTTGATCCACCCATGGCCTTCGTGTTTTGGCTGTTTATTTCCAACATGATCCAGATATTCCTGATGCCGCTCATCATGGTCGGCCAAAATCTACAGGGGCGCCATTCCGAGCAAAGGGCGGAGGCGGATTTCGAGGTCAATGTGCGGGCGGAGCGTGAGATCGAGGTGATTCTGCACCACCTCGAATATCAGAACACGATTCTCCAGCATATGTTGGAGACGTTGACCAACACCGCAGATCCGAACCAGTTAAAGCCGGCTCCAGCGGTTGAGGCGGCCGGCGCCGGCTCCGATCCCCCGAAAGGATCCGGTTGATTCCGGAGAATTGGCGGGAAGTTACCTTTTAACCGTCTTGCCGTTGATGATGAGATGGTTGGTCAGGTCTTTCGAGAGATAGTTGAGCCAGCCCTTGGCGGTTTTGTGCCAGAGATCCCGCGATTTCACCTCCGCCAGAATTTTAACTGGTTTGGGGGCGTTTGGGTTAATACCGGAAATTTTACCAAGCACGATTACGGTGGCATGGTTTCCTGTCACATGAATACGTTGAATAGAAAAGATGGCCTGAATGTTTTTCAAGCTGTTTACCACCATCACCATGCTTGATTTTTCTTGCTGGTAGGAATACACCCGGCCATTTGTGCCAACGCCTTTGTATTGGGGGGATAGATACTTCAAGTATCCTTTAAAATCTCGATGGTTGATGGCGCTCGCCATATTCTGGTAGCATTGCCGGATTGCATGGGCGGCCGCCGATTCCTTCTTGGCGGTAGCGGGGGATGAAAGCAGGCTGATCGCGCAGAGCGCCGGCAAGATAAGATACCAACGGGTTTTCATGATAACCTCCGGATTGAAAGTGCTACGATGCTCACTTTGAAATATCGGTCGCTCCCCTGATATCTCAAAAAGATTTTAACCGAAAACGCCCAAAAATGTCGAACATCATACAATATCATTTGAAATCTTACAACCGTATCAATCTAAAAACAAGGAGCAAACAATGAAAGTTCAGGTTATTTTCTACAGCATGTACGGGCATATCTATCGGTTGGCCGAGGCGGTGGCGTCTGGTGCAAAGGAGGTTGAGGGCGCCGAGGTATCCATCTACCGGGTTCCGGAACTGGTGCCGCCCGAAGTTCTGGAGAAGAGCGGCGCCGCTGCCGCGCAGGCCGCTTTCGCTCATATACCGATTGCCACCACCCAGCAGCTTACCGAGGCCGATGCGATCATCTTCGGCACGCCGACCCGATTTGGGATGATGTGCGCCCAGATGCGTAACTTTTTGGATCAAACCGGCGGGCTATGGGTAAGCGGAGGTTTGATCGGCAAGGTGGGCAGCGTCTTTTGCTCCACCGCCACTCAACATGGGGGGCAGGAGACCACGATTACCAGCTTCCACACCACCTTGCTCCACCACGGCATGATCATCGTCGGCACCCCTTACTCGGAGGCCGGCTTGATGAATATGACCGAAATCACCGGCGGCACCCCGTATGGTGCTTCGACGCTGGCGGGTGCAGACGGTTCCCGCACTCCAAGCGAAAATGAACTGAAAATCGCCCGATTTCAGGGCAAACATGTTGCCGAGATCACGCATAAGCTGGTACATTAACTCGTCCGATCGAGCGTGCGATAAATTCTTGCTCAATGTTGAGGAAATTGTTGAATCAAAGCAGGAAATACTATAGCGATGCAGAAATTACTGATCGCCGGATCGCAGGTTCGCCGGTAACCACGTTATGGGGGGGTGAAAGGTCAATGGAAGCTTACTGTGTGAAGTGCAAGTCAAAGCAGCAGATGAAAAACCCTACAGCGGTTGTGATGAAGAATGGGAAACCTGCCACCACGGGTACCTGCTCTGTCTGCGGGACGAAAATGTATAAGATCGGCAAGTGATCGGCCGGATTACTCAAGCAGTACTAGCAGTGTGGGAGGAGGATTAAATTCCTTCTCCCTTTCTGTGTCCACGAGCTTACAAAACGCTCGGTAAACCGCATAAAATCAGACCGCCTCGATGTTGGAACGCTGGATGCAGGTTGCATACAGATCGGCCAGAGGGCCGGCTTCCGAAGGTTGTTGGATATATTCGGCAATCAGTTGGGCGGCCCGTCCCTGAACCGCGACGCGGATGCGGCCGTCAGGCTCCTTGGAGAGAAAGTAGTACCCGTCCTCAAAGTCAGCAATGTATGCTCTTGCCATCTCGTTCCAAGTCCACTTCAGTCGGCGGCCGATCGGAATTCGGAAAAAGGTGCGGGCAATGTAGACGAAAAGTCGCATGATTAAGGGCCAGAGGCCGACCAGTGCAATCAGGTTAAGGAGCGCCAACAGGTTGACTAAATTGACCAGATGATTGCTGACAAAGAAACCCGGGATCTGGTCGAAGGCGGAAGGGATGCCGCCCGCCTTGATAATGCGGTAGATGGTGTAGAAGCCGATCGGCTGAATTGCCATGATGGCCAAAATTCCGATGCCAACCTGAACCCGGTTGGTTTTTGATCCTCGCGTTCGCACCAGCAGATGTTCGGCAAGGGTATCGCGCGCCTTTGCGGCGCCCGGCCCTCGCAGCGCATCCGCATCCATGATCCGTGTCGCCATCATTCCCCCTAACGCCGTTTATCCAATTATAGCATGACCATGCTAAGTATAGGTTATGCCCCTACAGGGGTGAGAGTTCAGTTCTGCGGGAGTGATTTTCGTTCGAACCACCCCTGCCCTCCCCGCAAGCGGAGAGGGAGTTGATAATCGCGACGCACCCCTTTCTCCAAGCATTGGGAAGAGGAATCGGATGGAAAGCTTCTTCTTTAAACTTGGAGAGAGGGCTAGGGGTTCCTTCCCCCTGAAAGGGGGAAGATTCTATGATTTTTGTCAAGCACCAAGTTTTGCCGTAAGAGTTCAGTTTTGCGGGAGTGATTTTTGTTCGCGCCCACCCCAGCATTCCCCTAGTACTGCAATGTTATCTGAGAATCAATCTACTAGCCTGCGAGCTACCTCTGAGCCGCGAGCGTGAGCGAGCGTACACACTGACTGTTTATGCCTAACGATAATCCCATTCTCGTTCTCCACGTC
>JAKBZR010000114.1 GCA_021842405.1 bacterium
CCCTTCCCGCCTCGGGAAGGGGGACAGGGGGTTAGGTGTTAAAACAGTGAGAGTATTTTTACATTCAACTCCTCACCCCAAAATCGCCCAGAGAACTGAACTCATCCTTCAGTTTTGCGGGAATGATTTACGACCATATTGGATGCACCCCCACCCTAACCCTCCCCCGTAAACGGGGGAGGGGATTAAGAGGGACTGGGGGGGCAAGATAAAAGCACCGACGCTAAACACCCTCCCTGCCTGCAGGGAGGGTGTCATTGCGAGCGAAGCGAAGCAATCTCTTTCCCCAGCACTCTCCCAGTATTGGGAAAAGAGTTGTCTGCATGGCGGCAGACAGGGAGTGAGGAACTTCTGCCCAAATTGCCCACAAAACTGAACTCTTTCGATTATTTGACAGGTTCAGCCATAACGGGTAAATTACCCGTTACTTTCATCACAATTAAAAAGAATATCGGCCCAAATACGAATGATGTCGCCGTTTCCGTTCAATCAGCCTATAATGCACGAAATTCAAATAATCAACTTAATAGTTATCATCGTCATCCTTGTTGTCCTGATAAACAGAGATATCCTGAATGCTTTGCCTCAATGGAGATGGATGCGGTCGGGTTGCGCAGCCACTCTGTCTGGCGCCATTTTCCCAACCGGTTCCGGCCGATCCCCAGCACCCGCCAACCTACACTTCCAAACGGCCAACTTTCCCAATTCCGCCGGCAGCAAACCGTTGATCGAGGAGCTTCAACAGGCAAACATCGAGCTTCGACTGCTCTATGAAGTGTCATCGGCCGCAATTCACAGTCATAACCCGGTTGAAACGCTCGAAGCCACGCTGGATGTGGCGATGAAATCCCTATCCGCCGGCTTCGGCACCTCGTTTCTGTTCAAGCATCTCGACCAGCCCCCACTGCACATCTCAAGAAACCTGACCGATGCAACCCTCCGCGATTTTAATCACGTTTCAGAGGGTCCCACTGCGCCGATCCGACGATCAATGGAAAATGGCAGCATCTATATGATCCGTCAAGCCCCTTCCCGCAGCGAATGTATTTGGTACCCCTTCGCTCCCGAATCGGCTTACTGTGTGGTCTTCATCCCACTCATCGCGGATGGTAAGCTCATCGGCACGATGTGCCTTGCATCGGAGCAGGCCGGCCCGATCATATCCTGCTCGCCCTCAACGCTGGTGGCGCTGGGCAATCAGATTGGAAACGCGGTGGCCCACGCCTGGCTCTTTCAAGAGTACGTCCGATCCGAAAGCGAATACCGGAAGCTGTATGACAGCGCGCCGGATCTCTACCTAACCGTTGATCCAGACGGAACCATAATCGGCATCAACCAGACGGCGGTGGAACAGCTCGGATATCAGTCGGCGAGCGATCTGATCGGTACAAACGGCGTTTCGCTTTTACCTTCGGTTGAGATGCGGCGGATCACCAATCTGTTTACCGATGTGGTTTTCGAAAGTCGTCAGGCCGAGCTCATTGAGACCGAATTGGTGCGGCACGACGGCACCTCCTTTCCAATCAGCGTGAACTACTCGCTGGACCGGGATGCGGACGGAACCGTGACCTCGGTTCACCTTATCGCCCGCAATATCCAGAAACAGCGCGAGCTGGAGCTGCAGTTGCAGCGCTGGAAGACGGCCGACAACTTCAGCGATCTGGCGGGCGGGATCGTCCACGACTTCAATAACTACCTGAACTCGATCCTGGGCTTTTACGAGCTGGCCCATCCCCACCTCGACACCCAATCCAAAGCCTACGGGTACCTGCAGCGGATCGAGCAGTCGGCTCAGCAGGCCAGCCACCTAACCAGAAGGTTGATGTCCTATTACCGGGGCACTCAGCCTCGTCATAACCGGTTTTCAATCAATGAGGTTGCGGCCGCCGCCCTCGATATGATCAGTCCGTCGCTGGGTGAAAATGTCACCGTCGTTCGCCGATTTGCGGAGGGATTACCCACTATCAGCGGCGACCGCGCTCAAATCCAGCAGGCGCTGGTGAATTTAATTATCAACGCCCGTGATGCGATGCCGGAAGGCGGCGTGCTGACCGCCGACACCTACGAGGCCGATATTGAGGAACCCGGCTTACCACCGGAGGCATGCGGCGGCCATTATATTTGCGTCAAAATCTCCGATACCGGCGTCGGCATACCCAGCGAAATTCGAGACCGGATCTTCGAGCCCTTTTTCACCACCAAGACGCTCAACAATAGCGGCAGCGGCACCGGCTTGGGGCTATCCATCGTGTCATCGGCCGTGCAGGCCCACCGCGGCTTCGTTACGGTAGCCAGCGTGCCGGCGCAAGGTACATGCTTTACCGTATCGCTGCTTGTCCACAAAACCAACCACCCGAAAAAGAGAAAGAATGTCCAGTTGCGACTGGATTCATCGCTCAAGATTTTGCTGGCCGACGACGACGAAATCTGCCGAAACCTGATTAAGGAGGTCTTGGTACCGCTGGGGCATCAGGTAACCAGCGTGGCCGACGGGGAAGAGGCGCTTTGCGCCTACCAATCCAGCGATGCCCTGTTCGATCTGGTCATTCTAGACCTGCGAATGCCGAATCGGAACGGCGCTGAAACGCTGCGGGCGATCTTCGATCTAAAGCCGGACCAGGCCTTTCTGCTCATCACCGGCTATACCGATCAGCTTACCATGTCCCAAATCCCCCCTCGCTCACCGCTACTGAATAAGCCGTTTTCTCGGGAGGAACTGCTCTCCGCGATCCTACAAGCGCTGGATTGAAGGATATTTAGCACAAATATATAAATATCCAGTCGCCGATTTACTGCGAAAGGAACGCCGTTTATGAATTCGCTCGACGTGCTCCGACGGGGCGCTTCAATGATATATAATCATCCTGATCTGGCCCGCTGGTACCTGCAAAACAAGCTTCGGGTTCCAAAGATTTTGCAAAATCAACGCAATGGCGGCGGCGTCAGCCGCTTTCCGCTCGGCATCACCTTCAAACCGACTTTCAGTTGCAATCTCCGTTGCCGAATGTGTAGCTTTGTGGCAAACGGCGCCGTCTTCACCAATCCGCGTGACAGCCTGCCGTATGAGGTTTGGCGATCGGTGGTGGATGACGTAAAGGAGTGGAACCCCTACATCTGGTTTACCGGTGGCGAGCCAACCCTCTATCCCCATTTCATCGAGCTCGTGCGCTATATCAAAACGCAGAACATGCTTTGCGGAGTGACCACCAACGGCACCACATTGAAGCGGATCGCCGAGGAGCTGATCCAATCTCCGCCCGACATGATGGTGGTATCAATTGACGGCAAAGGCAACATTCACAATAACGTGCGGGGCAATTCGGCCGCATTTGATCGAACGGTGGAGGGCGTCCTCACCTTGCAGGAGCTGAAGCGCCGGAACGGTATCCAAAAACCGCTGCTGGCGGTGAATTGCGCCATGACACCCGATAACTTCGAGTACATCACCGAAATGCCGGAAGTAGCAAAAATGCTGGGCGCCGATGCGCTCAATTTTCAACACCTCTGGCAGTTGACCTCCTCGATGGTAGAGAAGCATAACGCCCGTTGGGGTAACTGGTATACGGTGTCTTATGACGATTGCGGCGGGATGGAGCCGAAGCCGATGGATGCCGAGCGCGTCATCGAGAAGATCCGTGAGGTAAAGCGGATGAAAGTCTCGATGCCGGTCATTTTCCACCCCGAGATCACGGACGATGATATCCGGATCTACTACAACGAGCCGGAGCGCTTCGTTGTGAGGCGTCCCGCCGCCTGCGCCTGGCTGAACACCGATATCCTGCCGAACGGCGACGTTTCACCTTGCTTCGATGTGATTGTCGGCAACATTCAAGGATCGCGTTTCACCGACCTCTGGAACAACTACTATTTCAGAGAGCATCGCCGCCGATTGCAGGAGGAGGGGGATTTTCCGATTTGCGCCCGTTGCTGCGCCTACTGGCGCCGCGATTGACTAACGCCCATTCCCCCGCAACCGTTGATCGGGGTTAGGCCGATTACTCCGGCTATGTTATCGCGTAATCAACCTCTTCTCGTAAGAGTTCAGTTCTCTGGGCAATTTGGGCAGCAGGCTTTACCCCTATAGCAATAATCAACTCCCTCCCCCCTCGGGGGTGGGCTGGGGTGGGGGGGGCGACAAATGCTGCTAGAAAATCATTCCCATAAAACTGAACTCTTACCTCTTCTCGCTGCTCCTGCTTGTGGAATGAGTTCAGTTTTGCGGAAAATAAAAAGTTAACAGGAAAATCACCGCATCAGCCGGCGCTGGGAATAATCGAAATCTACTGCTTTTCGATGGTGATGGCCGCAATGCGGATGGCCGGCTGCTTCGGCAGCTCGATCGCGACCAGCGGCTTTGAATCGCCCAGCTTGATCCGGTAATCGAACAGGTAGGCCGGATCCTTCATATCAGGACCGCTCGGCGTCATGCGGTAGGGCACAAAGAGGCCAACGTCCTCCGCGTGCTGGGGAGGGCTGTCCCAACTGCTGAAGGTGAATGAGCTGTACTGCTGGCTGCCATCTTGAAAATCCAGGGTGAAGCCGCCCAGCACATCCGGCTTGATCGAAGCGGCCAGAATGTGAACCACCGCGTCCTTCTCGCCTTTCGCCGGCGGTGGATTGATGATGATCTTCTGGCCGTTGCAGGTCACGAAGTTCTTTTGGCCGGCCAGCTTGGGCGGAAAGAGAAAGCTGATGTGGCGGGGCGAATCGAGGCCCGATTTCGCTTCGGGCTGCCAGATCGTATCGGGTGCCGTATCGCCGGTCACGTAGGGGGGCATGAGTGGGGCTGGGAAGGAGGCGCCGGATGGGTCGAAATCGCCAGCCAAGCGATTGTAATTGCCGGAAATGCCGCTTATCGTGAAATACTTGTCGAGGTTCACCATCCGGAGCCGCCCGTCCACCACGCGCACCAAATCCACGCTGACATCGCCCACGTTGGAGCCGCCGATGGTGGAGGCCCATTTGTTGCCCACGATCACATCCCACTCTAGGTAGTACTCACCGTCATAGGGCGGCGGCGTCACCCAAGCCAGGAAATCGGAAATCGTTTCGCCGGGCGCCACGTTTTGGGGCAACGGGGTGGTTTCATCCTGCCAAATCGCCTCCGTCCCATCTAGATAGAACCAGTGAGCGCCGACGCGGACATCGGACTTCAGCCAGGTCTGGCGACCGATGTTTCGCAGCGAGAGCTTCACCGGCATGCGCTTGCCGGCCGGAAGCGTCGGCGGTGTGTAATCGGCCAAAAATTGAACGCCGAAGGAGTCGCCTTCAATGCCGACCATCATCGGCGACGCCACGGCGCCGCCCGGCTTGCCGGAAAGCTCCCAGCGGATCTCGTACTGCCAGGGTGAGATGGTTTTCCAGGCCGGCAACGACTCCCCGTCCGGACCGACCAGCGAGACCGGCACGGTCAGTGTGATGGATTGACCCGGCTGAACCGGCTTGCCGATTTCAGCCCGGGAATCGGAATTGGCGACTCGCTCCTCCTCCGGCGCTGAATTTGAGCCGCCGATCGGTGAGCGGTAACGGTAGATGCGGGCCGCCAAGTGCCAGTCATCGGTTGGCTGCCATGCCGTCGAGCCGGTGTTCTCGATCGTGATTTTGGCCGGGTACTGGTTGCCGGTTTCGAGCAGGATGGGCAGTTCGCAGCGTAAAATTCGAAAGGATACCGATGCGGGCGCATTCAAGATGGTTACGGTGGCGGTTGCAATCGGGATGGCGGCGGGAGGGGCGACCGCGGTCGTCTTATTCTTGCGGGCGCCTTTCAGCACCGGCTCCGGTCCGAGCGGCTTTAACTGGATGGAGAGGCGGTATGTCCCCGGACTCAGGCCGGCGGTTGAAACGGGAGTGGAGACATTGATTGCCGAGTCGGGCGTCGTAAGGTGTAAGATGGGCGGCGGGGGAATCGCGGCGGTTGTCGTCGCCGGTGAAATTGGGCGGCCGCTCATCGTTTCCCACTTGGCAACGAGCGCGAATTGGCCCGGAATCCAGGTCTGATCGCCGCTGTTCAAGATGCGGGCCTGCGCGGAAAAGGCGGAGCCGGCGGCGACATTCAAAGGTATATTTTGCCAGAGACACTGCGCGGTGAAGGGGTCGCCGCCCAGCGTATCCAGCCGCGCCATCACCTGGGTGATGGCGCGCAGGGCAACCCCCATCTCCATCGTGGGGGCGACCGCCGCGCCGCTGCCATAATCGTTCCAACCGTTCACGATGATCCAGCCCGATTTTTGAGAGGCCGGGCCGATCGCCTCCAGCGCCCGCCTCCAGGACTGCTGATAGACCTGGGTGGAGGCGACCACCGTCTGCGCGTCTTGGCTGTTGACCACCGCCAGCGGAATCCAGCCGGATTTTTGCGGCGTGGAGGAAGAATCGGCGGAGGCGGGTGAGTCGGCCTGGGTGGTAGGCAGGTCGGCGTACCCATCCAGCGGCGCTTTGCCGATAAAGCTGCGGTCGCCGATGAAAATCAGGTCATTTCCGCCGAATTCGGCCGCGTAATGCTCCCGACAATAGAGGATGAAGCGGCCGCTCATCGCTCCCAGCGGCGCAGCCGACGAGAGGTAGACGATATTGGCTCTCCGGCCGCCGTTGGCCGAATCGAGCTGGACGCTCGCTCGAAAGCGATCGGGAATGTTGCGGTAGAAATTCTGAATCATTCCATAAAGTACGGCCTGATCTTCCGGGTTATCCAGATTCGGCTGCCGATGCAGCGCCTTCTCGAGCGAGGCAGTGTCCAGATCAAGCGCGATCTGCGGATATTGCCGGTGGGCCATCTCGAGGCTTTGGAGCGCGGCAGCCAAGGTCAGCAGCCCTTTGGTGGAGTAAGTTGTGCAGGCCGACAGGTCGCCTTGATAGGCGACCAGCGCGACGTCAATGCCGCTGTGCGATAGATCGGAAAGCTGCTGCGCCTGCCATCCGACCCGATCGTAGCTGAACCAGGGGCCGCACCCTGCCAACGGATGAAATAGGAGCGTGTTGGAGCCATTGGCAAAGCGAATCCCATCCAATGGATCGCTGCGCTCTGGATCGCCTTGAAATCGGTAAGAATAGGTTGCAATCGTGAGCGGGCCGACCGGCTGTGGAGCCAGCGGTTTGAGGGTAGGGAGGGGGTGAGTCGGCAGCGGCAAGGCGGGAGTCGGCGGCAAAATCTGGAAGGGCAACCGCTGCCGACCCGGTGTCGTTTCGGTCGGGGCCGCCTCCACCGGACCGCCGACCGGACCGTAGGTGATCTCGTCGCGAACATCCCACTCGCCCGGCGACATGACCCCATCCACGATCGGAGGGCTGCTGTAGACCTGGGGGCAGTCCACCACTCCAGGCTGGCCGGTGCCGGTCGCTAGCGGTGAGGCCGATAGGATGAGCGTACCCCAGTCGGTGGGGTTATTGAGGTCGGCTGCTGATTTGACGGCCGGAGCCCAGCTTTCCAGCGGTGGACTGCCGGGCGCATGGCTCAACGCCGCTACATTAAATTTAAGCCTCGATCCAACCGGAGGCTCCCCACCGACCTCCGCCCACGGTATCCCAATCTCAACGGTGTAGGAGTCGTCATCCGGTGTGGCGGCATTGATGGCGCCCTGATGGGTCGTACCGTACTTGAAGACGGCCGGCTCCCCGGCCGAATTCAGCTTGAAATCCTGCGGCCCGGCCAGCGGTGTGGCGTCCGCCCCTCGATAGAGCTCGGCGCCCCCTGCCACGCTGACCGCCATCGAGACGGAGCTCGCGGTCCGATGCGGCTGGTTAACCGGCCCGACCTGAAGCGAAACCATAAAGCAGTCGTCGGAAAGCGGGTCGCCGAACGGGGTGCGATCGGCGCCGGCCAGTTGCGGCTTGTGAATTACGGCGGCGACATAGAAGAAGGAGTGATCATAGCAGGTCACAAAGGTAACCCGATTGATGGGCTTTGTTTGGGCAAATCCGGGGGCCGGAATGAGACAAACGGCAACGATCAGCGCGATCAGGCATCCCCAATTTTCGCCATGGCAGCGCCGCGACGTGGCGTTCAGCAAGGTCTATTACTCTCACTTTGAAGGGTTTGGCGATTTTGAACCGGTTCATGAAAGCCGGCTTGGCCGGAAGATGGTTCAGCCGGTGCAATCCGGGTTTCCCGATGAAAACGGTGTTTCTGATTCATGGGCCGGTGCCATTTTCTCGACCAGTACATTATAGCCGATGAGCACCGCAATAGACGCAATGGGAGAAAGAGTTCAGTTCTGCGGGAGTGATTTTCGGCCCCCCCCCACCCCGGCCCTCCCCCGTCAACGGGGGAAGGTTAGGATGGGGGTGCATCCAATATGGTCGTAAATGATTCCCGTAGAGATGAACTCTTTCGCGCGGCCGAAATGCCGCCTTACTGGGTGAACATGTTGTATCCGGAGTCGTCCCGGATGCTGAAAAACTTGTCTATATGGTACTTATCGCAAACGTGTGACAGCTCGTCGTTCGCGCTTACAATGGCTTCATGCACCGAGGAATCGCCTAGCAAGTTGCTCAGTGTGTCTATGGATTGATTGGGGTCGGTTTGGGTTTGCGCCAACGCATTGGAAATCTGCATGATGCTGCCGGCCACCTTGCCCAGCATCGTATAGTATTTCGCCTGCAGGCGCTGGCAGGCGGGCGGCACCGGCTTGGGGTAGGACATAAACTCCCGCGAAAGCTGCTGCCAGGACGCGCTGTTATAGTTGACATCGTTATTGAGCTGCTGGAAAGTCTGAGTGTATTTCCGCGTACTCAGGGTAGCACCCAGCTCCTCCGCCTTGACCAGGTCTTTCAGTGCGGAGCCAAGTTGTTGGCGAACCAGCATCCTCCGCTGCTCCTCGATCTTCTGGAGAAACTTCAGGTAGTCAATGATGTCGGTGGGGGAAGGGGCGGGCGGCGTCACCTGAGCGGGTTGTGAGATCAGCGGGCCGGTTGGGCCGGCGCTGGCGGTTTCGGCCAGCAATTTACCGGAGCTGCCGGCATGGCCGGGCGCCACCGTTAAGCGATTGTTGCTGCGATAGGCATAGCCGACAACCATCGCGATCACAATGAGGATGACGATGGCGGAAATGATCGCCACCGGTCTCCAGGGGGATGCGGTCCGGGCGGCAAACGGGGGGGGTGGAGCCCCCGGCGAGAGCGGGGCGCCGCATCGAATACAAAATTGAGCGTGGCTAGGCATTTCGGATGAGCAACGAGGGCACTTCATCTCACTGAACCCTCCCTTCCGCGCGGTGGCGGCGGTGACCGTAAAACTCGCAAAGCATCCATCGCACGCTTTACGATGGGAATATACCCCCCCGAAGCTCGCATTGTCAAATAGGAAAGAGTTCAGTTCTACGGGCAATTTAAGCGGGCGGTTCTCACTCCCTGTTTGCCGCCAGGCAGGCAGGCAACTCTTTTCCCAATCCTGAGAGAGGACTGGTGAAGGAGATTGCTTCGCTTCGCTCGCAATGACACCCTCCCCGCTTG
>JAKBZR010000115.1 GCA_021842405.1 bacterium
CATTGGGTGAAATGCTCGGCATAAACGCAACCGAGGTCTCAGGAACCGGTGTGAAATCGCTGCCATCCACATTGACGGTGTAGAGCGATTCCTGACCGTTTTTCACCGACCACCCCACCACCAACGATGAGCCATCGGGCGACCAAGCAATGCAACCGGCCGTCACCGCCAAACCTACGATGGCGATTGCCCCTACGACTACCTTCTTCAGACGCTGCCCTGAAACCTTCACACTATCCCCCTTAAAATTGGATTGACCCGAATGCCGTCCTATACGAGGTTGTTGAAAAAGTCGCCGAATCCGGATGAATTTGTTTCTAATTAAGCGATCTTTTGAGCCGGATAACCGGCTGCGTCCAGCCGGGCCAGTATCGCTTTCTCATCGAGCGCCGATTCGTCAAATTGAACCGTGACCTGCTTGCTTTTGATGTCAACCTCCACCTTCTGGATGCCTTTCAGCTTGCCTAGGCTTCGTTGAATCGCATTGGAACAGCCCTCGCACTCGATGGCCGGGGCCGAATACTTCTCTTTCGTCATTCCCCTGACCTCCAAAACTTGCGGATGGCCAATTATGCTCCGCGACGAACGAATTGTCAACCCAAGAATGAGTTCAGTTTTGCGGAAAATAAGTTGAATGATGGCGAAAAATCGTTGCGTTTTAAGATTTAACCATGGTAAAATTTAATTAACCAATCAAAGAGTTTTGGAGGCACTCCCTGAATTGACACCCGCGGTTCAAGATTATCTGAAAGCGATCTATGCTTTGAGTGGAGAAGAGGGCGGCACAACCACCACCGCGCTGGCGCGGAGGCTGCATACCACGCCGGCTGCCATCACAAAAATGGTGAAGCATCTGGCCATCCAGGGGGTGGTGGAGCACGAGCCCTACTACGGGGTTCGCCTGACGCCGGCCGGCGCCGACATCGCCTCCGAAATGGTGCGTCACCATCGCCTGCTGGAGCGATACCTCACCGATATGCTCGGCTACTCGCCAGAAAGCGTGCACGACGAGGCGGAGCGCCTCGAACATCACATTTCCGAAGAGTTTGAGGATCGAATTGCGGAGTTGCTCGGCAACCCGACCGTAGACCCGCACGGGCGTCCGATTCCATTAAAAGCTGAAAGGGAACTCGCCCCATTTCAGAGGATGAGTAGAAAATGACGCAATGCAAACCAGCCAGGAACGCTTGTGATGGACGGGTTGCCTGAAGATATCCACATCGAGGACAAGCCATTAGCCTCTAAACCCGTTCAGCCAGAAGGGAGTATTCCGGAGGGGATTACTCACGAGGATATAGATCGGGCATTGGATCGCCTCGCCATTGAACGGGCACGGCAATCCAGCGGTTCCGGATTAGTCTTCCTACGCCGTATGCTGCCGCTGTGGCTCCTCATCGGGCCGGGAGTGCTGGTATTCCTTGGCGAGAACGACGCGCCTAGTATGCTCTCTTACGCGGCTACCGGCGCTCGGTACGGCATTGGGTTTTTCGTGCCGTTCATTTTGCTGACGTTCTTGATGGGGTACATTGTGCAGGAAATGACCGTCCGGCTTGGCGCGGTGACCCATCGCGGGCATGCGGAGCTTATCTTCGATCGTTTCGGACCATTCTGGGGTCGCTTTGCAATGGCTGACTTGGTCATCGGTAACTTCCTTACCTTAGTGACTGAGTTCATCGGGATTCGGGCTGGTCTCAGCTTTTTTGGCATTCCCCCGGTGGTTGCCGTGGGCGGCGGAATGTTGCTGGTATTCGGCGTGATCTTTACCCACCGTTATTGGACCTGGGAGCGGGCCACGATGGGATTTGCTCTGTTCAACGGACTTTTCGTGCCGGCTGCGCTGTTAGCCCACCCGGATTGGGGGGCTATCGGTCACACATTTCTCACCTGGTCTCCGTTTCCTCGTGGTGGGCTGTTTAAACCCGGCGTAATGCTGCTGATTATGTCCAATATTGGCGCAACGGTCACTCCATGGATGCTTTTCTTTCAACAGAGCGCGGTGGTGGACAAAGGTTTGCAGCCGCGCGACATTCGGGCCGGTCGGACTGATACGCTGCTGGGCACGCTGCTGGCCGCTGTTTTTGGAATTGCCGCCCTCGTCGCGACGGCGCCCCTTTTCCAACATGGAATCAATGCGCAAAACTATCAAGCGGCCCAGTTTGCACAAGCACTGCAGCCGTGGATTGGACGTGTCGGCGCCACCCTATTCGCGCTGGGCATATTTGAGGCGGGTCTGGTCGCCGCCATGACGATCTCCACCTCATCCGCCTACGCATTCGGAGAGGTTCTGCGCAAGCCGCATAGCCTCAACCGTCCGTTCTGGGAAGCCTGGCCGTTTTATGGCATTTTACTATTCTCCTGCTTTGCGGCGGGAGCGCTGGTGCTGATTCCCAACGCGCCGCTTACCTATATCGTTCTCGTTGTCAATGTGATTGCGGTTCTCGCGATGCCACCCGCCTTACTCTTTTTGGTATTATTGGTTAATGATCCTGAAATCATGGGGGAGCATACCAACCGCCGTTTGGGGAATGTTGCGGTAGTGTCGGTGGTGGTGGTGTTGGTACTGGCCGGGCTGGGGTATGGGATCATTACCGTATTTCCAAGACTTATTGCGGGCATATAAGATGGGGTCGTTTATTTATAATGTATGTCTTAATTGTGTGGAGAGATAATGGGGGTGCTATATAATGGAATCGGAAGATGATATCTTGGGAGTTAAAATTCGTCGCGCTCCGGTAACCGCTTCCAATGAAGAAACCGTTGCCATTGACATTGAGCATCGTCCCGACCTGGTGCTTTCGGTGCTTGAGATGGATCAATTGGTCAACGCCAAACAGCATACCAAATTCGGACGGATGAAACTTACCCGAGGCATCCGAATTCTCTTATGGAGTTTACGCATCTATGTCATCATGATGGTTCTCATCGTGATGTTACAAATCCTGCAAACGGTAAATGGAGCGCATTAAAGAAATACTGACAAAACGGTCGGGTCCGCCCTACCCTATGTGCGGATACCTGTCTGCTCAGGCAGGCGCACAGGCAGACGGGAAACGTACCGAGTGGGCGAAACGCAACCATTCAAAAGATGTTTAAGGCATGCGAAGCCGAACTCATCAGGCGGGGGATATTTAAATGAGACTGCCCCCACCATATCAAGGGGAAATGACGATTCAAACCGCCTATCATAAGCATACAGCGCCATGATCTTGCCTGACTAACGCCATACGGCTGCCACTTGCAACAGCTTGCCCTATGCTTGTAGCGAGGCATCACGTGGCTGATCGTGAGGGTGGCTGACTAGTCCCGGATAGTCCTAACGCACCTAACCGCACTAAGCACTCTACATCTGCCCCACCCCAAGAATGAGTTCAGTTCTGTGGGAATCATTTACGACCATATTGGATGCACCCCCACCCTAGCCCTCCCCCGTAAACGGGGGAGGGGATTAAGAGGGACTGGGGGGGCAAGATAAAAGCACCGCCGCTAAACTCCCTCCCCCCTCGTGGTGGAGGGTTGGGGTGGGGGCGAACGGAAATCACTCCCATAAAACTGAACCGTTACTTTGACGGGGGTTTGGCGAAGTGCTATACTCGACGAGTGAGACGATCAATTGGTTTGATCAAATACGATTTTTATGAATCAATTTGCACCGAAACAGGTGATTTTGCCGATTCAGGGTGCAGTCGGATAACAGGAGGAAAGACGGTTAATGGTCCGAGAAGGGGAGTACGGTGCCGATGTAGTGGTGATTGGATCGGGTCCGGGCGGATATGTGGCAGCGATCAGGGCGGCGCAACTGGGAGGCCGGGTAACGATCATTGAAAAGGATCCGAAGGGCTGGGGCGGGACTTGCCTGAACTGGGGGTGCATTCCCACCAAAGCGTTGATCGGGAGCGTGGAGCGCTATCGGGCGGTAAAAGAAGCGGCTGAATTGGGCGTTATCGTCGGCGAGGCCAAGCCCGACTACGAAAAGATGACTGCCCGCAAGGATAAAATTGTAACCACCTTGCGCGGAGGGGTGGAATCGCTGTTGAAATCCAACCACGTGCGGAAGGTGGTGGGATCCGCTCGTCTCGTTTCCCCGCACTCGGTCGAGGTAAGCTTGGCGGATGGCGGCAAAGAGACTATTGAATCCCAAAACATCATCATTGCGACCGGTTCGCGAGCCATTGTCCCACCGATTCCAGGCTTGGCCGGTGATGGGATTTGGACCAGTGATGACGCGGTGAGCGCAACCAGCTTGCCGGGTTCCATCTTGATAATTGGAGCGGGGGCGGTGGGGCTTGAGTTCGCTTACGTCTTTTGCGGACTCGGCGCGAAGTGCACCGTGGTTGAGATCATGCCGGAGATACTGCCGGCTGCCGACGCTGAAATTGCGGCTGAGCTGAAGAAATCGCTGACCCGGCAGGGAATTACGTTCCATACCAATAGCAAGGTTGAGAAGGTCGAGAAGACCGGCGCCAGGAAGCTGATTTCAGTAGTCACCACAAAAGGAACCGAGGCCGTTGAGTGCGATGTGGTGCTGGTGGGAGCCGGCCGACGCCCCAATGTCGAGAACTTGGGACTGGACGAAATCGGGGTCAAATACAGCCCGAAAAGTGGAATCGAAATCAACGACCATTTACAGACTTCGGTTCCCGGTATCTATGCGATCGGCGATGTAACCGGAAAGATGCTTTTAGCTCATCTCGCCTCGCATCAAGGAATTGTGGCGGCGGAGAATTGCCTGGGCAAAGCGACGGTGATGGATTATCGCGCCGTTCCAGCACCGATCTACACCGAACCCGAAGTGGCAACCGTTGGTTTGACCGAGCAAGAGGCGCGGGATGCCGGCTACGATGTGATGATCGGCCGCTTCCCGTTTCGACCCCTGGGTAAAGCGATGGCGATCGGAACTCGGGAAGGTATGGTAAAGATCGTTGCGGAGCGGAAATATGGAGAAGTGCTCGGCGTGCATATTATCGGCGTTCATGCCACCGATCTCATTCACGAGGCGGTTGTGGCCATCAAACTGGAATCGACGGTCGAGGAGCTGATAACCTCTATCCACGCCCATCCAACGCTGTCGGAGGCGGTGATGGAGGCGGCCATGGATACGCGGGGAGAATCGATTCACAAGCTCCGAAATTAAAGTAAAGGTAAAACGCGGTCTATGCCGCCTCAGCCCTCCGATTGTTGAGTGGGGGTTGAGGCGGCATTTTTATGGTCGTCTACCAATGCGATCCGCCGCCCGCGCAACTGCGTGTGGCCGAACCATCCGCTGAGGAACCCCAACAGGAACGTGACGCCGATCACCCAGTACAGCGGGCGAGGGTGATTCTCAAAGGGCCAAACCGGAACCCGCAGCCGGTTGTTCATGCCGAAGGTGAAAATGGCGATGAGGATCAGGACGAAGATCACCCTTCCCAGCGTGAGCCAGCCTCGTTTCTTCCTTGAAGACGATCGTTTTTCCACTGAAGCCGCCATCTACTTCACTCCTCAATCATCAGGCAAGGAGGTTAGCGGATCCCTCCACCTTACCGTCGCCGAGCGCGTTTTTTCGTCCGAGTCCGGGTTGCCGCATCTCGTTTTGCCGCTAAGTCATCCCTGCTCTCATTGTCCGGTGTGGTGTTACCGTTATCAGTGCCGGCGGGCGACGACTTGGCGGCGGGAAGCGTTGCCGCCACCTTTTTCGTTGCGGCCATCGGAGCCGATACCAGCGGTTTGGACGTCCGCGCCTGCTGTTTGCTGACTGCCCGAGCGCTTGCAGCCGCCGATACGGTAACGCCTGCGATTGTGGCCTCACCGGTCAGCTCTTTCCACCACACCAGAATTGGGGTGGCGTTAAAGATGGAGGAGTAGGTTCCGCTTACAATTCCGATAAAGAGGGCCACCACGAATAACCGGATGATCGGCCCGCCCAGAATGATTAACGCCAGCAAGGTCATCAACACGGTAGCGGATGTGTTGATGGAGCGGGCAAAGGTCTGCTCGATGCTGCGGTCGGCCACTTGGCTGAAGGTTTCACCCTTCTCGCGACGCTTCAAGTTCTCACGGATGCGGTCGAAAATGACGATCGTGTCGTGTACGGAGAAGCCAACCACCGTCAAAAGTGCGGTAACGAAGAGGCTGTCTACCATCCAGTTAAAGAAATAACCGAAAATGGCGAAACAACCCCATACCACCAGCACATCATGCAAGAGTGCAATCACGGCGCTGGTGCCGAACTTCAAGCCTTCCACAAAGCCGCCAATTCGGAACTGAATTCCCAGAAATAGGATGATTAAAACCGAAGCGGCGATCACCGATAGGATGGCGTCATGGACCAATTCCTTGCTGATCATCCCGCTGACATCGGAGGAGCCGACATCCAACTTTGCCTGATGCGTGGTGGGATCAACCGTTTGAGCGATCGGGCCGACCTTCTGCTGTAAGCCGCTCAGCAGTGCGGTTTGCTGAGCATTGGAGAGCAGCGGCGTATCAACGAAGGCCAGGTTGTTGGTGGCGATCAATACGCGATGATTCTTATATCCCAACGCATTCAAGGCGCCGTCTATCTGGCGCGCGGTGTGCGGCTGTTGAAAGGTGATTTGAAGCTCGGTGCCACCGGTGAACTCGATGCTGCGCTTAATTCCATGCAGTCCCAGCCAGAAGATGAGCCCCGGCACGATCACCAAGCCGCTTAATGCAAACCATTTAAATTTGTTGCGGACCACCTCCAGACGAGGCTGCCACTGTATACCCAGACCGTATAGTTTTTCGTTTTGCGCCCAAGGCCAGTTGACCAGCAGGTAGAGAAAGGTTCGAGTAACCAGAACGGCGGTAAACAGGCTGACCAATACGCCGATGGCCAGGGTGACGGCAAATCCTCGCACCTCGCCGGTCCCGTATTCATAGAGGATCAGACACGTAATGAGGGTACAAATATTGGAATCTCGGATTGCGGTAAAGGCGCGCTTAAACCCTAAATCAATCGAGGTTAGTAGGGTTTTACCCGACCGAAGCTCCTCCTTCATGCGCTCAAAGATAAGAATGTTGGCATCCACCGCCATACCGATGGACAGAATGAATCCGGCGATGCCGGGTACCGTTAAGGTGACTGGGATAGCCTTGAAGAGGGCGAAAACGAAGATCCCGTATAGTCCCAACGCCAGGTCTGCCAACAAACCGGGTAGGCGATAGTAACAGAGCATCGCCAGCAGCACTAAGATAAGGCCGAGAATACCGGCTTGGGTGGTTTGGCGTACCGCTTGGGCCCCTAAAGTCGCCTCCACATTAACGGTTTGCAAGTTTTGCAGTGGAACCGGCAGTGCGCCGGCATTCAATTGAGCGGCCAGCAAACGCGCCTGCTCAACCGTGAAACTTCCCTCGATGATGCCCTTCCCACCTATAATGGCCGAATGAACCTTGGGAGCGGTTAGAAGCTGTTTATCCAGAAAGATGGCCAAGTACTTGCCGATGTTTGCGCGGGTGAACTCCTCAAAGATGCGCCCTCCCTTGCTATTCCATTGAAATGCAACAACCGGGCCTTGCGGATCTATTTGCGCCTGGCATTGAGGCAGCAGATCATTGCCGGTCAGCATGGGGGGATGACTGAAGACCATCGTTTGAAGCTCTTGCGGCGAGACCGGCTTGCCGGTGGCGTTGTCAATGAGTTGCTCGTATCCTGTTTTTTGCCCGTGTGGGCCGAGAAGGGGTTCCTGGCTCCAGATGTTATTATCCAACTCCGGAAGCGGATATACCTCCAACTGAGCGGTAGACTGGATTGTTTGAAGTGCAGCCTGCCGATTCTTGAGGCCGGGCAGCTCCACCACGATCTGATCCGGCGGCTTTGGATAGACGACCGGCTCCGACACGCCCAAGTTATCCACCCGGTTGCGGATGATGTGAACGACCGCCCTCAGGTTGCTGTCGGTCCATTGACCTCCTTTGTATTTTTCGGTCTCAGCCCGCAAAACGACACGCATCCCGCCCTGGATATCAAGCCCCTTGCGTATCGGCTCCTTGATAACCACATAGAGAGCGAGCGCCGCCAGCGCCAGAATCACCAACAGCCAACGAGTGTGAATATTTTTCAAACGCTACTTACCTCCGGGAAAAAGCCCAATTATTCATTATTATGGATGAGCTATTATAGACGCAGAAGGGGCGATTGTCAATGTGGGTCTCCCCCACTCGGCGCCTATTTCGGGCAACATAAGTCATTTTTGTCTGTTGTGTTTTTACCAATCTCACCCCTATCACCGTTATCACCGCTATTTGAGAGGTATGCTTCTGCTTGTGTGATGTGCTGTTGGGTGGGTGGCATCCGCGCATGAGTGCCATGGCTGTTGTTCACATATCTAGCCGCTGTTGGAGTTTCTGGTGAGGAGATTCAATGACCTGGCCATTGAAGGTGGTGATTACTTCCGTAAGGAGCGAGATTTCATCGGCGAATGGGTCGGCGTCTTCATCGGATGGTTCGTTCGGGTAGAGTGTTTCGACCTTTATCGCCCAGCACCAATGAGAACGGTTTTCAGCCCACACCGACACCTCGTTGCGGACTTGAGACCCCAACGAGTTGGGGTAGACAAGGTTACGATTCCGTGATTCGCTTTTGCGGGCTAGGATATGCTCTCGTTCTAAAATATCCGATAGGGCGCGGGTGGAGTTGGCCGGGAACCGTTCGCCGCTCTTTGCTGCATAGCTCGTCACCGCCTGGCGGACTGCTTCCGGGATGAGGTAGAGGGTTTGATCCTCTTCATCCACCCAGCCCAGCTTGTCGGTTTTGGCCGGGGGTTGTCAGGTGGTGTAGCCTTCGCTATCCGCTCGGCTATCATAGCCCCAAACGTTCGGCTCCACCGGGATACCGCCATTCGCACGATTTGCCAGGTAGCCTCTCTTTTGTGTCAAGATCGTTCGCAGCAGCTCGACAAACCGAGCTCCCGGCTCTTTCTTCTTATCACCGCCGGTGATAAAATCCCCAAAAAGGCCGGTTAAAATTCCCCAGTACGTATGTTCGGTCGCGGGCACTGGTCGCGGGCGTAGCATGCCGAGCCGAGGTGGAGTTAGAATGCCTCCAAGATAATCTGTACAGGAGGCGGAATTGAGACGGCCGAGAAGGGCGGCTACCATGTCCTCGTCATCGATTCGCTCTCCTATGCCTGGATGGGCAAGGAGGGAGCGCTCGATCAGGTGGATAAGGCGGCCAAACGATCCCAGTCGGGCAACTCTTACTTTGCCTGGCGGGAGGTGACCCCGCTTCACAACCGATTGGTTGACTCGATGCTGGGCGTTGACTGCCACCTGATCGTGACGATGCGGGCCAAGACCGAATACGTCATTCAGGAGGTAAACGGCAAGCAGGTGCCCAAGAAGATCGGCATGGCCCCGATCCAGCGTGACGGGGTGGAGTACGAGTTCGACGTGGTGGCCGATA
>JAKBZR010000116.1 GCA_021842405.1 bacterium
AATAAAAGGTTAACAGGTAAATCACCTCACCCCCTAACCCCCTCTCCGAGCTCGGAGAGGGGGAATCGGAAGCGGGAGGAAATGGGTGACGCCCTCCCCCGTTGACGGGGGAGGGCCGGGGTGGGGGTCGAACGAAAATCATTCCCGCAAAACTGAACTCTTTCCAATATTTAGCAAACGGACGTTTCGAAGCGAGTTAGGGGTAAACTAAATCCCATGTTTGCACTACTCAGTAAAATTACTGGTTTGATAAGGCAGACGCCGGATTACGGATGACTCACCCAGACGTCACGGCATTCTAGGGTGACTCAGCCCAAGAAGCAGATCGTTAACGTTTAATCGTTATGAAGAATTTCGCTCGATTTGTCCGTGAACTCAAGCCTTACCGCGGCGTGCTAATTATGATCGCGGCTTTGACTCTCACGAGCGCCGGCCTCGCGCTTCCATTGCCGACCATCATCGGCAACCTGATTGATCTCCTCTTCAAGCATGCAAAAGTCAATCTGCTCCTCTATTTCGGCTTGATACTGGGCATATCGGCCGCCAGTGGAGTGGTGGGTTATGCGCTTTCAATCTTCGTAACCTACCTCGGACAGCGCTTTATGCTCGATATACGCCGCAAGCTTTACGCCCACCTTCAAACCCTCTCACTCGGATTTTTTGAAAAAAGCCAGACCGGTAAGCTGATGTCCAACATCATCAATGATGTGGCGACCATCAACCAGCTTTTAACCGGCGGATTTGTCACCATGATCTCGGATATCACCACTCTATGCGCGGTGGTTTTTCTCGTGTTTTTTAAAAATTGGCGCTTGGCGATGGTCGGAATATTGCCGATCTACCCGCTCTACATCGCCAACTATCTGATGGCCATCGGTCGGATCAAAACGACCAGCCGAGAGATCCGTGATCAGCGCGATGTGATGCTAGGCGACCTACAGGAGAAGCTGGCCGGCGCGATGGTGGTGAAATCGTATGCCAAGGAACGGTTTGAGGTGAAACAGTTCGTTGGCGAGACGCGCAGCCTGCTGGATTTGAATGTGAGGATAGGGCGATTCGGCACCGGCCTATGGACGCGAGCCGAGTTTATCGGCGCGATCGGTACCGCGCTGATCCTCTGGTACGGCGGCCGTGAGGTACTGCAGGGCAGCATGACGCCGGGTGCGTTGCTTGCTTTTCTATCTTATGCGATGGGCTACTTTTTTGCCCCGACTGTGCGACTCATCCAGATGAATGAAATTCTGGCGCGAACCAACGCTGCTTTGGAGCGCATCTTTTATACGCTGGATGTCAAGCCGAACATAGTGGATCCACCCAATGCTCCCGATCTGCCGGTTTTAAAGGGGGAATTGGAGTATCGGGATGTTTGGTTTGAGTATGAGCCGGGCCAGCCGGTCATCAAGGGCATCAATCTCCATGTAAAGCCGGGGCAGCTCGTGGCTTTCGTAGGTCAATCCGGATCGGGTAAGACGACGATGATCAATCTGCTCTCCCGCCATTACGATGTCACTCGGGGCGCGATACTGGTGGATGGGATTGATATCCGCTCGGTCAATCTGTACTCGCTCCGGCAGCAAGTCGGCGTTGTCATCCAAGAGACCATCCTGTTTAATGCCTCCATCCGAGAGAATATCCGCTACGGCCGTCTGGATGCAACCGATGAGGAGATAGAGGCGGCGGCGCGGGCGGCCAACATCGCTCACGTCATTAAGGCATTGCCGAAAGGATACGATACCCGGATTGGCGAGGAGGGGGTTAAGCTGTCGGGCGGTGAGAAGCAGCGGATTGCCATCGCACGCGCCATTCTCTCCGATCCCCGCATCTTAATTCTGGACGAGGCAACCTCGGCGCTCGATTCGGAAACCGAAGCGCTGATTCAAGAGGCGCTGGAGCGATTGATGAAGGGACGAACCAGCTTTGTGATCGCTCACCGGCTCTCCACCATCGTCAAGGCGGACCTGATTGTGGTTATGGAAAAAGGCGTGATTCGAGAGCAGGGCAACCATCAGGAGCTACTGGCCATGAACGGCATCTATGCCGGACTTTACAACCAGCAATTTAAGGTCGCACTGGAAGCGGCAGAGGCGGCTCGATCGAGCTCGTCGGTCAGTGAAACGGCCGGGAGCTGAGTGGGGATAATGGGAAATTTCGGGCGTCTGCTGAGCTATTTAAAACCGTACCGCATGCGGGTAGGGGTGGCTGTCGTCCTGATGCTGCTCATCACCATCTCGATGATACCGATGCCGCTCATCCAGCGCTACATGCTGGATGATGTCTTCATCCGGCATGAATGGCATGCGCTGAACGTCATCTTCTGGCTGGTCGTTGGGCTATATGCGATACGAGGTGTCGTCAGCTACACCTTAAACTTTTTGATTAACTGGCTGGGGCAGCGGGTCGTCTTTGACCTGCGGTTTCAATCATACCGCCACCTCAACCGGCTCTCGCTGAGCTACTACGACCAGCGGCAGACCGGCAAAATCATGGCGCGGCTGACCGGAGATATTGACGTCATTCAGTATATGATCACCGGCGGTTTCGTGACCCTCATCACCGATATTGTGACTTTGACGGTGGTGCTGGGGGTGATATTCTGGCAAAACTGGCGGCTGGCTCTCATTGCGGTGGCGGTGGTCCCGTTTTACGTCCTCAATTACAAGGTCTTTCTCAAGCGGATCCGATCGCTCAGTGAGGAACTGCGCGAAAAATGGGACGCGATGCTGGGAGCCCTGCAAGAAAAGATCGCCGGCATTACGGTGGTTAAGGCCTTTGCGCGGGAAGAGTTTGAAACCGAAAACTTTATGACCACCGTTCAAGATAACTTCCGGTTGGGCATGACTCAAACTCACTTAAACCGGCGGTTGGGCCTGAATGCGGGCATCATTCGAGCGCTCGGTACCGCCACGATCTTTTGGGTCGGCGGCTCGCTGGTTCTCCACCGTCAAATGGAGGTCGGCGAGTTGACCGCCTTCACCGGCTATATGGGCTATCTTTACGACCCGGCGGTGCGACTGGTGGATTTCAACATCACGCTGCAGTGGGTCGGGGCGGCCATTGATCGGGTTTTTGAGACGCTCGATACCCGGCCCGAAATCACCGATGCCCCGAACGCGGTCTACTTACGCGATATCCAGGGGGCGGTTGAGTTCCAAGACGTGACATTCGGCTACGATCCCTCCAATCCGGTCTTGAAAGATATAAACTTGAAGGTGAAGCCAGGTGAGGTCATTGCGGTAGTCGGTCCCAGCGGCGCCGGAAAAACAACGCTGGTGGACCTCATCGCGCGATTTTACGACGTCACGGAAGGGGCGGTGCAAATTGACGGGGTGGATGTGCGCCAGATCAAGCTGGAATCGCTGCGGCGTCAGATCGGCATTGTGAGCCAGGAATCACTGCTGTTTTCGGTCACGATCAAAGAAAACATCATGTACGGCTTGCATGATGCCAGCGACGACGCCGTCATCAAAGCGGCCAAGGATGCCGACCTGCATGACTTCATATCCGAGCTGCCCGATGGTTACGATACCAAGATCGGCGAGGATGGGATTAAGCTGTCGGTGGGGCAAAAGCAGCGGGTCGCCATCGCGCGCGCCACGCTGACCAACCCGCGCATTTTAATCCTGGACGATGCCACCTCGGCGCTCGATTCAAAAACGGAGGCGAACGTGCAGTCCGCCCTCGAAAAGCTGATGAAGGGGCGAACCAACTTCGTGATCGCACACCGCCTCAGTACCATCATGAACGCCGACCGGATCGTGGTGTTAGACCACGGTGTAATTATGGATATCGGCACCCACGATGAGCTGGTTGCCCGGCCCGGTGTCTACCAGAATCTGTATAACGAACAGTTCCGCTCGGCCACCGAATCGCTGGACAGCCTGCTCGCTTAGGAGGTCGTTGAAAAAGTTGTCAGAGTCCGCCGCTTCGTCATTCCCGCAAAACTAAACTCTCTCGGACTGAATAAATCGGCCATCCTAGGTAAACTATCTTTAATGATCCTGAATCGAGATGCGAGAATGGATGAAAGGGTTCCGACATGAGAAATCGTGATTTAGCTACGTCAAAACTGGGCCGCACCGACTTGACGGTAACCCGGCTAGGCTTTGGAGCGATGGAAATACGAGGCTCTAGAATCTGGAACGGCCGGGCGGTTACCGAAGCGCAGGCGGACCGCATCTTAAACGCGGTATTGGATGCCGGCATTAACTTCATTGACACATCGAACGACTACGGCCGCAGCGAGGAGTTCATCGGCCGCTTCATCTCCCATCGCCGCAGCGAATTTTATATCGCCACCAAGTGCGGCTGCAAAGTGGTGCCAAGGGACGAAAATACCGATGACACACCCCACGAATGGACGCGGGAAAACCTTTTCCGCGGCCTGCATGAAAGCTTAAGCCGCTTAAAAACGGATTATCTCGATATTATCCAGCTTCATAACCCATCGGTGGAGCAGTGCGTGGAGGGTGAATTGGTGGATGCCCTCAAGGAGATGAAGCAGCAAGGTAAAGTGCGCTGGATCGGTTGTTCCTCCACCTTGCCACACATCACCGCCTACATCGAGTGGGGCGTTTTTGATACTTTTCAGATACCCTACTCGGCGCTGGAGCGTGCTCACGAAAACGTGATAACCAAGGCAGCGCAATCGGGCGCCGGGATCATTGATCGAGGCGGGGTGGCGCGTGGTGAGCCGGGAGTTGGCTTGGGCGGCACTGATCGCTGGGTGAAATTTGAGCAGGCGAAGCTGGATGAGCTGCGGGAAGAGGGCGAAAACCGCACCGTCTTTTTACTTCGATTTCTGCTGGCTCATCCCGACATCCATACCACCATTGTTGGAACGGCCAATCCAGAACATCTCGATGAAAACATCAGCGCCGCTCAACGGGGACCGCTTGCGGCCTCGATCTATGCTGAGGCAAAACGGCGCTTGGAGGCGATCGGGGAAAAACCGGAAACCCCCTAGTTTTATTTTGCAATAAGCGGCGTCATTGCGGGGGTGGTTAAGCATCAACCGGTAGCTTATCCACCCTCGATCCGTGATAGGTCACAAAACCGGATTGTGAATGAGTAGTTATCCGATGAAGATGCCATTATTATTTTTCATAGGAGAAAAGCCGACATGACCGCTGATTCGAGTTCCCAGCAAAAGGTATCAGGCCCCATCGTTGATTTTAACTGTAGCCGGAAGATAACCGTTAAACCGGTGCCGCTCGGTGCGGTGCGGTTCACCGATCGATTCTGGCTGCCCCGGTTAAAGCGAAACCTTAGCGTAACGATCCCTTCACAGTACCAGCAGTGCCAGGAGACTGGGCGAATTGACAATTTTCGCCGCGCTGCCGGACGTCTCAAGGCCGATTTTCAAGGCATCTTTTTTAACGATTCGGACGTTTACAAATGGTTGGAGGCGGCCTCTTACGCGCTGGCCACCGATTATGATTCCCATCTCGATGCCCAGGTTGATGAGCTGATCGCCGATATCTCGGCGGCACAGCAACCGGACGGCTATCTGAATACCTACTACATGTATGAAAACGCCGCGCAGCGCTGGAGTAACCTGCGCGATATGCACGAGCTCTACTGCGCCGGCCACTTGATGCAGGCGGCCGTCGCTCACCATCGGGCGACCGGTAAAAGCTCACTGTTGGAGGTGGCATGCCGGTTTGCCGACCACATTACTGATGTTTTCGGGCCGGGGAAAAAACGAGGCGTGCCGGGTCATCCGGAGATCGAGATGGCGTTGGTCGAGCTTTATCGCGCGACCGGAAATCGGCGATACCTCCAGCAGGCGCAGATTTTCATTGATTTGCGCGGCAGTATGCCATCCATCATCGGTGGCAGCCCCTACCATCAAGATCATGTGCCTTTTCGCGAGATGAGCGAGATGGTCGGCCATGCGGTCCGCGCCATTTATCTGAATTGCGGAGCGGCTGACGTATATGCCGAGACGGCGGATGAGAGCCTCTATGAAGCGCTGCAACGTCTTTGGGATAACTGTTATCACGGTAAGGTTTATCTGACCGGCGGGTTGGGGGCACGTTATGAAGGGGAGGCTTTCGGCGCCGATTATGAGTTGCCGAATGAACGGGCTTACGCCGAAACGTGCGCCGCGATCGCAAGCTTTATGTGGAACTGGCGGATGCTGTGCATTACCGGAGAAACCCGATACGGGGATGAGATGGAGACCGCGCTCTACAACGGGATCCTATCCGGCATCTCAATGGAGGGTGACCGGTACTTTTATGAAAATCCGCTGGCCGACCGGGGTGGGCACCGCCGGCAACCATGGTTTGGCTGCGCCTGCTGTCCGCCGAATCTCGCCCGCACGCTGGCCTCTCTGCCAGGCTATATCTATGGGGTATCTGAAACAGGGCTGTGGATTCACCACTTCGCCGGCAACGACGCGCGCCTCGATGTGCCGGAAGTCGGTCCGGTATCCATTACCCAAACCACCGATTTTCCTTGGGATGACGAAGTGGATCTCTTAATCTCACTGGATCAGGCGTGCGAATTCAGCCTCTTCATTCGCCACCCGCACTGGTGCGCCGAGAACGGTGTGGAGGTTGTGGTGAACGGGCGATATCCAAAGGTCAAGAGGAACGCGGGGGGATACATCGAGATCAATCGAAAGTGGGAGTCGGGCGACCAGGTTACCATCCAGATGCCGATGGCGGTACAAAAGCTCACCGCCCATCCGTTTGTAACCTCTAACCGAGGGCGAGTTGCGCTGCGCCGAGGTCCGCTGGTCTACTGCATCGAACAGGCCGATCATCCGCTCGCCGATGTGTGGGATATGGAGCTGCCGATGAATTCGCAACTGGCGCCTCACTGGGAGCCGGATATTCTCGGCGGCGTGATCACTTTACGCGGCGAGGCGCTGGTGGCTGACCGCTCCAATTGGAAGGGCTCCCTTTACCGGATCATTTCGGAAGAAAACGGAGAGCCGTTTCGAAGCCATGCACCGGGCCGGGTGATTTCACTGGTCGCCGTTCCCTATTACTCGTGGGCGAACCGAGCTGCCGGTCCGATGCAGGTCTGGATACCAGTCCGCTGATCAGGCGGCCTCCGGCCGGGACTGAACTCTTACGAAATTGACCGGAGGCGCCGTTTGTGCTATCTTTTAGAAGAATGTTGAAAAACGACAGATTGACCCTCTTCTTGCGATTGCAATACCGAACCGGTTAAGGTACCAACGTTAAAAAATCGTATTTATCTTGTAATTGATTGTCCTTCGTGGGTAGGGAAATGGCGGTAAATTCCACCGGGCTACAGAGGGCTGAGGAAGGAGAAAGTTGGATGCGTTCTGATATCATAAAATCGGGTTTCGAGCGTGCGCCCCATCGCAGCTTGCTGAAGGCGGCGGGGGTGCGCGATGAGGATATGGGCAAGCCGTTTATCGGCGTCTGCAACAGTTTTGTTGAGATCATACCGGGGCACGTTCACCTGAATAAGGTTGGCGAGATCATCAAGGAGGCGATCCGGGAAGCGGGCGGCGTTCCCTTCGAGTTCAACACGATCGGAGTGGATGACGGCATCGCGATGGGCCATACCGGCATGAAATACAGCCTGCCCAGCCGCGAGCTGATCGCCGATTCGGTGGAAACGATGGTGATGGCTCATTGCTTCGACGGCCTGATCTGCATTCCGAACTGCGACAAGATCGTGCCCGGCATGATGATGGGCGCCCTTCGAGCCAACATCCCCACCCTCATCGTTTCGGGCGGACCGATGGCGGCCGGCAAGACCAGTCGGGGTGAATCGGTGGACCTCAACTCCGTGTTTGAAGGCGTCGGCGCTTATAAGGCCGGCAAGATCAGCGATTCCGAGTTGAAGGAGCTGGAAGATCAGGGCTGCCCGACATGCGGTTCGTGCTCGGGGATGTTTACCGCCAACTCGATGAACTGCTTGAATGAGGCGATCGGCCTCGCGCTGCCGGGGAACGGCACCATCTTGGCCGGCGCCCGCGACCATTTCAACCCGCAGCGGGTGGAGCTATTTCGGCGAGCCGCCTTCCAACTGATGGAGCTGATCCGCCGAGACATCAAGCCGCGCGACATCGTAACGCTGGATAGCTTGGATAACGCTTTCACCTTGGATATGGCGATGGGCGGCTCGACCAACACCGTTTTGCATACGCTGGCGATCGCGCATGAGGCGGGCATCCCCTACGATCTCAATCGGATCAATGAGATCAGCGCCCGCACGCCCAATATCTGTAAAGTGGCGCCTACCCGCACGCCGGAAGGCTTCTTATTCCATATCGAAGATGTGGATTATGCGGGCGGCATCTCCGCGATCTTGAAGGAGCTTTCCAAAGTGGACGGCCTGCTGAATTTAAATTGCTTGACCGTTACCGGCAGGACGCTGGGTGAAAACATCGCCGGCGCCGAAAATCACAACACGGCCGTCATCCGCTCGGTTGAAAAGCCCTACAGTCGGACCGGCGGGTTGGCCGTGCTGTTCGGCAATCTGGCGCCGGATGGAGCGGTGGTGAAAGCCTCGGCGGTGGCGCCCGGCATGCTGACCTTCGAGGGGCCAGCCGTGATTTTCGAAAGCCAGGAGGAGGCTTGCGAGGGCATTTTGGGAGGGCGCGTCAAGCCGGGCGATGTGGTCGTGATTCGTTATGAGGGGCCGAAGGGCGGTCCCGGCATGCAGGAGATGCTTTCGCCAACCAGCTATATCGCCGGCCAGGGCCTCTCCGAATCGGTGGCGCTGATCACCGACGGCCGTTTCAGCGGCGCAACCCGCGGCGGCTGCATCGGCCACGTCTCTCCGGAAGCGGCGGAAGGGGGTCCAATCGGCCTACTGCGCCCGGGCGATGTCATCACGATTGATATCCCGAACCGCCAGTTGAACGTTCGATTGTCGGAGGCGGAATTGGTGGAGCGGCGAAAGCGGTGGCAGCCGCCAACGCCCCGCATCACCACCGGCTACCTGGCCCGTTATGTCAAGATGGCGACCTCGGCCAGCAGCGGCGCCGTCTTGAAATGGGGGTAAAAGACCGCCGATAGATGTGGAAGCGGGCATGCTCAAGGCATTTCCCCGCCGGAATGGTTCATTTGGGCAGTTGCAGAAATAATCGCCGGAACCTATTGCTTCGTCATTCCCGCGGAGTGTGTAGGGAGCCAGCGCGTAGGGGCTATCCTGCGTGATCGCCCAATGTGTGCTGAAATAACCATAAAACCGACCTCAACGTCATTCCCGCGAAAGCGGGAATCTAGTTGTTCACGTGATTACAGAGGAGGACAGGCGTAAGGTAACGTGCGGCGCATCATTCCTCAACGTCATTCCCGCGAAAGCGGGAATCTAGTTGTTC
>JAKBZR010000117.1 GCA_021842405.1 bacterium
CCGATCTGGATCACGGGAGCGCTTCAGTACCATTTTCTGGCGCAATGCGCCGCATTTGAGGAATGAATGGCATCTCATCGCAAACCCACGCTATGGCTCGGCCCCAAGCAGCGCGCACGGCTGCAAACGGCTGTGATATTATTGATCGTTATTGTGTTGGTTATCTTGCTGGTTCCTTACTTTAATGGAATCGCCCAGATGAAAAACTTCCAGACCTGCCAGAACAACCTGCGGAAAATTCAAGAGGCGATGCAGGTCTATATGGGAGATTGGGACGGCACCTTCCCGCTTGCCACAAACTGGTCTTACGCGGTATCAGCCAATATGTCGGCGACCTCCGGTATGGCAAAAAGCGTCTCCATCTATTTTAAGTGCCCGCTGGATCATAGTAAGAAGCCCTGGAGCTACGCCTACAACACCATCTACAGCGGCTACAATCCCAACAGCGGCGAAACTCAGTTTACTTTTGGATCGGGGAAAAACAGACAAATCTTGCCCCGCCCAATCCACCCGAACAGCTCGCCGATCATCTTTGAGCATTTTGCCTCCAATAACAACCAACATTTCCTGTTGCGTACCTGGGGTGACTTGAGGAATAATATGACCTTTCCGCATATGCTGCCCGATCCAACCGGAAACTATATCGCCGGTAACGGCCGCATCTATCGCTTGACACCGGCTGACCTTTCGGAGGACATGTCCGACCGATTATAGACAAAAGAGGCATCCTCTTGTTGGGACTCAATGATAAATGATCTTTAGTCCTTTCAGGAAAGATAGGATATAAATTGCTTAAGTGGTTGTTGAAAAACTCGGCTGAGTCCAACGCTTCGTCATTCCCGCATGGCTCCACTCCAGTGGAGTGGATGGCGGGAATCCAGTTCCTTGCCTATCGGCAGTAGGTTTACTGATGCTATGGATTCCGGGTTCCGCTTTGCGGCCCCGGAATGACGCTCTGAGGGTGTCGCAGCATTTTTCAACAAATATTTAGAGGGAGTAGAGCGTTGAAAAGTCCGGTCGAAAGGACAATATAAGTGGCTACCGCATATACGCCTGGTTTGAGGGTCAGCCCGTGCGCCCGCTTGGAAAAGGTTCGGCGCCTGCCGCTGAAGGGAGCGGTCGTGGTTAAGGTAAATCAAGCCGTTCAGCCCGAGACGGTGGTGGCGCGCGCCGAGATGCCGGGCCTGATGCAAAACATTCGCTTGGCTGAACAGCTTGGCATCGAACCGGTTGAATTGAAATCGGCCATCAAGGTGAAAGTCGGCGACTCGATATCGAAAGGCGATGTGCTGGCGACGACCAAAGGCATCTTCGGCTGGTTTAAAAACGATTTCCGCAGCCCGGTTTCGGGAACCGTTGAGATCATTTCGGAAACAACCGGTCACATCGGCATCCGCCTGCCCCCGACGACGGTTGAAAAGACCGCTTACATCAGTGGAACGGTCACCTCGATCATTCCATCCGAAGGGGTTACAATCGAGTGCACCGGCGCGATGGTGCAGGGAATCTTTGGGGTTGGCGGCGAGCAGAACGGCGAGCTGCTGGTTTTGCCGGCCGCCGGCGAGCCATTAAAGCCGGAAAAGCTGCCGACAGACCTCAAGGGGAAGATCATTGTAACACCGGAAAGTGCCGAGAGCGCGACTTTGCAGCGGGCAGCGGAGGCGGGCGCGGTGGGCATTGTGCTGCCGGCGCTTCCGGATGAGCATCTGATCAACTATCTGCGCGCCGCCCTGAAAGATCCAAAGTACGATATCGGGGTGGCCATTACCGGCCATGAACCGTTGCCGCTGACCATCGTTCTCACCGAAGGATTTGGTCAAATCCCGATGGCGCGTCGGACTTACTCCCTTTTGCAGTCTCTCAACGGGCGCCGAGCTTCCATCAACGGTGCCACTCAAATACGGGCCGGTGTGATAAGGCCGGAGATCATTATCCCGCTGGATGCCACTTCTGCGGTGCCGAACGCTGCGGAAACCGAGCAGAATAGGCTGGAGGTGGGAAGCTCAATCCGCCTAATCCGCGAGCCCTATTTCGGCAAGCTGGCGACGGTATCCGCTTTACCATCGGAGGTGATTCAAGTGGATTCCGGCGCAGTGGTGAGGGTTTTGGAGGCGAAATTAGAAGATGGAACCATTGTGGTGGTGCCGCGCGCCAATGTCGAGATCATAGAACCCATCTAAAAGGTTGTTGAAAAATACCGTTATACCCACTGGGTCGTCATTCCGGGGCTGTAAGACGGAATCCCGATCCAGCATAGCATCTAACTAAAAATCCAAACCCTTCGCATCTTGTCATTGCGAGCGACCGCAGGGAGCGAAGCAATCTCGTTGACAGAAAGGAGATTGCTTCGTCGCCGCTTCGCGGCTTCTCGCAATGACAGATGAACACCAGCATCCTTGCTTACCAATGGGCAGAGGAATGGATTCCCGCTTTCGCGGGAATGACGACAGGTGGGTGGATATTGGAAACCTGCAAAAGGAATGGATTCCCGCTTTTCTTCCCTCAAGGGGAAGTCCTGCAGGAAGGACCAGAGTAAGGTGGCCCCTCCACGTCATTCCCGCATGGCTCCACTCCACTGGAGTGGATGGCGGGAATCCAGGGTTTGATGAGATGGGTCTTTGTGAGAATGACCGCTGTTATGCTGTTGGAGCGGTGAGTGTAGGAGAATGACCGGAGGGATGGATTCCCGCTTTCGCGGGAATGACGAAGAAGCAGTCAACGACTTATTCAACAACCTCATAAATGAAATCTCTTCCGGCCCGTACTGGCGCCGGAAAAGTTTGGACTGATTAGAGGGGTTGGTTAAGCGAGGCGCCGCCGCCGGAACAGAAGGCCGGCACCGGACAGCCCCATTCCGGCCAGCATCGAAAGGGTGCCGGGTTCGGGCACTGCGCCGCTACGGGTTCCAGAGGTGCCGATCAATCGCCAGGCAAACGATTCGTTCGTATCACCACCGGGTGGATAGCCGTAATTTGCTACATCGTATCCATGGGTATTGAGTACCTGTGCGGTATCGGTGTAGATGTGAGGCGTGCCGTTCAGAGTCAGTTGGACAGCCGGTAGATTGGGCGCCGGATTACTGGGACTAAAGCCGCCAGAGGTATCGCTGGTGTCGAAGTTTTGTCCATTAGTTTGTGCGAGAATTACTCCTTGGCCAGGCAGTATTGAGAAGCCTGATCCTCCGATGAACGAATCCCAGAGTTGATAGGAGGATCCGTCAGCAAAGCCAGAGACAGATGCTCCGCCAAGCGTAACGGCTGAGCCTGATGTGTTATCAATCAGGATCGCTCCTGAATCCCAGGCGCCGGCGGGCGGATTGGTGGTTGCCGGATTCCCAAAGAAATTGGATGCCGGAACCAGCGACGACCCATACCAAGGGTTGGGGAAGAAGCCGCTTTGCGGAGATTATCCGCGTACCCCACTGAGACCGTAACCTGTGCGTAGGCCGCTTGAGCCAGTATAGATGCAACTATCACGATCAGGCATACCCGCATTACTTTTTTCAATTTCATCTCTCCTTTTCTTGAGTTAATCGGTGACCTTCATACCACAACCCCACAGGTGCACCGCTACTATATTCACTTGCATAAAACGTGCCAGATAAGAGTTTTTCGCGTAACTACGATAATTATTTTCAAATATTGCGTGGTGGATGATTAGAAGGCGAGATGAGGGATATGCTTATGTGGGTTCTCTTCCGGCCCGTACTGGCGCCGGAAGAGTGTGAGTTGATTTGAAGGGTTGGTTAAGCGAGGCGCCGCCGCCGGAACAGAATGCCGGCACCGGACAGCCCCATTCCGGCCAGCATCGAAAGCGATCCCGGTTCAGGAACATTGTTGCTGGGAGGAGGTGGAACCACCGTTAAGTTCTGGTTGAACCAGATGTGGTGATCGTTGACAATGCCCGATATCCCGTTCTGGATCGAGCCTTGCAACTCCTCACCTTGGCCGGCGCCGTTTCCAAAACCAACTGCGGCCGGCGTGCCGCCGAATCCGTTAGTTCCGCCGCTGGCGTCGCCGGTCTCCCACTGCATGGATTTGTAGAAGAAGCCGATCGGCCCCTCCCCGACGGGAATGGTGTAGCCCGGTCCGCGAAGCACCAGTTGGAAGCTATCCAGTTTATTGGCGTTTGTATCGTAATAGCCAACCGCATCCCAGGTTACGATGACCTCGTTGGGAATATCGGTACGGATATGCATCACCCCGCTCGCCGAATTGCGGGTATCCACATCGGCGAAAAACGGTGAAATAATCGGCTCATTCGCGCCGATAGGTCCGGTGGGTGTGTAAGCCGAAATTCCGTTGTTGAAGCTGATATTCCCATTGTTATTGGCATAGAATTGGGAGTAGTCGGTTCCAAAGAAATTCATCGTGAAACCGAGGTTTAACGGTCCGTCATATCCGTCGTCGTTTCTTCCGTCCGTGCCGCCGACGTTAGCGGCATTACCACCACCCGTCATAACGGCGATGTTGCCGATGCCGCCGCCGATAAGGTCGGTGTAATAGGTAGTAGATGGCACCAGCGCCGAATCGGGAATGATGGTTTGCGCTTGGGCGATCTGCACGCCCATAATGCTGATGGCAATGACAGCCACTGCCCACAGATATCCATTTTTAATGCGTCTCATACTGTTCTCCTTTTTTAGAATGATGAACTGCCTTGCTCTCGATCTGCGATCAAATTTAATCAGCGATAGTGATGATTTACACCTCCGTCAAGAGTATTGTGGCGCATTGGGCGTACCGTGAAGATCAGCAGGGGGAAGGCAACACCTGTATTGGATACCTGCAATTTTCGTGCCAAAAGGTTGGTATTTATGCTATTTTGACTAAATTTATTTGAAAGACTTTTATTTTCCAGCGGTAGATAGGATCGAAGGAGATCGAAGTGGTTGTTGATCAGCCCGCCGGAGTCCGCCGCTTCGTCATTCCCGCCTGCCTACCTGTCTGCAACAGGCAGGCCGCAGGCAGGCGAAAGCGAGAATCCCCTTCCACGTCATTCCCGCATGGCTCCACTCCACTGGAGTGGAGCCATGCGGGAATCCAGGGTTTGATGAGATGGGTCTTTGTGAGAAGGACCGCTGTTATGCTGTTGGAGCGGTGAGGGTAGGAGAATGACCGGAGGGATGGATTCCCGCTTTCGCGGGAATGACGAAGCGGCGGGCTCCCGCGACTTTTTCAACAGCCACTCAATTCAATGAATGTTTAGGGAGTCAAAAAAAACTCTTCCGGCCCGTACTGGCGCCGGAAGAGTTTGGACTGATTAGAAGGGTTGGTTAAGCGAGGCGGCGTCGCCGCCAGAGCATACCGGCGCCGGATAGTCCCATGCCGGCTAGAAGCGATAATGTGCCGGGCTCGGGGACGTTGGGGTTGGATGGAGGTGGTGGTACCGGCGTCAAGTTCTGGTTGAACCAGATATGGTGATCGCTGACAATGCCCGATATCCCGTTCTGGATCGAGCCTTGCAGCACTTCACCCTGACCGGCGCCGTTCCCAAAACCGACCGCGGCCGGTGTGCCGCCGAAGCCGCCGCTGCCGCCGCTGGCGTCGCCGGTTTCCCATTGCATTGACTTATAGAAGAACCCGATCGAGCCTTCGCCGACGGGAATGCTGTATCCCGGCCCGCGAAGCACCAGTTGGAAACTATCGAGCTTATCAGCGTGAGAACCGAAATAGCCAACCGCATCCCAGGTTACGATGACCTCGTTGGGGATATCGTTTCGCAGGTAAACCAACCCGCTGCCAGAGTTGCGAGTATCCACATCGGCGAAGAAGGGCGCGATAAGCGGCACGCTCGCCCCCTGGGGTCCGGTTGGCGTGTACTGCGATATGGATTGGGTAAAGCTAACGTTTCCGTTATTATTTACCCAGAAGGTGGAGTAATCACTGCCGAAGAAATTCAGCGTAAACCCTAAGGGTAACTGTGCACTCGATCCATCGTCGTTTCGTCCCATTATTGAAGACGATCCCAGGATGTCGGTGTAATAGGTGTTTGAAGGGATCAGCGCCGAATCGGGAATGATGGTCTGCGCTCGACTTCCGGTTACCGCCCCCATGATCAGGGCCAGCAACCCACACATCGTTAATAGAGGTAACTTTTCGCGTTTCACTGGATAATCCTTTCTGCTTCACTGCGTTATTCGCTTTACTGCTGAATATCCAATCTTTGTCCATGAATCCACTTATCGCTTCAATTAGATGAATCACCTCCCTCGCTTCGTTTAAATCGCCCTCTCTTTCAGAAAGCAGTCCCGCTATAAGTACCTGCAAATTTCGTGCCAATTGATTGCGGAAATCCTTCCCCACCTGAAAGATGTGGTTGCGGAAGGATATCTTCCCGGCTTGGTCCACCTTGCGCACGATGTCACCGGTGTCATATACGACGGGCGGGACAGTGTGGTTAGGATCATTACGCTATAACATTGCCGGAGCAATATGATCGAAATCACTGCCATAACCGTAATCGTTACTCTAATGCCTCCAATACCGCCTCGGCGACGCGATAGTTGCCGAACGGCGGCATCAAGTAGACGCCGTCGGTGATCGCTTTCGCCGCCGCCAAAAACTGTTGGGCCACCTCAATCCCGTACCGGCGTCCCTCCTCATCGGAGATTTCTGCTAGACGGCTGCGAATTTCGGCCGGTATCGAGATGCCGGGCACCTCGTTGTGCATAAACTCAGCGTGGCGGCTGCTCCGGAGCGGCAACAAGCCGAAAAATATGGGCAGGCGGCAGCTTTTGGCCGCCTTCACCGATTCCTCCAAGGCGCCTCGCTCAAAAATGGGCTGGGTGTAGACCAGATGGGCTCCCGCTTCCGCTTTTCGTTTCAGGCGCTCTTTTTCTAAGCGAAGATCGGGGGCCAGCGGATCAAAGGCGGCCGCAATGGTGAAGGCGGTCTCTCGTCCGATGCTGTTGCCGGCCAGGTCGAACCCTTCATTAAAGCGGCGCAGTATCCGAATCAATCCGATGGAATCGATATCGAATACCGAAGTGGCGCTGGGATAATCTCCGATCGCGGCCGGATCGCCGGTAATCGCCAAGATATTGCGGATACCGAGCGCGTGAGCGCCCAGCAGATCGGCCTGCACCGCCAACAGGTTCCGATCGCGGCAGGCGAAATGCATCATCACCTCGATCCCTACCTGCTCCTGAATCAGGTGGGCAACCGCCATCGGGTTCATTCGAAGGCGCGCGCGCGCGCCATCGGATATGTCAATCAGATCACCGCCTCGGGCTTTCATCGCCTTAGCGCCATCCAACACTTTGGTGATATCTAAACCACGAGGCAAATCCAGCTCAACCGTAATCACGTACTTTTGGCCCAAAATGCGGCTTAAGCGGGATGGCGCCGACGGCGGTTGCTTGATGACCGGCTCTTTAGCCGGAGCAATGGGAATGGCTGTAACCGGCTTTACGCGGTATATCGGCTTTATTTCGCTGACTGCCTTTGCGGCTTCCGCGATGTGTTGAGGGCTGGTGCCGCAGCATCCGCCCACGATGCTTGCTCCCGCCTCAACGAGCTCGCGCGCCGATTGTCCAAAATACGCGGGCGACACCGCATACCGAACCGTCCCGCCGATCATATCGCTGGCTGCGACAAACTGGGGTAACCCGGGCGTCGGCATCGCCGAAACGGGTATCTTAGTGGAGCTTGCTATGCTTTTCACGATTTCGCGCATCCGCTGTGGCCCGACCACGCAGTTCGCCCCCACCGCTGCAATACCAGGCCAGCCCGATACCTCCTCCGCGAAGCGGGCCGGCAGCCCGGCCGCCAGCGTCTCGCCGTCCTCGATAAATACCTTTTGCGCGATGATGGCGATATCGGTGATTTGATGAATGACCTGATAAGCCAGGCGCAGCTCTTCTAGGTCGGAAAAGGTCTCAAGCAATATTAGGTCAACGCCGGCCTCTATGAGGGCGGTGGCCTGTTCCCGAAATGCAGCCATCGCCAGGTGCGGCTCGATGGTGCCCACCGGCTCTAATGGTTTTCCACAGGGGCCGACCGCGCCGGCCACCAATACCTTGCCACCGGCTGCCCGGCGTGCCAGCTTACCCGCTTGCGCGTTCAGCTCGGAGGCTTGGTCCGCCAGTCCATAAGCGGAGAGCTTGATCCGGTTCGCTCCGAAGGTGTTGGTTTCTATCATACGAGACCCCGCTTGAACGTACTCTTGATGCACGGATAAAACTAACTCAGGGTGGGTAAGGCTGGCATACTCATAAGGATGGGCGATCGTAATGCCGCGGGTTTGGAGGACGGTGCCCATCGCTCCGTCGGCAACCAGCACCTCATTTTCCAATCGTTGTTGAAGCTCTCGTGGTTTCATATCATCAAGTGTCCATCAAACTGCAATGAGTTAATTGAAGCGCGGAGGTGAATGTTGAGAATGGAACTTACATCAAGGCTACCGGCGGGGATTGATCGCAATACTCCCAGTGGGGGAACTAAGCCTTTTCGGAAACTCACGCCGCACTGGTCGGGGTGAGCAGACTTGAACTGCTGACCTCCTGGCCCCCATCCAGGCGCTCTACCAAGCTGAGCTACACCCCGTTACGTTTGGATTATACCGGCAGGTCGTGCGGCTGTCAAGCTGGGGAAAGAGTTCAGTTTTGTGGGAATCATTTTCGGCCCCCCCACCCCAGCCCTCCCCCGTCAACGGGGGAGGGAGCTACGTGTTCCCATATTCCTCCGCCCCAAACTTGAAGAGGGTGCCGGGGGAAGGGATTCGGACTGGGTCTTGACGATTACTACGTCGCACCCCATCCTTGCCTTCCACCTTAAACTTGCCCTACTCTCTTCCCCCTCGCAACCGTTCCGTGCTCCTTCCCCCTTTCAGGGGGAAGGCTGGGATGGGGGTTGACGGGTGTACTCTAATATTTACCCTTGTTCCTTCCATTGATTGCCTCGCACCACATCATGAGTCTGGGCGAAGAAGGAGGGGGTTGGGAGCGCGTTAGGCCGACCCCCATCCTAACCTTCCCCCTGAAAGGGGGAAGGGATCCGGACTGGGTCTTGGCGATTACTGCGTCGCACCACCATCCTTGCCTTCCACCTTAAACTTGTCCTACTCTCTTCCTACTCGCAACCGTTCCGTGCTCCTTCCCCCTTTCAGGGGGAAGGCTGGGATGGGGGTTGACGGGTGTACTCTAATATTTACCCTTGTTCCTTCCATTGATTGCCTCGCACCACATCATGAGTCTGGGCG
>JAKBZR010000022.1 GCA_021842405.1 bacterium
CCGTTCAACGAATGTTGCATCATCTCTCCAATCAAAACGCTGGCTTACTAAAAATTCAGTTGGAATATTATAACGGATAAATTCTCAGGGTTAAATCAATTTGGCTTTAATTTCGAATGAGTTCAGTTCTCTGGGTAATTTAGGCAGCAGGCTCTTACCCTCACCGCAATTATCAACTCCCTCCCCCGTTGACGGGGGAGGGCCGGGATGGGGGTCGAACGAAAATCACTCCCGCAAAATTGAACTCTTTCTTAATTCCAATTGGCACACGGTATCCATACTGGATGCGGTATTATAGAGCTATCACAGATTGAATGAGTTCAGTTCGGTGGGACACTAAGACGAAACCCTAGAGGTTTTCAAAACCTTTAGGGTTTTGGGGATTGGTGCGCTGTTGGCGACGGCGACAGGCAGGAGCAGCTAGGTTAGGATAATTACGCTATAACATTGCCGGAGCAATATAAAACAATCCCATAAAATTGAACTCTTTCCAAAGATTACGTGTTTTAATGGGTGTTGAAAAATACGGTAACGCCTACTTACACGTAAAGTGAGCCGTATCGAATATCGCCGTCTTCACCTAAGCTGCCGTGGAGAGGGATTTCGCTCGCATCTTCACGGTTAGACGCTTCACAACTTGCAATCCGTTCGGCTTTATAACTTTATACGGATACAGCAAAAGGAGGACCGGGAGTGCTGCTACGCCATCATATTATCGCGCTTGCTATCCTTTTATCTTTTCCTGCAATCGCAACGGCGCAGGGAAAACTCTTGCCTCTTCCAACCAACAAACCGATCGTCGGCATCGAATACCCGGCCCTCTCACCGGACGGTAAAACCCTCTGCTTCACCTATCTGGGCGATCTCTGGACGGTGCCGGTGACCGGCGGTGTGGCGACACGCTTAACCGTCAATATGGCTCAGGATGGATATCCACGATGGTCTCCCGATGGGCATTGGATTGCCTTCTCGACGGTAAGAACCGGGAATTACGATATCTTTATCATTCCGGCCACCGGTGGAAAACCCCGGCAAATGACTTTTAACAGCGCACCCGATTTTATCGGCGGCTGGTCTCCCGACGGATCGAAGCTGATCTTCACTTCGATCCGTCATGAGCCTACCCTGGAACAGTACTCCATCAATGTGGCGACCGGCCATCTCCGAACCCTCACCCACGATCTGGAGCCCTGCCGCTATGGAGTCTACTCACCGGATGGCAAGAGCATCGCCTATATGCGCAGCGGAATGGCGGTGCCGTGGTGGCGCCCCCGGTATATCGGCTCGATGCACGCCGATATCTACACCAAAAACCTGATTACCGACAAGATAACCCGCATCACCCACTACGATGGTATGAATATGTGGCCACTCTACTCGTCGGGCGAGAAATACCTTTACTTCACCAGCAATCGGGCTTACGACACACCAAACCTATTTCGTAAGCCGGTGGATGGCGGTAAAGCGGTAGCAATCACCCATTATAAAACCGGAACGGTCCGGTATCCCGATATCGCGGCGAACGGCTCGCTGATCGCTTACGAGTACGGCGGCGGCATCTCGGTGATTAATCCAAGCGGCGGCAATCCACATCCGGTAACCATCTACGCCCCATCCGATGAGAAAGTCAATAATCACCAGCGAATCACTTTAACCGGGAATGCCACCGAATTGGCAATCTCACCCGATGGAAAAACGATCGCGATGGTCATTCGTGGCAACATCTGGACAATCAAGGCCGATAAGGGCGGCGAAGCAACTCGATTGACGAAAAACTCCTTCAACAACGATCAGATAGATTGGTCGCCCGACAGCACTAAAATCGCCTTCGTCTCCGACCGTAGCGGAACGGACAATATCTACGTGAAAGATGTGAAGACAAAGGTAACGACCCGGATAACCAACGATATAACGGAGGATACCGGGCCGACCTGGTCACCTGATGGCAAGAAAATCGCCTTCTTGCGCAGCGGAGCACAGGGTGGCCTGTATGTGGCCCCTGCAACCGGTGGTGGGGCAATCAAGCTGGCCGATTCGGCCGGCAACAACCTGTTCGGGGTCGGCATCAACAGCTTCAACTGGTCGCCCGACAGCCAGTGGATCGCTTATTCGCGCCGCGATCCGCTGAATAACACCGACATCTGGATCGCTCCCAGCGTAGGCGGCACCTCGGTCAATATCACCCGCTACCCGGGTGAAAATGTCAACCCAACCTGGAGCCAAGATGGGAAATTTCTGGTATTTCAATCGGATCGCCACAGCCAGCATCAACCTCCTTATGACGACCTTTACGTACTCCCCTTGTTGAAGCATGAGCCTAAACCCTCCACCGCGGCGAAACCGGGCGGGACCGCCGCTAAGAAGCCGGTGGTGGTTAAGATTGACTTTGACGGCATCCAAGACCGGGCTAGGCAGGTCACCTACACCACCAATGGCGTGGCAGGCTACGCCCTTTCACCCGATGGAACGACGCTGATCTATTCCACCAAATATGGAGGCGAGTTCGATTTCTGGTCGGTTCCCACTGCACCGGGCGGCGCGCCAACCCGTATCAGTACCGGCAATCAGGGATCAGCCACCCTCTTTTTTGCGCCGGATGGCTCCAAATTTTACTATCTGGCAGCCGGTGGGACCATTCGCTCGATGCCGAAAGGCGGAGGATCCCCCTCCTTCTTGCCCTTCGTAGCCAACCTGGAGCTTAACCGCCGAGCCGAACTGCATGAGGCGTTTAATCAGTTCTGGCGGATGATTGATGTCGGCTTTTACGACCCCAAAATGCACGGCGTAAATTGGGCGGCGGTCAAAGCGAAGTATAAACCGCGCCTCTCGTCCATTGCAACGCCGGAGGATTTTGCCAACCTGCTGAGCGAGATGATCGGCGAGCTCAACACCTCGCACAGCGAAATCGGCACGGCGCCCAGTGGACCGCCCGGACCGCAGACCGCGACGTTGGCGATGGCCTTCGATGAGAGCTATCCCGGACCCGGTCTGAAGGTGTTATCGGTAATGCCTAAAAGCCCCGGCGATGAGAACGAGCATCGGGTGAAGCCGGGCGAATACATCTTGAGCATAGATGGCACCGACGTCTCCTATAACGAAAGCTACTACAAGACATTGCAGAATAAGGCCGGTAAGGAAATTACACTGCTGGTCAACAGCAAGCCTACCAAAACCGGCGCCCATGATGTAAAATTGAAACCAATTACGCAAGCGGCATGGGAGAACCTATGGCGTGACCAATATGTGAAAAACGAGCGAAAAGAGGTTGAAAAGCTGTCGGACGACCGCCTTGCTTACATTAATGTGAAGGCGATGGACGACAGCTCCCTGCGGAAGTTTGAGCGCCAGCTTTTTGGTGATGCTCAGAGCAAGCAGGGCCTCGTACTTGATATGCGCTTCAACGGCGGCGGCTACACGCACGATAAAATTATTAACATATTGACCCGTGATGTTTACGGTTATACCCAACCCCGCGACGCTTATCGGTCAACCCAACCTTTCCAGCACTGGAACCGGCCGGTGGTGTTATTAGTGAACCAGGATTCGGCCAGCGATACCGAAATATTCGCCAACGCCTTTAAAACGCTGAAGATCGGCAAGGTCGTGGGAGTGCCGACGCCGGGATACGTCATCGGCACGTATGACACGCACCTCATTGATGGAACCGCTTATCGCATTCCGATGTGGGGCTGGTATACTTTGAGCGGTCAAGATATGGAAAATCACGGGGTAAAGCCGGATGTGGACATACCCGAAACACCGCAAGATATCCAGGAACATAAAGATGTGCAACTTGACGGTGCGGTGAAGATACTGTTGGACGAGCTTAAGGCGAACCAGAAGTAGAGGCTGGCCTTCCGAATCGCGAAGGTAACTCGCTTATGTGGCTTATGAATTGCACCCATCTTATGGAATACGATGAGGGGGGGCGCCATCCGGCACATCCGGACGAAGCCCATGGCCATTCGCACGTGCCCTCCTCTATACTGGATACAGCCCTTATCTCCAGTGCGGAGGGCATCCGGGCAGTCAAGTGGTCGCTGGTGGTGCTGTTTGTCGCCGCCATAGCGCAGGGAATTATCGTTTGGCTAACCGGCAGCGCCGGCTTGCTGGCCGACACCATTCATAACTTTGCCGACGCGCTGACGGCGGTGCCGCTCTGGATCGCGTTTCGCCTCTCCTCTCGCACGCCCACTCGCCATTTTCCTTATGGACTTAACCGAACCGAAGACCTGGCCGGATTGATGATACTGGCGATCATCATGGGAACGGGTCTGGCCGCGGCGTACCAGTCGTTCACCCGCTTAATTCATCCGGTTATACCTCAATATTTGTGGGTCGGCATTGCAGGCGGTGTGATCGGGTTTCTGGGCAACGAATTGGTCGCAGTATATCGGATACGTATCGGCCGCATGATCGGGAGCGCCGCGCTGGTTGTGGACGGGCAGCATGCTCGTATGGACGGCCTAACTTCGTTGGCGGCCGTTGCCGGTCTGATCGGCGTATTGATCGGTTACCCCATTTTAGATTCGATTGCCGGCCTGGTGATCAGCGTCGCTATTATGTGGCTGACCTACGAGGCCGGCCGCGAGGTGGTATCTCACGCGGTTGATGGCATTGAGCCGGATGTTCTCGACCATATCGAGCACTTAGCGCTTCATGTGGAGGGAGTGCATGGCGTCGCGCATACTCGGGCACGGTGGTGCGGTCATGTCATTCAGGCGGAGACCACCCTATTAGTAGACCCATCTGTATCGGTGATGGAGGGACACCGAATCGCCGAGCGCGTCCGTCATGCGCTTTTGGAAGAGATTCCACAGCTTGCTGATGCGCTCATCCACTGTGACCCGGCCGGCGTGGCCGACGCGCACGCCGAGACGTCCCATCATTTCCAGCGGTCAGGCCACACTTAAAGAAAAACGGTCGTACTCTCACTCAAAAATCATTCAGGTCTGTCTGATCCCAAACAAAATCCACGTTGCAAGAAGCGCCTGCTTTCGCGTTTCGCACCATCGTGGCATTTCATTTTGCCACCGCGATTTATTTGGAATATACACACGGAACGGCGCCCGCATCCTACCCACACCCGCGTATCTTTTGCGAAAACTGAGTTGTCTACCGTGCAAACCCTTGGTACGTCACAAGGCGGATGGATTGCTTTCTTGAAATGACTACAACTACATCACCGTATTCTGCTCGGAGAGGCGATACAGGCCGATCAGCGAAGGAATGAGGACAATCAGGGCTGCCGCAGCGCACTCAATGGATGATGTGATAAGGTTGAGTATCCAGAATATGCACGCTGCTGAGATGAGCGACGCGGCCAGCCCCAAACCGGCGTGAATCCACCGCATGGAGTTCGCTTCGCGGGAAAAGAGCGCTCCGATCAACAGCCAGGCTCCTATCACGAAAAACAGCGCCGCCATCCCACCTAGAAACCACCTCATCGGCGCTCACTCCCGCGCGTACATGCCCAGCCAGCGGCGATACGATTCGTTCATCTCGGCAATGACCCCATGACTGATATCGTATGAAATCCACTCTTTGGTGGCGGGAATGCGATCGTATACCGCCTGGATGGTGGGCAGTGGACAGACGTTGTCGTTGGTGCCGGCGCTCACTAAAATCGGGCAGCGGATGTTCGGAGCGTGATTGATCGGATCAAAATAGGCGTAAGTGCGCATCACCGTGTCATGCATATCGGGACGGCCTCGCAGATAATCGTTGACCTCCTGAAACGGGTAAGCGTCAGAGAGATGCAGGGCGAGGGGCAGATCGCAAAGGTAGGCGATATCGGAAACCGCACAACGAATTCGATGGTCAAGGCCGGCGGTGATGAACGTCAACCCGCCACCCTGGCTGATGCCTAATACCGACAGCCGGTTTGGATCCGCTTCCGGTAGTTCGGCTAAAACGTCAATTGCACGGACGCAGTTTGCCACGATCGCTCGATAGCGATAAGTTTCCGGCGATTCGATGCCGCGCACCATATAGCCATCGAACCGTGGGTCGAAATCGGGTGGAAGGTAGTCAGGAGTGAAGTTATGAACGTTGATTGCGAGCGTAATATAACCGGGAACGGTGGTAACCGCGTCAATCGCCGGCGTGACCAGGCCGTATCCGGGCAGCCAGAGAATTGCGCCGCACCGCTGTTGCTTTGCCTCTGGAGGGATGGCCAGCCAGCCAAATACTCTGCCGCCCCCAAATCCGGTGTAAGAAAGAACCTCAACCCGGAAGTCATGATAATTGAGAGCCCGCCGGGTGTCATGCACGATGTCCAGCGGATATCGGCGTACTTCCTCCAGTGTAGATTGCCAGAATTGATTAAAATCGGCCGGCGTAGCCAGTGATTCCACGTCGTGTTGAATTTGTGACACTCATTATCTCCTTAAATTTTCCTTAGGGCATAGTATATTTGACGTAACGAATGGATTTCATTCTCTGGATAATTAAGGTGGAGGGGCTGATGCTGCCAAAATCATCCCATTTCAAAGGACGGGTGAATTCGCCTCCTATCTGCTATCAATGCAAGGTTGATGAGATTTCCTGTTCAATCCCCTGCGTCTCCACCTGTAATTTACCCCCATTTTCGACCGCAACCAAAGCGCGCACCGATGGGAATTTTTCTTTAAGCAGCGCTAAACCGGGCGGCCCCAGCGCCAGCAGCGCGGTTGAGAGGGCGTCGCCGTCGGTTGCGGATGGCAAAATGACGGCCGCCAACAAGCTATTTTCAACCGGGCGGCCGGTTCGCGGATCAATGACGTGCCCGAACCGGCGCCCCTCTGCGTAAAAGCTTTTGCCGTGCACCGCCGATATGGAAAGGGTTTCATTCATCAATATAACGGATGTCAACAACCGATTCGGAGCAAGAGGGTGCTGAATGCCAACCCGCCAGCCCTCATGGCCGCTGGATGATCCCATCGCAGCCACGCTGCTTAAGCCGCCGTTGAGCAGCGCCGATTGAACACCGTTTTCCCGCATCAGCGCGCACGCCCGATCAACCGCATATCCTTTCCCGATCGCCCCCAAATCCACCTGCACACCGGTCTGCTTAAACTGCACCGTGCAAACCCGATCGTCAAACTGGAGATGATCAGCGCCAACCAGTTGGAGGCAACGCTCGATTTCATCAGGTGGCGGCACCCCACTGCTGCCCGCCAATCCCCAGCACCGAAGCAGCGGCAATACGGTGATATCGAAGGCGCCGCCGGTTAATTGAGAGAGCTCAATTGCCCTCCTCAATAGGTGAAACGTTCGCGGATCCAGCTTCACCGGCTCCCGATGAGCTCCCAAGTTCAGATCACTGATCTCCGAATCGGTTCGGTAGATGCTCAATTGAGCATCCAACCGAGCTATTTCAGACAGAGCCTCTTCCCCGGCCGCCCTCAATCGTGGTGAATCGTCACCTTCGATCACCAGCTCAAACCGGGTTGCCATCGCGTGCAGCGCAAGGCGGCAATTTAGCATTTCAGTAACGATTAAAACGACCGGCAATTCGCAAGCCGATGAAATGCCGGTCGTAATGATTGGCTATCGAACGAACTTGAATTATGCCTTTGCCGATTCTTTCAAGGGGTGCCACGGCATAACCTGTCCCTTTGGCTTCTCCTCTTTGCCCTGAATAAGATGAACCCGTACCGGATCAAACAGCATCGTCTTGCTCTGCCGATATGACATCTCAGCCATTGCAATAACGGCGTGCGCCCGCACGGCGAGATCTACATCGCAGTTTGGAACGCCTCGGCTGCGTACGCAATCCAAGAAATTCTTCTCGTGGGCGGCGATGTCTTCGCCCGGTCCCGTAACCTGTAAGGTGACCGCATCAATCTGATCCGACCAATCGCGCTCCGGCCTGAGGTCAATGCTATTGCCTCCAAGGTAGAGTGTGGCGTGGTGGCCTCGAATCTCATCCGGTAAGCCTTGCTCATTGGCGGTGGAACCCACTACCACAATCGTCTGCTTGCTGGGGAAATCGGCCATTAAATGAAAGGTATCGGGCACCTGCCGGTCGGTTTCACTCAGCCATTTTCCGCCGACCGCCACCACTCGCTCCGGAAACTCAGCGCCGCCGATGCCGATCATCAGGGGAGTTACGCGATGCGGGAAAAGATCCGAATCGATTCCGGCCGAATAGTCCCAAAATTTACGCCACCGGAAGTAGCGCTCACGACTGAATTCATGCCAAGGAGCGGGACCGAGCCAGCGCTTCCAGTCCAGCGTTTGTGGCGTGCATTGCGGCTCGATCGTGTAGTAATTCCATTCACCGTCTTTGCTGTTACGACAATAGCTGCCTTGACTCCAAATGATCTTGCCGATTCGGTTCGCCTTAACCGCATCGCCGGCCACATGCCATCGCTGATCGGTGCAAGCCTGCACGCCCAATTGGAAGATCCGGTCGCTGCCTTTGACCGTTCTCCATAGGCTGAGCGCCTCATCCAGGTAGCGGGTCATCGGCTTCTCAAGGTAGATGTCCTTGCCGGAATGAATGGCATCCATCGCCATTCGGTAGTGCCAGTGTTCCGGGGAGGCGATCCAAACCACGTCCACGTCCGGGTTTTCGAGTAGTTTCTGGTAATCCTGGTACACATGGGCATCATCCAGGCCGAGGAACTCCTTGGCAGCCTGCTTTCTCGGCTCGTAAATGTCAGAAATGGCAATGGACTGCGTGTTGTTGGCCGCCGAATTTTCTTTAAGCAGGCGCACATGCGTCATTCCCTGTCCGCCCACACCGATATGGCCGATGTTGATGCGGTCATTGGCGCCGATCACACGGCTTGGCGCCAGCGCGTAGACGCTGCTCTTTGCTGCAGCCGTCATCGCAACGCTTCCGGCAACCACCGATGCCGTCTTTAAGAATTCACGGCGAGTCGGCTTTTTGTTCGGTTCTTGTTGATCCATTGACCTTAATTGCTCCTTTTCCAATTTTATCTGACAGATGATAGTTGATCACTTGATGGGTTTTGTTTAGGATCGGCACTCAGTCCAACTAATCGTTCACTGGAGCCGCTTAACTTGAGCGCGAACGGACGGAATCCACCGCCTCATCAAGCTAGCTCAATTGGAACCAGGCCGGCTGGTATACGATTTTAGTGCCGCTGGTTGCCGCATCATTAGCCTTGATGGCGGCAACGGTCGCTTGATAACCTTCCAGCGCCCCGGCGAGCGGCTTTGAGCTGGTGCGCACGCTGTTCAGAAAAGCCTCCACCGCGTAGTAGAGCGGGCCTTTTCCGGTCGCCGCCTGCGATTCAGTGCTCGGCTCCTTCCCCTGCGCCAGCAACTTGGTGGCATCGGCGATCAGCTCAATTCCGGTCTCATCGCCGAATTGATCTTTCTTGGCGTACACCTCCCAGCCCAGCATCGGCGCATCCGCCTCCTTAAACATCCAGGCGCGCTCGCCCCGCATCATCACGGTGCTGGCCGATCCCAGAAAAAGATCGTAAACCGCGTCATAAGAGCTGACCAGCGTGGCATCATAAATGAGATGGGTGTTGCCGGGGTACTCCACCATACACTGAACGGTATCGAACACGGTACGGTCGTCCTTCCAGCCCATGATTCCCCCGTAGGCGCGGGCCGAGATCGGTAAGGAGTTGAGGAACCAGCTCGCCACGTCCACCTGATGGATGCCCACCTCACCCAGCAGGCCGGTTGAGGTCGCTTGATAAAGCCTCCAATTCAGCTCCTTTTCGCGCTCGTTGGTGGGGGCCGCCCGGCGCCAGCTATCCCGGTTATGCCATTGCGCGCGCGCCTCCGCGATAATCCCTAAAACACCGGTTCGGATGAATTTAACCACATGGAGATGCTGGGGGTTGGAGCGGTTTTGCAGGCCGGTTTGAAAAATCTGCTTCGAAGATTGGCCGGCCAGCGCGATCGTCTTTGCATCCTCCACCGTGCCGGCGATCGGCGCATCACAATAGACGTGCTTTCCCGCTTGGACGGCGGCCAGCGCGATCTCTTTATGGGCGAAGGTCGGCGTTTCAACGAAAACCGCCTCCATCTCTTTTTGATCGAGAAGCTGGCGATAGTCCGAAAATCCGGCCGCCTTCGGGGCGATCTCTTGGCCCCGTTTGACAAAAGGAGCATAGGTGTCGCACACGGCGCTCACATTGGCGGCCGGAAGCCGAGACAAAATGGTTAAAATCTTGCGGCCCTGTTCGCCGCACCCAATGACGCCGCAGTTTACCGGTGGGCCGGCCGGTTGAGGGGCAGCGGCGTTGGTCGTCTGATCGGCTTTGATCTCTTCCGCGCCCAGCATCACCATTAGAGTAGCCAGCGCGGTGTCTTTCAAAAAATCCCTTCGGTTCATCAGGAAATGCTCAACTCTCCACTTTCATCAGCATTATTCAACGTTTCTTATCAATCACAAAATTCGACACCGTAGCGTCGTGTTCCTGCTTTAATTCATTAATTTGTGGTTGTCATTGGGGATTGAGCGAATTATCACAACTCAAGCCATTGGGATCTTATCAAAAATTCGCGTTTTGGTCAAGATTTACTTTGTGATTTTTGCTAAGCTGGGCCGGTGGAGACCACCCAAGGAGAGGAAATTTAGGCCGGCGAAATAGGTGGATTTTAAGCCGGCGTTGAAAGTCACGTAGTCTCTTTTTGAAAAGTTTCTCTTGCCCCCAGCGATTGGGCTTCCAAAAGCGCCTGAGTCCACTCTTTGCAAAGCTCGTTATAGCCGATCTGGAATTCCTCGCTATCCTCCGGCAATCTCTTCAACTGCACTTCCGCTTCCTCCAGTCGGGCGATCTTTTTCTGAAACTCGGCTTCATCCACCGGCATCCTTAACCGCTCCCAAAGCCCAGTCAGCGTCGCGCTTTTCGGGTGCTTCTGATACAATCGGACGGACATACGACCTACCATTCGCGTCCGCTCACAGTACGAAGTGAACGTGTATGGGTGGTCGTGGAAAGCCTGCGCTCGCGCCTCATAGACCAGCCGAAATCCTGATTTACGATACCGAAACTCCATCTCTATGTCGTCGAAGGCCGGCATAGTAAAATATTCATCAAAACCGCCATGCTGCTCGAAAAAGCAACGCTTCACCGAGTGGTGGCTGCCGTAAAGCCTTCCCACCGGCACGTTCTCTGGATCAAATCCCGTAAAGCTGCTTTGATGAGCGCAATCGGGCTCCGCCAGAAACCTTAGAAATGGCTGGTGCAGCAGGCTTGGCAGCCAGGTGATGCGCCCCAGCACGCCGACGCTAACGTGGGATCGTGCGGCATGAGCTTCAAGATGCGCTTCAACCACTTCGGGAGCGGCCAGTGTATCGTCTCCGAGAAAGAGCAATAATTCACTTTGGGCCAGCGCCGCGCCACGATTTCGAGCCGCATTTGCGCATTGATGATGAAGAGATAAAAATCGAAGAGAGAGGTTATATGGCTCACGCAGGACATGAGGCGTTTCGTCATCCGATCCATCATCCACCACGATAACTTCAAACCGATCATGAGGCGCCATCTGCTTTTCCAAGGCGCGGAGACATCGGCGCAGGATGGCGGCTCGGTTGCGCGTCGGGATTATAATGCTGATCTCCGGAGCCGGCATCGTCTCAACTCATTGATGGTTGAGCGGCAACGGTTTGAAATTCTTCCGGTTCCATCGGAATGACGGCGGGTGAGGATGCCTTCGAAACGGAATAACAGAGCCGTTTTAATGCCTGCGGATTGCGCTGCCTCAATTCAATAATTATCCAAATGGAGAGCTCTACCAAATGGCGCACCAATTCGCATTTAACGGCGTTGGGGATCCGATGATCTCCGTTTGCAAGTACCGCCGAGAAATAGCAACCGCCCCCGCACAGGTAACGCGCCCAACAATCCTTACACACCGGCTTTTGGTCTATCATCGTGTCTTGGAGAAATTCCGATCGTTTTGTCTCATCTATTCCTTGATGAACGTCTCCCAGGCAGTACGCATCCCAACCGATAAAGTTATCGCAAGGGTACAATCTGCCGTCAATGCCGACGCCGAAGGTGTTTCGGCCCGCCTCGCATCGAATGGCCTGCTTGTTGCCTCGAATCACCCGCATCAGAAACCGGGCAAAGAAATCGAACTCGACGAGGGTAGCGTAGATGCGATCATCACCATTCACCAGGCATTCCAGCATCCACTCGGCGTATTCGGTGTACCCACTCTTGAAGGCATTCAGGGTTTCTGCGCGCAAAGACCATTCATACTTTTCGAAGTCGCGCACCGGCGTGACCACGATATGCCGGAACCCCAGCTCAATCAGATGTTGGTACACCTGTTTGGGAAATGGGTATAACGCGGTCAACACCGCGCCGGCGGCCGCGTCCCGTAATCCCGCCCACGAGCTGTTCAGCATCCGAGGCAGGTTTTTTACAATGGCATCGTAGGAGCCTCGACCGGAGGAGAAGGGACGCATGGCATCGTGAATCTCCTTCGGGCCGTCTATGGAAACCGCCATCGTGACTTCGTTCTCTTCGCAATAACGGATGCACTCTTCATGGAGGGCGGTTCCGTTCGTGTTCATGTTCAAGATGATGGATAGCCCCAGGTCCTTGGAAAGCTGCGTGCAGTAATTTTTAAGGTTCCGGTAGCGCTCCAAGGAGAGCAGCGGCTCTCCGCCTAATGTGAAGTTGATATAAACCACCGGCACTTTTCCGGCCATCCGCTCGGTGATGAAGCGAATGCTCCGCTGGGCCGTTTCAAGCGGCATTACATTCGGCGCCCTTCCTTCGGCAGCCTCCACCCGCCTTCGCCGCGAGTTACAGTAGCGGCAGGCAAGGTTGCAGGTAAGGGTGCCGTCCATCAGCAGCTCCCCCTTCTGCGGTTTAGGCTCCTGGACGGAGGGCGGCGGGGTGGCAACCTGCCGAAGGTAATGGGTAAGTTTCGCATGGTTCTCAATTCCGTCGAACAGTCGGTTGAGGGGAGTCGTTGCCGCGATTTGGGAGATGTGGAACGCCATTTGCTCTTCCGGCAGCGCCGCTAATTTAATCAGGTCTCTCAGAAGTGGACTCACTAGTAAATGCTGGCCGGACTGGGCGTCGAAAAGATGGTGCTGATCAGGCTGGTTCTCCGGGTCGGAATTTGGAGGCGCGAACAGATGTAAATTCCTAGCAGTTTCCTCCCGACACACCGCCATAGAGCGATGCCAAGCCCGAAGAACGCTAACGGGACGGGATATTTGCCTGAGATTGGAACTAATAATTCCCATAAGTTACTCTCAAATGTCCTGCCACCTCCGTTGCGGTCGGCTCCCTTTAGTCAGCCGACGCTAAATGGCCTGTTCCCCAAGGCGTTCCGCTCGAAAGCGCGTGTAGAGACAATTGATCGGCAGAGGGGCGTGGATATCGCCCTTCATGTGGAAACTGCATGCAGGACACGGACCTTGGCACAAGTCCTTATAACCGCAGACCCGACATAAGGGACGGCGCTCATCACTACTATCCATAAGATCGGCATGGGCGATGTGATTTGTGATGCCCTCGAATACGTTGCCCAGGCGGAAGCGGTCTGACATGCCCGGAAATGGACTCACAAATCGGGAGCACGGGTATAGATCCCCCGAACATGAAACCGCCACTCGTGTCCTGCCAGCGTCGCAGCCCCAATATCCAGCCGACCGATTTCGGATATCCTCCAAAGTCTCATCCATCTCGGTGATTCGGATCGGAGAGCCTTTCTTCTTCTCAGCCGCATAGAAGCACGCAACCTCGCGCATCTCATCCCCCCACATTTTCAGTTCCTCTTTGCTCCACTCTACGTCCATATTTGTCCCAATAATGAATTGATTTACGCCATGATTATGCAGGAAACGTATGCCAGTCGAAAGCCGATCCACCGTATCAGGGTTTACCGTAACACGAGCACCTACCCACTGCTGGATGGATTTGAGTAGGTTGAAATTGGCACCCATAACGGTTTCCCATGAACCCCTTCCGCTCGTGGTTATTCTATGACGGTCATGTGCGTCCCGCTCTCCATCTACGCTTAACAGGTAATTGAACCCGTGTTCCTGCCCGAAGAGCGCAATCTCACGGGTCATGCGGGTACCGTTGATTGTGGCCGCGTAACACACTTTTTTACCGAGTTGTCCGGCCCTATTTTCCGCATACTCGGCGATCCTCTTCATCAAAAGAAATTCCAAAAGTGGTTCTCCGCCAAAGAAAGTAATGCTCACGGTAGTAACATCCCGTGACAGCCTTAGTAACATATTGACAGACGCACAGGCGACATTCCACGGCATCCGCCTCGATGTCTTCTTGTTTGCCACGAAGCAATAGTCACAGTTTAGAGTGCAGCTCTCGGTCAGAAACAACTCAATTTTGGTGATCGGTGGTGCAGTCCGGTGCATCAGTCTGCTAGTGATTGCCCGGCGCAGGCGCTCCTCGCGCTGCGCATTCATTAGCGAAATGGTTAGCATTATCTCCTCCTACCCGCAGAACCACAACCTGTGAGTGTGCCACAGGGCGGCACACTCCGGTCTCCTGTGACGTTTCTAGTATTGCTTATTTGTCTGGTGGATTCCACTTCGCGTGGCCGTCGACGTATACAGCGTTCCATCCGCCGAAATGATCATCACCCGGCGGGTCGGAAGGACCGCAGCAAGCCGTATTGGCGTCGTTAATCAGAAGGCATCGACTGGGCGGAATAATGATATCCAGTATATTTGGATGGCCCGGATGTATCGCTACCAATCCCATCACGGACAGATTAGCTTCATAGCTAAAGAAGCTACCATCAAATCGGTAGCTGGAAAATTGATGATTCACCAGCCACCTATTAACGTTTTGCCCTGCCACCGGGTCGTCCGGGCAAAACCAGATACGGTTGTTACGAATATACGGCATAAGCGCTTCGTGCAACAGCCCTGGCGCGCAGCGCCCGGGCCGGTAGGATGAGTCACTGGTACTAAGGCAGTCCCTGCCAGGAGATGTGTTGGCGAAAGGCGGGAAATAGTCGCCGTAATCTTGGGCGTACATCAGGTCTGCCATGCCGAGTTGGCGCAGGTTCGAAAGGCAGGTAATCTGCCTTGCCTTTTCACGCGCCCAGAAGAACACCGGAAAGATAATCCCGGCTATTACCGCGATGATGCCGATCACCACAAGCAACTCTATGAGCGTAAATGCTTTATCTCTGGTGCGTCTCATAACGTATCTCCATCTACTCTGACCAGCGGTGCAAAAGCTCCTGGCCACTAGCAAAACGGCCCTCCAGACTGCATACGGTGGGGCACTTTTTGGCGGCGAACAAGACGAATTACTGCACTTCTATACCAGTCGTCTTTCAGCAATAATTAGTATTGTATGTGGCGCCAGAAGCGCAAGATGGTTCCTGATCGCAATAGTAATCGCCACTCTTGCAATTAAACGTAGACTCGCAGGTGAAGGTATTGACGCACTCGAAAGTTCGTATGGTACAGCCATACGTATCGTAACAATCGAATGTATTGTAACAGGTAGCCGTACTGCCACTCCCACCACAACTATAGTCAGTACACACATATTGGCTGCATTGCGGCGACACGCCTGCCGCATGTAGATCATCTGCGGCACCATATCCCACACGGCGAATGGATTGCACCTCGTTCACCCGATCCATTGCCCGCGCCATCACCGAATCGAACGTGACCGCGCCAAACAGAGCCGCCACCGCCGCCTTAATCGCGACATCGCTGATGAATTGCCGCCGAGAAAGATCATCTTTCTCAACACCCTGATTGCCCTGCGGAATCCGCTTCTCTTCCTCATGGTTCGACATTCTCTCTTCCTCCTTTTTGAGCCGTCGGCTCCTTCAAACCGTCGTTCGCTTTCGCATCGGGTGCATTTGATCCGTTTTCACTTCCACCCGCCAGAGCATTGCCGTTCAGTTCACGCATTCGTTCCAGCACCGCCTCCGCCAACAGATTGATCTTTTCCCGCTCATCAATCTTCCGTACAACCGCCTCCGCGATCCGCTCCACGATGAACGCATCCGCATCATCCATTCCATGATCGGCGCCGGCAGCCGGAGCTTCGCCCTCCCTGAGGCCGCTCTCGCCGGGTGGATATTCCGTGTTTAGCACTGTCTTATCCATGTGCCATCGTCTCCACTATTATTTTGTGCGCTCAGATTGAAAAATGAAGAACCGTTTCGCTCGTCAACCGCTTGCGCGGGACAAGCGAATCAAGACAGGTGTAGGAGGCCTGAACAACAGGGAGCAGCTTAACGGCCTCCGGGTTCAGCGCTTATCTTGCATATCGCCGAACTTTGGAGTTAGTCAAATCCGATCAGGCTGATCGGTGCGGCCTGATCGGAACCATTTGATATTATCGTCTGGTAGCAGCTTGTGGGAATTCCAGCGCCGGTTTCCGCTGTTCGCCCGCCTGCCCCAGCGATCGTTTAAATGATAATACGGGGGGGCGTTTGTCAATAGTTAATTAGTACTATTATATGGTACGAAAGTACTATAATAGATTCAATTAATATGCAAAATAATTAATAAATAGCTTCGGGATTATTGCGACGCGATTTTCATTCCTTCACGATAGTCCTATGTGCTCGCCTCCGCTTCAGCCGGTTGCTTCGGGCGACCGGTTACCGGAGGTCGGCCACGCTTGCGGCGGTTCCACCGACACCGCACAAATATCGCAAAGCAGCAGGAAAAAAGCGTTCCAAAATTGAAACAAAGATAAAGAATGAAATGAAAGGAGCTATTGATTGAGAGCTACCACGGTCTCATTTCGCTCTCCTACCCAAAATCGTAGCGGTTTCACCGCTCAAAGCGCCCAGATTAAGCCCCCCCAAGGCCGATGGCGCGGGTGGTGGATATTCTTCGGGCTGGCGGCCTTGCTGGCCATGCCTGCGCTTGCATTGGGCCAATCACGCCCCTGGCTCAACCGCTCCCTGCCCATCGAACGGCGCGTCAGCCTGCTTCTCCGCCGGATGACGCTGCCGGAAAAGATCAACATGCTGCACGGCTGGGGCGGGTCGCCCTACGCCGGATATGTGCCGGCCAACCCCCGCCTCGGCACACCGGCCTTGAAGCTGGAGGACGGGCCATGCGGCGTCGCCGACGGCATGCGCGACGTCACCGCCTTCCCAGCCGCCATCGCCATCTCGGCAAGCTGGGACCCCTCGCTGATGAAGCAGTACGGCGCCGACATCGCAACCGAGGAGTGGGGCAAAGGCGTCAACGTGATGCTGGGTCCAACCATCAACATCCTGCGGAATCCGGTCTGGGGACGCAGCTTCGAGAGCTTGGGCGAAGACCCCTACCTCAACGCTCAAATGGGGGTCGCCTCTGTCGAGGGGATACAGAGCGCCGGCGTGATCGCCACTTCCAAGCACTACGACGCCTACAATCAAGAGTTTGACCGCGGCAACGGCAGCGCCAACGTCAACGAGCGCGCCTTGCATGAGATCTACATGCCCGCTTTCGAGGCGGTGGTGAAAGAGGCGAAGACCGGCGCCGTAATGACCGCCTACAACCGCATCAACGGCACCTTCTGCAGTGAGAACCGCTACATTTTAACCGACGTGCTAAATCGCCGATGGCACTTCCAGGGATTTACGATGTCGGACTGGGGTGGCACTCACAGCACGGTGCCGGCCGCCAACAACGGCCTCGATATGCAGATGCCGGACGGCTCCTTCTTCGGCGATCCCTTAATGGCGGCCGTGAAGAATGGCCAGGTGAGCCAGGCGATTATTAACGCTAAAATCAGGCACATCCTCTACCAGATGTTTCGGTTTCACCTCTTCTCGCGGAAGCAGACCGGAACCGCCCAATCCATCGTGACGACGCTGGCTCACGCCCGGTTTTCCCGAATTGCCGCCGAAGAGGGAACGGTGCTGTTGAAAAACAGCGGCGGGATATTGCCGCTCTCCTCCGCACGGGTACACTCCATCGCCGTCATCGGTTACGCCGCGTCCACCGATCCGAAACCGGTCGGCGGCGGCAGCGCGTCGGTGGTTCCGCCCTACGTGATCACCCCGCTGCAGGGAATTCAAAATCTGGTCGGCCGAAAAATCGCCGTCCACTATGCGGAAGGAGTGACCAGCAGCGCGGGCGCGCTGCCTCCTATCCCGTCGAGCTACCTTTCACCCTCAGCGGACCGCTCTCAGCATGGCCTGAGCGCCGAGTACTTCAACAATATGAGTCTGAGCGGGCAGCCTGTTCTATCCCGAATTGATAATCGGACGACTTTCAACTGGCATGGCGGCTCACCGGTTGCGGGCGTGCCGGGCTCAAATTGGTCGGCGGAGTGGAGCGGCGTCTTAACGCCCCCCAAGACCGGTCTTTACACCTTCTCATTAACCAGCGACGACGGCAGCCGGCTCTTCATTAACGGAAAGGTGATTATCAACGATTGGAGCGATCACGCCGCTCAAACCGAGAGCGGAACCATTTCACTCACCGCCGGGCAGCCGACGAATATCAGGGTCGAATACTATCAAGATACCGGTGACAGCCTGATCGCATTAGGCTGGCGCGCTCCGGGAGGGCATTCCCTGCTGAATCAGGCGGTGGCAGCAGCCCGCAAGTCGGATGTGGCGATCGTTTTCGCCAGCGATAATGAATCGGAGGGCAGCGACCGTCCTGACCTCATCCTGCCGAACAACCAAGATCAGCTCATCGAGGCGGTGGCGCAGGCCAACCCGCACACCATCGTGGTGCTGAATACGGGCGCGCCGGTGCTGATGCCGTGGGTCAATCATGTAGCCGGTATTGTGGAGGCGTGGTATCCGGGCCAGGAGGACGGCAATGCGATATCGGCGGTGCTGTTCGGCGATATTGACCCGGGCGGAAAGCTCCCCATGACGTTTCCGCGCCGCGCCGCCGATATCCCGGCCCACACGATCGCGCAGTACCCCGGGATCAACGGCGTCTCCAAATACACGGAGGGTATCTTCGTGGGGTACCGTTACTATGACGAGCACCACATCCAGCCCCTGTTTCCGTTCGGATTCGGGCTCTCTTATACGACATTTGCCTACCGGAACTTGCATATCAGCCCCAGCCAGGTGAATGGCAGACGGGATGTGGCGGTTTCCCTCGATGTGGAAAACACCGGTCGTCGCGCTGGATCGGAGGTGGTGCAGATTTATGTGGGTGACACCGCCTCCACCGGTGAACCACCCAAGCAGCTTGCCGGCTTTCAAAAGGTCACCCTGAAGCCGGGTCAAACCAAGCGGGTTAGGATCGTGTTGAGCCCGCGGGCATTCTCATACTGGGACACCGCTCGGCACATGCGGGTTATCGCCAGTGGAGCTTACCGCGTTATGGCCGCCAGCTCATCCCGTGACATCCGCCTGGAGGGAACGGTGCATCTGTCCGAGTAAAGTTAAGATCAGGGGCACGGCATGCCGTGCCCCTGATCCTCAATCTCGAGCCACCGCTTCGAGGGCGCTGCCAGCCGCTATCACGACCGGACTTTGCAGCTCAATCCGTAGCGCATCATTCTCCGTAACGGAATATCCCGACTGGATCACCTCTTTATCCAGCCTTACGACAACCGATGCCGGATGCTTACCGGGGCCCGGAAGGGTCAGCCGAACCTCACTTAGCTCCAGCCGACCCCAACGAACCTCGATTCGACTGACTTGGTTTCCCCCGCGCCGCCGCTGGCTGAATAGGCCCCAGCCCTCAGCGGTGGTAAAGAAGGAGCGATGGTTGTTGGGCCGCCACATCGGGCGGAAGCCGATTCGGCGATCCAATGCGTGATAAATGAATCCGGAGCAGGCCAACAACAGCGACCAGGAAGACATCGCGCGGGCATAAAATTTGCCGCACTCGTCGTCTCCGAAGGGGTTGCCGCTGTATCCCCAGGAGGCCCAATCCGCTTTTGTCAAGCCGGTGCGAAGCCGGCCATTATACCGGTCGGAGATGGCCAGCGACACCACCAACCCCTCCTTCAGCAGCCCGTACTGAATCATGGCGGCTGCAGCCGCGTATTCAAAGCCAGTCATTACCTCATCGGCATAGAGGATGCAATTCGAGGGACGGCCGCCGTTCGGCCAGGTCACCATCTGCATCCCCGCATCATCGGGCGCCACGAATTGGCGCGGCCGCTGCACGATGCCGTGAAAATCGGGCTGGAAATTGCGGCGAAAGAGCGATAAGAGGGCGGTTTTTACCCGCTCCGGTGGATAGGCCGGCTCCAATCCGACCTGATGCGTCCACCATTCGCCCAAAACCTGATCAATCTCACAACCGGTGTCATAATCGCCGTATGGCTTCGCATCGGGAAGCTGGATGTAGTACTGGCCGTTCCAGAGCGTTTGATTTTGCTTTACCGCCCCGGAAGCGCGGATTTTTGCGAATCGGCGCGCCGCGCCATCATCGCCGTAATGCTCGGCCATAATCCGGCACGCCTCCAGCGCAGCCAGATAGAGGGTACCCATCCAGGAGGTGCTGCCGCCCAGGTAGCCGTCCAGCGTATTCCACTGCGGGCCGGAGAGCACGCCGATCTCATGCGGATCGTTTTCCCGGATCAGATAGTCCATTGCGGCCGAAACCTTACGCCAGAGCGGGTCGAGCCACTGGGCATCGGTTTGGCCGATCCATTCGCGGTAGGTCTCCAAAATTTCACCGCACTGGCCATCAAAGGCGGGCGGATTGACATCGGGCTGCCGCATCGGAACGCCGCCGTCCTTTTCCTCGCAGCCGAAGCTCTCCTGCCGCATCCGGCGCGCGATATCGGGAAAAAGCCTCGCATGAGCCTGGGCATAATGCCAGACATGAGTGCAGTTTCCGGCACAGCATCCCGCTTCCGGCGCGCACCCCTCCCATCCGCCGAAATAGCCGTCCTTGCTCCAGAAACAGGTCTTGCTGCGTAAAATGGCAACCTGCGAGCTGATGCGGTCGAGCAGCCAGTGCGGCAGGTTTGATTCATAAAAGGTGCGATGGTAAAGACGGGTATCCCGCTCTAGATCATCGAGATTGTCGGCGAGGTATCGCGCAACCTCGAGCGAGCTGCTCCACCAGTTCGTGTACTGGTTGCCGGTATGCTCCCAACCGGCGATCTGTCCACCGTTGGCGGCATTGGGGAAATACCAGGTCAGGATGAAGGTGGTTTCAGCGGTTTGATGCGGGGCCACATCCAGTGAGGCGGCCAACGCCCCGTCTATCGTCTCGCCTTGCGGCGATGGTCCGGCCTCAGCCGATCCTGAGATAGAGCCACTTTCATTCAATTCAGCAAGCAGCGTGGCCAAATCTTTCCACTCGCAGGCGCCTCCCGCCCCTTCAGCGGTTGACCATAAGGTCATATCGCCCGCAGTGGGGACGGCGGTCATATAGAGATAGGAACCGCGCGCTTCGATGCCGATGCGGTTCCTATTTCCGCCGTAACCTTTGAAAAACCGCTCAAAAACAAGGCCGTTGCCGCTGTATCCAACCGCGTTTTGCTGGGCTCCTAGTATCGTTACGCGGATCGGTTGTGAAGTTGGGTTGGTCACCGAAATGCGATGAATCGCGCAGGGAATGGCGGAAGATTTCGAGTCCAGCGGGATGAGCGGGTTATAGACCTCCATCTCGACGTTCACTGGCAGCGCACTGTCTTCAAAGCGATATCGGGCAAACGGATATTCCCCTTGGAAGGAGAGGTCGGCCATCGCTTGGAAGGGACCGACCGACGCCGTCTGCAGCGCCCGGATAATCGGCGGATCAGCGCCGCTTTGCGCTCTAATGGCGAAGAAGCTGTGAGGTACGGTGACCCCCTCGAAATTATTGAAGATTTGCCATGCCGAGCGCTCCGCCTTACCGTTCATCTGGATCGTGCCGGCGCCGATTCCACCAATTCCGATACTGATGGCGGTCAGGTAGTTACCTCGATAGGTCCGCGTTTCGCCGGCCTCCATCAGCCGCTTATCTTGAAGCCAGCCGGCCACTTTTTGACGTTTTATCCGCGACTGCTCTTCCTGTTTGCGCCGCATTTCCTGAACGATCTGGTTTCGGCGGGCGGTCCAGCCGGCCGCCCGGATATGCCGCTCGATGTCGGCGGAATCCAGCACCGACCGGTAAATGGCGACGTCGGCTAGTGCGCAGCCGGCAATCTCGGTGCCTTCCGGTGAGGAGGAGCCGAAATCGAGAGGGAGATCTCTCTGCGCGAGGTTAAACGAGGCGTTTCCGCCAATCACGATGCAGCGCACCCCGTCCAAATAGGCATCCAGCCGCCCCGGTTCGCTGGTTACAGCCAGGTAGTGCCAGACCCCGATCTGGATCGAAGGGACGGGTGGCTGGATGATCGCCAGCGCCTGGCCGTTCCATACCGCTAGGGCGGAGCGGTCGCGCAGCACGTGGATGCTGAACCGGGTATCGGGTGAACTGGATCGCTTCGCAATAAGGCATGGGTCGTAACCGGCGGGCGGAGGGGTAAGGAGCTTGAAGAAAAATTCAACGGTTGATTTATCGGTATCGAGCGAAGGCGCATTGCCAAGCGCCACATAACGGCCGTTCGTGAGTATCAGCGAGGGTCGGCCGATCGGGCCTTCACCGAACTCCGGTTGCCCACCTTTCACGGCACCTGGGATATTACCGGACGAGTCGGTGATATCGTGCGTCAGCGGCCAAAAAGCCAGCAGTGCGGGCTCCTGCAGAACGGCCTTTTCGTAGTGATCCATTGAACTTTCAGCCTCCAGCCTAGGAGCAGCCACAACCGATACGACGGCGGCGCTCATCTCTTTAATGAACTCTCGACGGCTTTTACTGGTCATTGGAATTCGGTCGTCTTGGATCTACTTGCGGGCCACGTTGAGGATATGTTCCCGCTTTCCAAGGGGAACTTTAATACTTTCCAGGGATGAGAAGCCGGCCTCCCGGCAAATCGCGGCGTAGTCGGCCCAAGTCCAGAGCATTAGATTGCAAATTGAGGCCGTTTCAAGGCGAACCCGCTGATCCGTGGCATGCTCTTCTCGGATGACGAACTGGTAGTTTTCCACAATACCGTCCACGGTTTTGTCTCGAGCCACCACCACCGTGCAAGCCACGCCGCTATGCTCAAAATGGGAGCGTATTTGAAAGCGGGGAGCGGCCTCCCAGGCTATGTCCACATGATGTGCCTTGTCTTCCGGGCGCGACCATTGGTCGGCGCCTTGAAAGATGAAAATCCCGCCCGGTCTGAGGATTGCGGCAAAATTGTGAGCGGCAAATCGCAGATCGGTGCGGGTCGTGGTCCAGGAAAAAGCATCATTGAGGATGGCATCGAACTCCGAACCAAACTTTTCGGCCAAATTTTGCCAAGGAACATCGTAAAATGGAATATCAAGATTCCGTGAGTCGGCCAGCTCGCGGGCATAGCCAACGGCGGCCGGGCACAAATCGGTGCCGGCGACATCGAAGCCGTGTTCCTTCAGCAGGATCGCGCGCTGCCCGAGCCCGCTCGAGCAGTCCAATACTCGTGCAACGCTGTTTTCGCGGAGAATCCACTCCCAAATTGGGGTGGAGCGAGCCGGCCGCCCTTCCGGATGTAGCGGGTCACGAAAGTAGGGTTGCCAAGCTGGCCGGCGAAACCATTGCCATCGCCAGATGACTTCCCAATCGGCTATCGAATTCATCGCCATCTCCTTTAAATCCCACCTTCACTCTCTAGAAAACGCGGCGGATGGGTAAAATCAACTTATCGTGAACAAACAAAAGACACTGATTAACTCATAATCCATTATTTATCTATTTTTTAGTCATTTTCAACTTTTAATATCAAGATTCCTGCACCAAACCGCCAATATGGTAACGTTAGGTATCGGATCATTATGAGCAGCCATTCATGAATTCGCAAAGTATCCACCGTTCAGTTGAACAGCCCTGGCGCGACCATATTGTTCTTTGTGGGCTGGGGCACGTCGGTTTTCGCATTCTGGAGACGCTCAGCGCGCTTGGCGAGGATGTGGTCGTCATCACCGCCTCCACCAAGCCGGACTGGCTCCGTCGCGCCGAACATCTCAGCCGGCTCACCATCATCGCTGACGCTCGGTCCGAAGATATCTTGATCGAGGCGGGCGTCTCATACGCGCGAATCATCCTGGCGGTAACCAACGACGACCTCACCAATATCGAGATCACGCTGGACGCCAAGCGCATCAACCCCCACATAGAAGTCGTTATGCGGCTGCTGGATGAACAGTTAGCCGAAAGCATCGAGCATGACCTGGGCGTGCGGAAGGTGCTGAATCCGCCGGCCTTGGCGGCGCCGGCGATCGTGGCGGCGGCGCTGGGCGATCGAGTACACCGAACCTTCCGAGTTGAAGGCTGCCCGGTGCAGATTGAATCGCTGATCATTGAAAAAGGGAGCACTCTCGACGGCCTCTCGCTCTCGGATTTCGCCACCGAGGTGAAAGCGATCCCCATCGCCCTAAAACGGCCTGGCAGCGACCTTGAATTTCACCCCCCAGCCGACTCGATGGTTGAAGCGGGCGATGAGGTTTTGGTCACCGGTGAGCCGGGCATATTGAGCATAGGTCAGTCGTCCGATAATCGCACCCGAAGCTATCGGAACCCGTTACACCGCCGGGGATGGTGGCGCCCGATGGAGATTCGTCCAGTAGCATTGGTCAAAAATATTTGGCTTAACAGCCCGGCAATTCTCCGTAACGTCTTTGTGGGTCTCAATATACTGGCGATATTAAGCATCATCACTTTTCACCTTGCCTTAAAGATGAATTGGGTGGATTCCATCTATTTCGTGGCCACCATCATGTCCACCGTCGGTTTCGGTGACGTAACGCTGCTGCATGCCTCTCCATTTTTAAAGCTCTACGGCGTCTTTTTAATGCTCTCCGGGGCTGCGATCATCGCTATTTTATTTAGTATGATCACCGATTTTCTGGTGACTTCGCGGGTGGAACATCTGCTCGGCCACCGAAAAACGGTCCTCAGCAACCATATTATCATCGCCGGCCTGGGACGAATTGGATTTCGGGTCGCTAGCGATCTGGCTGATATGGGGGAGGCAGTTCTAGGCATTGAAAAAAACGCCGACAGCGAATACGTGAGATCACTGGAAGATCGAATCCCGGTTCTAATTGTGGAGGCGGGACTAGGCAACTTGGCGGAGCAGCTCAATGCAGAAAAGGCAAGAACGGTGGTTATCGTAACCGGTGACGACCTGGTTAATCTTCGTATCGCTCAGCGGGTGAAGAAGCTGAATCCAAAATTGCGGACGGTGGTGAGGTTATTCGATTCTACTCTGGCCCATAAGATCGGAAAGAACCTGGGCGTAGATCGGGCCATCAATCCGGCCGCTATTGCAGCCGAGACTTTTGTGGCGGCGGTATTGATGCCCAATGCCCTGCAGGGCTTTCACATTGGAAACGATCTCATCATCATGCGATGGCTTCCGGCTGACGATTGTGCGGCGTGCGCGAATCATAAGGTCATGGATCTTCAGCGAACGGGCGGGCCGGTTGTTATTCTGAGAAAGCCGGCCGATGGAAAGATTATGGCGGCAAAACCGGAAGATATCATCCAAAAGGGTGAAACGGTGGTGGTGCTAGAGAAATATCAAACCAGCAAGGCGGCGGGTATCACCTTTGCGAATGAGGACGATTATGATGAAATGTAGGCCGTTGACTCAGATACCGGCAAAATTCGCAACGATCACCTTGACGAAAGAGCACGCCGCATTCCGGACAAATGCGCCAACCATTTGCCAGACGCCAGGCTTTCAGCTTGATTTGACGCTCAATCCCTTTTCCCAGTTTATCCCGGAGCTCCGACCCGACAGGCAAGTTCAGGCCGGCTATCTCTTGTTCAAGCTGACTGCGCTCCTCGAATGTGAGGGATAAATTCGCTAGTTCCTCCTCGGTCGGCTCCGACTCAACATTTTCAGATTGGTTGCGCTTAATCCCCTTCGCCCGAAAGATGATATCCTGGATGAAATGCCCTCCCAGTCTTTTATTGAGATCCTCCAGTATGTGAGATTTATGCAGGCTCAGCTCATGCGACCAGACCGAACTTTTCGTACGGATGAATAAAATTCCGTCCCGCACATTTTCAGCTTCAGTGGCAGCGGCCGCTTCCGGACCAACAACCTGGCTCCAACAGTGAACGGCCGTCAGCGCCCTAATTCGATTTCCATTGGGCAGATCGCGAAACAGGTTGGAGAAGGCTTGCTGTATACCTGGCAGATCACGATTATTTCGCATTTTGTGTGACGGCACCACCCTTCACTTCGTAGATGTTTGATTGCTCCAGCAGCGTTTCAGGGAACCCTTTTATTGTGGTGGTGGACAAGAAGGTCTGCCCGAAACCATTCGTTTTCTCAAGCAGAATTCGCTGCCGCTGCGGATCCAGGTCCGAAAGCACATCATCAAGCAGCAGAACGGGGTTTTCACCAAGTCTCCCCATTGCCACCTCAAATTCGGCCATTTTAAGGCTGAGCGCGGCCGTTCGCTGCTGGCCTTGTGATGCGAAAACCCGCGCCTCAGAACCGTTGATCAAGATTGAGAGGTCATCCCGCTGCGGTCCGGAAAGGGTCATCCCGCGCCGTAGCTCATCGGAGGCTACCCGCTCCAAGTCGCTACGAAATGCCTGCCCCCAATCCATTTCAGGGCGATCAGTGGGCTGAGCCGTCCCATTCTGCAGCGCACTACAAAGGTATCGGATATCAAGCTTCTCCTCGCCGTTAGTCAGCTCGGAATGAATGGTTTGAGCCAGTGGCGAGATTTCTTTCACAAATAAATCTCGGCGCTCAAAGAGGTGAGCTCCATACTCCACAATTTGGTCGGTCCAAGCATCCAACCCGTTATCTCCGGAACCATATTCTGCCATATCGTGTAAGAGACGGTTTCGTTGCTCCAGCGCTCGGCGGTACCGAAGAAGGTAGTGGTTGTAAATCGGGTTGAGCTGCGATATTTCTAGATTGAGAAATCGGCGGCGGTCCTGCGGCTCACCTGCGATAATGTCCAGGTCGAACGAGTTAAAACAAACTGCGGTCAGATGCCCTAAATAATCGGATAACCGGCTGCGACGGGCACCATTCACCTGTAGGTTTTTTTTGCCGAGAGAGGATATCCGCACCTCCATTAAAACTGTGCCGGCATCCTCTCTCTCTACCTCCGCTGAAATTACGGCAACCTTTTCGAACCGAGTCATTTCCGATACTTGGCCATTTTGGCATAATTGAATGATATCGGCATCTCTAGCGGATCGAAATGAATGGGTGGAGGCTAAGATTTGAATTGCCTCCAGCAGGTTGGTCTTGCCTTGTGCGTTGTCACCGACGAAGATATTCAGTCTCGGCCCAACGTCTAAGGTGAGCTGGTCATAATTCCGAAATGAGGACAGATGAAGGTGATTGATCCGCATACTTCAGATTATGCAACATTGCTCGTGAAAATGTAACCGTAGGCTTGGACTGAAAGAGTTCAGTTTTGTGGGAATGATTTTCGTTCGACCCCACCCCATCCCTCCCCGCAAGCGGGGAGGGTTCCACCCATTCATTGGTAGAGATGGGCTTGAACCCGAAACAGGGCATTTGGGGGTAACTATCCGGAATCCGATAAGTTATTCTTAATTCGGTAGTTGTATTAGTACGGTGGAAACGGTTGATTTCGTGCCTGATCCTGAATGGAATCGTGGTGGAAAGAGACGCTCTTAAATACACCACCTTTAACATCGTGATCGGCGATAAGATAATAAATAGCAGATTTACACTCAATTTCAACATGGAGGTGGATAAAATGTGGAATTTGCGTCGATTCCATAGAGCTAAGATATGGCAAAATTACCCTAAACGGCAATTTTTGCTTGACAGCCGGATGAATGTGTGCTTAAATCAGTCGTTAACCCTGAATTCAATTTAGATATGTTTTTCCTATTTAGTTGATGATCACCGATACTCAATCATCAAAATCGCGTAGCGCACTGCATCGGTTGTTAAATGCGGTCGCGGATCGAAACGACACAACCACTACTTTAAACGTAATTGCACACGAAGCGATGGATCTGACGCAGGCTTCAAGTGCGGTGATTGGTGTCTTATCCCCAGATGGAGACTTTCTGGACATCATCTCAGCGACCGGTGAAAACGCGGCCGAGCTAATGGGGCTGAGGCTCATCACCTCATCATCACAATTTTCACCTGCTTTGTCGCAGGGCGCCCCGGTCGCAATTCGCGTCACCGATGATGAGCCATCCAATCAGCTCAATTTACCGATCGGTTTTATCTGTGTCTGCCCAATCCAGCAAAGCGGCCGCAATATTGGTGCCATAGCAGTGACGCGAGCGAGCGAAAGCCAGCCATTTATCGGCGAGGATGAGGAGCGGCTTTCGCTGTTGGCCGATATTGTCGCTATACTATTGCAGAGGGACAAAGACTCAAAAGAGGCTTCTTCGAAGGCTCGAGAGCTGCGGGCGCTCTATCAACTGACGGAAACGGTGGGAACGAACCCCAATCTATCGGCGGTGCTCGGCACTGCATTGCGAGCGGCGAGTGACGGTTTGGAGCACCACTCCGCCACCATATTCCTATTGAACGATGAAAAGACACACCTTTTCATTGCGGCCGACGTAGGCTTGAGTGAAGAAGAGCGCGAGGTGATGCTCTCCGCAACCGACCCGCACGTAATCCGTCTTTTGAAAAGCAATGATGCAACCATGCTGACCGGTGACGAGCTGCTGAGCAGCTTTCCTGAACTTTCAGGGCCTCGTCAAGCGACGATATTATCGGCCCCAATCAGAACCCATGTTGAGCCAGTTGGTCTTCTGCTGGTGACCAGCTCGCAGCGGGACGCCTATGATGAGCGGGACGCGATGCTGGTGGCGGCCGTTGCGCGGCAGGCGGGGTTGGCGATCGAGAACGCGCGCTTGTATGAGGATGCCACCCTTCGTGAGCGCGAGGCGAGAGCGCTGTACGAAATATCGTTGGAGCTGAGCACCTCGTTGGATGCGTCCGTAGTTAGCCGGGTTGCAGCGGAGCGAGCTTGCGACCTGCTGCAGACCGACTGCGTGGCGCTTTACCGCTGCCGTTCGCACACCGAAAAGGAAGTGCTGACCGCGATAGCCAGTTCCTCCTCAAATCTTGAATTGCCCAACTCCATTGAGCCGGGAAATGGAATCGTGGGTTGGGTCTCTTTGTGGCAAACGCCGGCATCGGTTGCCGATGTGGCGGCTGACAGCCGAAACGCAACGATGCCCCTTGATCTCAACGCCAGATCCGCCCTTTGCGTGCCCATCACATTCGGTGAGACAACCATCGGAGCGATACTGGCCATTTCCGAAAGAAGGCGGCTGTTTACGGTCGCTGATCTGGAGCTGCTTTATACGATTGCCAACCAGACTGCAATCGCCCTCGCCAATGCGAGTCGGTTTGAAGCGGTGCGCATCCGAAAATCCGAAATGGCCAACGCCCTGAAACGGACGGCGCGCGGGCTGGGCTTAGCCATTGCTGAAAATGAAATCCCGCGCCTTTTTGCCCATCTGGCAGTGAGCATTATGCAGGCGGACAAGGCGATGCTTTACCGAGTGGGCGGATCCGGGCTTTTCTGTACAGCGACGGTTAACCTTGCAACCGGGCCGGGCACTAAAATGGACCCGGGAGAAGGACTGGCCGGTGCGGTGATGCGGTCCGGCAGGCCGCTCGCCATCCACCAGTTGGGTGAATACGACCCAAATTACCTCTATCGCTGGATTCAGGATGAGGAGGTGTGCGGCTATCTGGGCTTACCGATTAAAAGCGGTCGGCGTCTGGTTGGAATTTTGGAAATCTACACGCGCGAGCCACGCACCTTTTCGATTGAAGAGATCAGAACATTGACCACTTTTGCACGCCGCGCCCGTGTGGCCGATTCGCTGCTGAATCCCACCGATTAGCCCTTTTATTCAAAGTGACGGCGATAGGTCGCCGCAGCTTTAAATGACCAATAGGGAGACGCAGACCAATCCTCTATAAATTCCCAGCATCGGCCTGACTGGTGGAGATGACGGATGGTTCATACAAGAATAAAAGCAATATCGCGCCGAAAGTTTTTGCAGTTGGTCGCAGGAGGCTATGGAGTGAGCGCTATGAATCCTAATGCAATTGCCGACGAGGTGAAAAAGGCTTTGAATCCCAATGACCCGTTTACGGTCCTCTGGGAGACGCCCAGCCGAGATGCAGCCGGCTCCTTGCCGATGGGAAACGGCGAGGTCGGGATCAATCTTTGGGTGGACGAAGGGGGAAGCCTGTTTTTCTACATCAGCCGGAGCGATTCGCTCAGCGAGGTGTCCAGACTGGTCAAAGTTGGCGGGGTGCAAATCCAATTCACCCCCAATCCCTTGAATAACGCGGCGCTATTCAAACAACTGCTTCTCCTGCGAGAAGGGATTTGCCAGATCACGATGGGGCGAGGTGGGAAGAAGCTCACCCTTAAAGTGTTTGTGGATGTGGATCAGCCGGTTATCCATATCGTTGGAAGCTCAACATCTCCAATTTCGGTGAAGGCGACGCCGATCTGCTGGCGAAAAGAGTCGCGCACCATCCAGCCGGGAGAAGATCAGTTATCCGCCTGGGCAATGCATGAGGCGCCCTTTCCACTGATCGAAGCGGCCGATGTATTCCCTAGCACAACCGAGGACGCATTGGTCTGGTATCACCGGAATGAAAAAAGGATGGAGATCGCTTATCCCTCCACGATCGAAATCCAATCGCTGGAGTCCATAGCCGATCTGGAGCATGATCCGCTGCTGAATCGCACCTTTGGCGGTTGGATGGTGGGAGCCGGCTTCAAGAAGGCGGAAGGGCATACAATCCAGTCTGAAGAGCATGTCAAATCCTTTGCGTTGAGGGTGGCAGCTCCCTGCTTCCAAGCCGTATCAGCTCAAGAATGGATGGAGGAGGCTCAACGGATCGCCGCCGCATCGGCCGATTTTCAGCGACCCATGCGAAAAACGAGGTCATGGTGGAAGGCGTACTGGGAGCGCTCATGGGTATTGGTAAGCCGTGCTTCTATAGCTGCCCAATCACCCTCAGACGCCGAAGCAGAATCCCTAACTCGCGGGTATATCCTGCAAAATTATATGCAAGCCTGTGGAGGTAAGGGAACCTATCCGATCAAGTTCAATGGGGGCGTCTTCACGGTTGAGCCGAAAGCGATGAACAAGCCGTACAGCCCGGATTGGCGGGCATGGGGAGAGTGCTACTGGTGGCAAAACACACGCCACATGTATCACCCGATGCCGGCAGCCGGCTCGACCGAGATGATGAGCCCGCTATTCAAGATGTACCGGGATGTGCTGCCCATCTGTGAGGGACGTGCAAAGCTCTACTATCAATCCATCGGCAGCTATTTTCCGGAGACGATGACGATTTGGGGCACCTATTCAAACTGCGATTACGGCTGGAATCGGGAGGGGCATCCGGCCAATGATGTGATGAGCCCGTGGTGGCGATACGCCTGGAATCAGGGGCCGGAGCTGGTTGCCCTGATGTTGGACAACTGGGATTACACCCAACACGCCGGCTTCCTGAAGCAGCAGCTTTTGCCGATGGCGTTATCGGTCTTGAGGTACTTTGACACCCGCTTTAAGAAGGATTCCGATGGCAAAATTGTGCTGAACCCGGACCAATCGGTGGAAACCTACTGGTACGATGTGATCAACGATACGCCTACGGTTGCCGGCCTGAACGATATCACGGCTCGCTTGTGCGACCTCCCCTCTCACCTTCTCACCACCAAGGAGCGGCGATTTTTTGAAAGAATGAGGGAGGCTTGCCCAGCGGTAGCGACCGAGGAGGCGGTGGTAGATGGAAAACCGCAGCGCATCATTGCGCCGGCGAAACGGTATGAGAAGCGCCTATCGAATTGCGAAAATCCGGAGCTCTATGCGATCTGGCCGTTCAGGCTGTATGGTATCGGCAGGCCAGGGTTGGAGATGGCGCGGGCGACCTACGCCCACCGGATAAACCATCTGGATGTGGGCTGGGGTTATGATGGAAATTGCGCCGCCTTGCTGGGGTTGCGCGAGGAGGCGGCGCGCATCATGAAAGTAAAATGCGCGAACTCCAATCCGGCTTATCGCTGGCCCGCGACCTGGGGTCCGAACTTTGACTGGCTTCCCGATCAAAACCATGGCGGCAATTTGCTGGAGACCACTCAACTGATGCTGCTCCAGTATGTGGGCCGGAAGATATGGCTGTTGCCGGCCTGGCCGGAGGACTGGGATGTTCATTTCAAGCTGCATGCCCCCTACCGAACCGTGGTGGAGTGCAACTACCGCCGCGGAAAAATCGTTGATCTAAAGGTGACGCCCGATTCACGGGCGAAGGATGTGGTGGATATGAGCCATCAATCCAGCTTGTGAGTATCGCATAATTTCACCTATCGTCTGAACCACGATTTACATGGTTAAAGGATGGCAGATTTAAACAGGTCAGATAAATCGCCAGAAATACCACTTCTTAAGTCCGCATCAAGGCGCATGAGATTATAGATCATCGAATTCGATTTGAGATGAGCGCTCTCCCTTGACAGTGGCCGCCCCATTCTGTCATATTATGGATGCTAAGAAGCCGCGATTTTCCCCGCTAGCTCAACGGCAGAGCATCCGGCTGTTAACCGGAGGGTTGGTGGTTCGAATCCACCGCGGGGAGCCAGAATATTCAAAAGGTAAAGCTTCTCTCGTGATTAGCCCGCCCTCTTGGTGCAAGCTGGAGTTTGACCAGCGCGGCCACCCCCTTCTTCCTCGCGCTGGAACCATGGAGCTACAATCAAAAGGGTGTAAACTGCCGAGTTGAAAAGGCGGCCTGCAGCAGGCAGGGGGTATCCTTTAGTGCCTGGCCCTCACATAAAGCCGATCCGCCAAATCCCGCCAGTACCCGACCTGACCGCCGAAGCGCAGCGGGTTGGCCGTCGTGCCCGATACAGCCAACTCCTCATCGAACGCCTTGTACAGGCAACTGTCGGTGATATTACCACCGATTGAGACCAATATTCTACTGTTGCTCTGCGGGTCAAACCCGTAGAAGCTGCTGGTTGAGCCCCTTCGCTCAGCGGACAGTTCGCTCCGCCTCGGTAATCCAGTCCTTAATATTGGGTGGAAGCAGGAAGAGTTAATCTTGATCGGTCTCGATGAAGTTATATGCAATTTGCTTAACCTCTATCTATTGGGAATGCCTGAACCTTTACGCAAAGATATGTTGGTATATTTTGTATCTCCTGCTATAATTCCTTCAACAGGTTTTTGCAACAGGCTCAAAGGGTTATTTGCCTTTACTTTGTTGATCAAATTCTTTTATTATCCCATTCCATGTTTTTAGCCCTACAGATTTGAGAATAGGGTCTTGTTTTACAATTGGCCCGGCTATAGTTAAATATATATCATATTCTGCTCGAGACGTGGCAAACACTAGATCACTAACCTCCTTAAATTTAAACTTTCGTGAACTGGAATCAACAATTTCATATCTCGCTAAATAGCCGGGGTATTTATGAATCCATTCAGGTTTGGCAAAAATTAAATGGAAATTAGTATTATCAACTTTACGAGTGATCTCACTAAAATGCCTCGCCCCCATTTGTGTAAACGTATTCATTCCCTTTAAAAAATCACTCGGTTTAGTCGGCTTATATTTACTGGTCAATCCGGGTGGAAAAACGGTTCTAGTTATATGTATATCCGTTTCTGAATTTTTCGTTTTCCTAGAAAAAGTGATATCATCGAAAGTTTTAGAAATGAAATTGTGATACGTCCAACCATTAGGTACTTTAATTCGATATTTTCCAATAGTAACCAAACGATTGATTCCTGCCAAATGTTTGCGCGCTACAGGATGTGTAGAAGTTTCAATCTTCTTTACACATTTATTACAGCCTGTCAAAACTAAGCAGCAAATTGAACCTATAATTACTTGTTTAATATTAATCATACCCATTTCTTTCTACTCCTATTATCTGATTTACAATCAGAAATATACATTATCCTCCACTTTTGAAAATGCATTTGTGTACGACAAATAGATTTATAAAACCGGTTACCTGCAATATCAAAACAAATTGGCTCCGATATTATTCCATATCTTATCTTAGTTCCGGAAAATGGATCTTTATCTTTGTGCACTGCGAGAAACACTCTTTAAATTTAAAAGCCGCATAGTGCCCCTGATCTGGTGAACAAAAAGCTTTATAACAAGCTAGTTCGCAACTATAGCACACCCAATATTTTACATCCGGATCATCGAGGCAATCACTATATAATGCTTCCCGACATGCATCACAATTTGCATTCCACCCATCACATGGATCATTACATCCACTGGATGGTGGCGGCGGGGGAGATGGTGCTTTTGGAGGACAAGAAGGCGGACACTGCTTAATTCTAAATTCACTGCAACCTTTCTTTGCCATTACGCAAGCAGCAGTAGATGTCATACCCCATTCACACCACGCTTGAAAACAACACTCAAAACAATAACCAATGGGTGAAAAAGGGCATATCCGGTTACCGCAATCAACCCCGCGCCAATCCTTACCCAGAGGATCTATAAATACTCCCGGTCTATTCCCTACATACCGGTACAAATTCCAATCACCCTCGAACCCGATCGGATCCCGGCTCATCCATCTCCCCAAATCCGTCCGCAGGTGCCTCGTCCTTACGTACAACCTGCTCGCGATGTCCCGCCAGTAGCCGACCTGCCCGACAAACCGCAGCGGATTGACCGTCGTTCCCGATACCAGAAGCTCCTCTCCGAACGCCTTGTATAGGTAGCTGTCGGTAATATTTCCGCCGATTGAGACCAATATTCTAGTATTGCTCTGCTGGTCAAACCCGTAAAAGCTGCTGGTTGAGCCCCTTCGCTCCGAAGCCAATCCGCCCCACATTCCTGGATAGTCGGTGTAGTGCGCCTGTGTCACCAGATTGGCGTCCGTCTCGATCAAAACGTTCTGGCCGTCACGAACGAAGAGCCTTCATTTTTAAATTTTTTTCAACGGCCAACTAGATCAATGGGAGATTACGCATTCATAAACACGGGGAAGGATCGTGTGGACTTTATGTGTGCTCATCTGAATTTCCACAAGTGCTCCCGGTCCAACCGCAGCATAAGGGCGGATTAATAATAGATAGCTCCCCCCCTCTGCTAAGCCCACTGGGTCATATTGGCCATTGAGTTTGAATAGCAACCGTTGGACAAAAGTTCGTACATCAAGTGAAAATATCTCTGTAGCTGAAATATTTAAAGATGCTGAATTATTGGAAATATGATGTTTATAGATATATTTTGCAATAATAAGTTCACCATAGCGATTACCTGAACAGAAAATAGGATATGGCGTATAGCTGCGTGTAATCCGTTCACGTTTCAGTTGGGTGTCAACAATCCAGATATATGACGTCATATCTATTACCAAGAAACGATTATCCAAGATTAGACAACCATTACCATCATCATATGCTCGCCACGCTGCTAGTTGTTTACCTGATGGAGATCGCAGCGTAAGAAACGTCCAGTGCTTTCCTCCCATAATCTCGAACCAACCATTAGAGAGGCTTCCGACAGCGTCGACATTGGAAGGTAGATTAATGAATTTTTTTACTCCGGATAGAGGGTTAATTCTATAACAATAATGATTCCAGCCGTCAAAAGCAACTGTATTTTGTTTTATCCCCATTTTACGCTTTTGGCTTTGGGTTAACAACTTATCTTCTCGATAAATAATACTCCGCCCTAACCATCCAATGATGTCTCCTCGTATTACTGGTATGCCTAGAATATATCTCCCATGCTGATATATCCGAATCGTCTGTTGCCCTTCGACCGCCAAATAACCATCAGGTCCAGTGAACATACCATTGATGATTATAGAATGAAGCCATCGTTTAGAGCCTGTCCTCAGGTTCAGGTAGACAAGCCCGTTCGGTTCCGAGGTATGGCAATATATGGATGTAGACTTGGTTGAGATGGCATGAATCTTTCCCTTTGCATAATGAGATGCAAGTCCTAGGATAAGGAATGCCAATATTAATCCGGTTATTTGATTGTTCCGCCGCATTCGACGCCTCTCTGGGAGCGCTTCTTCGCGCAATCGCATGCATTTTTACATCCGTGGGGAACAGCACTGCTACCAATTGTGGCGCATTTTACAGATCGCACTGTAGCATCAGGAAAGAATCCGGTATTAATTGCGTAGCAACAGCCGAAATCAATGAGACGACCGCTTTCGCTTCCTGTATCAGTTATTGTGACCGTTATACACTTCAAATGACCCTTAATGTGACGACAGCACTTTACAACATCGCCACACTGCCATCCAGGTCCCTTAGGAGGTTTGAGCCGTCCTAGTGGTAGAGCGGCTGCAGTAGCAGCACAAGGGTTGAAACATGTTTGGCAAGCTGTGCAACAATTTTTAAAGTCATTCCCATAACAGGATGCTGTTCCCCAAAACCATTGGAGACGATGGTTTTGCTTTGTTGGGCATTGATAATTACCACAATCCCCTGTCACCTCCGATAGCGGATTATTGCCAGCATAGGTGAAAATAGATACATAAATATGAGGATAGGTGAAGGATAATTCTTCATTCCAAATTTGGCCCTTACCTATCCATCTACCTAAATCAACACGCAGCACCCTCGCCTCCACGTAAAGCCTGCTCGCGACGTCGCGGTAATACCCGACCTGCCCGCCAAACCGCAGCGGATTGACCGTCGTTCCCGATACCAGAAGCTCCTCGCCGAAGGCTTTGTACAGGTAGCTATCGGTGATATTACCACCGATTGAGACCAATATTCTAGTGTTGCTCTGCTGGTCGAACCCGTAGAAGCTGGAGGTTGAACCCCTCCGCTCAGAGGCTAATCCGCCCCACTCACCGGGAAGGTCGGTGTAGTGAGCCTGGGTCACCAGATTGGCGTCGGTCTCGATCAGCACGTTCTGGCCGTCCCGCACAAAGTAGACGGCATCTAAAATGGTATCCCTTGCTCATGGTGGTTTGTTCCTCTTCTTAGTGAGAGCAACACCCATATCCCAGCAAAAAGCAAAATTGAGCGGAATCGAACCACCAACCTTATCTTTCGACTATGGGTAACGCTTGTCGATTGTAAGTGTATTTTTTATTAATGTAAATAATGAATTAATTGTTGACATCTTCTTCTCTGCATCTATCACATTATATGCAGATATGCTATAAGAAAAGTCAAGCTCGACTAATTTTCTTGTCGCAAATAGTTGTTTCGTTTCAACAACAGAAGGTGAGAGACTTGGCATCACTGATACAATGTCTTCACTGGACATATTAATTCCTCTAAGGCGGAAAGAACGAATTAATCCATATTTACCCTGATGATATAGTCGGCCTAGTACTAGCTTGTGTTTGATTTTCAATGGCCCTCCATAAATCTTTTTTTGTGCTACACAATAATGCGGATCATATATATTAGCCCAGATCACTAATATCTTATGCTTATTTTGAAACCAAAAGCCACATCCCCTTGGTGCTGGTGGCCTAACATTTGGATTGTTATAAATCGGAGGCGAATACTCTTTCTTTATTAACCGCCAACAGCACGGCAATGAAAAGCTCACCCTCGGCGTCTTTAACAATATTCGCTGACTATTTCCAAGAGTAGCAAGACCAATTATAGTGTAAATACAAATGAATCTGAACATAGTATCCCTTTCAATCTGAACTATTATGTTGCTATCTCTATCTCGTCATTCAGTTCAGTAAGTTCCATAATACTGCTGACATAAATTACCCAAAGTGCTCCCTACATCGGGAAGACCGTGTTGATGCGCAAGCCAATTAACACAATTTTTCCTAAGACAATCTTCATTACCATAGCATCCCCAAGGATCATTATTATTATCCCACGTTCCTTCTTGAATCAATTGGTTGCATATTCTTCCGAAATGCATATATTTGCCACCATTCCTCATGTCTACCCATACATTCTGACACATATCTCCGATTTGATGGTATTTCTCGTACCGCTCGTATTCTTCACCGTAGCCATAAGTTCCACATGTGCCTTTTACTTTCCACATGATTCCTTTTTTAATGAACCTTCCTATCGGAATTGGAACGGACGGCCTTTGCCATGGATGAGGATTGAGTTTATGCATTCCTTTCACCCAGTCCCAACATGAACCATTCCGTCTTCCGGGAATAAATGCTAAGCAGTTACCTGATGCTTTCTCACATGCAGTAATAGGGCTCCACCCGATGCCAGAGAAGCGTTCAAACCAGCACATAAAACAGGCACTTGATGGCAATTGTGGACACTTTAATCCTGATGGGTCGACATTCTTCAAAGGGTCGTTATTCCCATACCGATAGATGTTAATACCGCCACTAAACCCGATCGGGTCCCGGCTCATCCACCTCCCCAAATCCGCCCGCAGATGCCTCGCCCGCACGTAAAGCCTACTCGCGATGTCACGGTAATACCCCACCTGCCCGCCGAACCGCATCGGGTTGACCGTCGTCCCCGATGCCGCCAACTCCTCACCGAACGCCTTGTACAGGTAGCTGTCGGTAATATTACCGCCGATTGAGACTAATATTCTTGAGTTTGCCTGCTGGTCGAACCCGTAAAAGTTCGAGGTCGAACCTCTACGCTCCGAGCTCAATCCACCCCACTCGCCGGGGAAGTCAATAAACACCGATTATGATATTACGCCGCATTGGAATTTTTGTCAACTTTTCGTAAGAGTTCAGTTTTACGGGAATAATTTTCGACCGCGTTGTTTTTCGGCGGCCGTCTATAGGTGATTGGTGAAAAATACGCTAAGCGTCAGTGCATCGTCGCTCCGGGGCTGTAAAGCGGGAATGACAACGCGGAAGACTCCGCCGAGCTTTTCAACAATCTCGTAGGGGGCGAGAATTTTATAGAAATAGATGTAGGCTCAGCACTCCTACCCATCAATGACGTCCGACAACTGATTGAGGTAAAATTTATCCAGACTAAATATGATGAGATTTGGAAGGGTGCCACCCATGCTCGAAATAAAAAAATATCACCCGAACCGCAGCTTCCTGATCGTTTTAGGAATCATTCCTCTACTATCCATCACGGGATGCCTTCGGAGCGACGCCACCACTTCGCAGCCGATGACCGCCGCGCACGATCTTCTATCCTACCCTTCGCTGAAGGCGCCCAACTTTATCGGTTCCGCCCGGGACTGGATCAACACTCCTCCCCTCACGATGGCTGGTTTGCGCGGCAAAGTGGTTTTGGTTGATTTCGAAATCAACCA
>JAKBZR010000118.1 GCA_021842405.1 bacterium
AGAAAAAGAGTAGGACAAGTTTAAGGTGGAAGGCAAGGATGGGGTGCGACGTAGTAATCGCCAAAACCCAGTCCGGATCCCCTCCCCCGTTTACGGGGGAGGGTTAGGGTGGGGGGTCGAACGAAAATCATTCCCGCAAAACTGAACTGTTACTCCGCCCACTTGACGCAGACGGTCAATCGCTTTATAATTTATAGTGGGAAAGTAATGGGAGACTGTCCGAATTAACAGGGAGCCGCATGGCGGCTATTTTCACCATAAAGAGTCATCGTGATTTCGTAATCTTGAAGAAAAAGGGGAAAATTACCGAAATCAGAAAGGTTGATCGAATCTAACCTACGGGCGCCGATCAGACAATTGGCAGGCAGGGATATCCGGCGCCCATCTCGATGGCGCGAACCTCGGAGATTTGGCCGAACATGATAAAGCAAGATCTACAGCAAGCCCAGGTACAAGTACAGCGGATTGACCCCAAACTGATACTCGCCAATCACATGCTGGAGCTGCCGGTGATTGCATTGAACGAGGCGATCGAGAACGAGATAACCGATAACCCGGCACTTGAGGTCACTGAAGAGAGGCCCTGTAATGGGGACTGTTTGGATAAAGACGCTTGTCCTTACTGCAGCCGCCGATGGCACTCGCCGGCCGGTGACAAGATGGAGGATGCCACTCGCTGGCTGAATGTGGGGTCTGATACTGGGGCATCGGCCAGCTCTCCGAATTCGGCGCTGGATGATTTCGATCCCATCGCCAACATTGAGGCGGTCTCTACCCTGCAAGATCATCTCGCGCTATCGTTGGGATCGGTTGTTTCGGGTAAGGATTACCGTATCGGCGAGTATATCATTGACAGCCTGGATGATAACGGCTGGCTCACCATCCCATTAGATGAGATTGCGGCCGATATCAAGGCGTCGGTTGAGGATGTAAGCCGAGTGCTACAGATCATCCAGAGTTTCGACCCGCCCGGCGTGGGCGCTCAATCCTTGCAGGACTGCATGCTCATTCAACTTCGCCACCTCGCTGAGATCGGTGAAGGAGACCCAATGGCCGAAAAGATCGTTTGCGATTACTTCGACCCCATGACGCGGAACCGGTACTCCAAGCTGGCGCGCTCACTGGGCGTTACGGTTGATAGCGTGAAAAGCTCGCTCCAATTTATCAAAGAGCGGCTGAATCCCTACCCCGCTAACCAGTACCACCCCTCCTGGGACCATTCACCCACTCATAACAGCTTCAGCATCAAGCCAGACATCATCATCCAAAAAACGGAGTTCGGGTATTCGGTGGAGATCGTCGAAAGCGACAATGCGGTGTTATGCGTGAACCCCTCCTACCGAGAGGCCTATCAAAAGGTACAGCGCGGTGATATTCGCTCGGAACAAGAGCGCAAACATATCATCGAATACGTCGAACGGGCCGAGCTCTTCATTCGCAACCTGAATCAGCGCCGCCAGACGCTCCGCCAGATCGCCCAGCTCGTCATTGATATGCAGCAGGGCTACCTGGCCACCGGTTCACGCCGGTTCCTTCTTCCCCTCACCCGCACTACGGTAGCTCATCGCTTGAAAGTTCATGAATCCACCGTCAGCCGCGCAACCGCCGAAAAGTATGTGCAGTTGCCGAACCAGGAGGTGGTTCCCTTTGGGATATTCTTTAACAACTCGCTTTCGATGAAAAGCCTGATCGAGGAAATCATCCGAGATGAGGATCCGAGCGATCCCTTAAGCGATCAAAAGATCGTGGATATCCTGGCTGAGCGGGGAATCGTGCTCTCCCGCCGAACGATTGCGAAATACCGCGGCTCACAAAAAATTCTCTCCTCGATGCGCAGAAAGCATTGACCGCCTTTTATTTTTTGGCGGCGCTTTACCAGGCTGTTGTAAAACACTAAAACATCGTAAGAGTTCAGTTTTATGGGAGTGATTTTCGTTCACCCCCACCCCAGCCCTCCCCCGAGGGGGAAGGGTGTCACCCATTTCCTCTCGCTTCCGATTCCCCCTCTCCGAGTTCGGAGAGGGGGTTAGGGGGTGAGGTGATTTACCGGTTAACTTTTTATTTTCCGCAAAACTGAATTCATTCAAAATATCTACTACTACGTCATTCCGCCTGTCTGCTCAGGCAGGCCGCAGGCAGGCGGAATGACGTCCGGGTGGATTTTATTGTATTTTTCAACATCCTCTTAGGGGTCCAGTACGTTGTGGGCGACGACGACAAGCAGGAGCAGTGAGGTTAGGAGAATTACGCTATAACATCGCCGGAGTCATACTGCAATCCAGCAACCATGTCATCTTCGGCCCTTACTTTTCTTGTAGTTGAAGGCTAATGGGGCTGTAATAAGAAGTGATAATTTGGCCGCTTCCTCCACAAAATTATCAGCAAACAAAACTCTTACCGAGCTTGCACCGGGAGGCAGGAATCTTCAGTTTTCATCTATAATCTTAATTATCTCAATGAATTCTGAGCGATCGTCCACCATCGCAGCGCATTCCAGTGTAAAGGAAGTCATCACTCTACTCAGCAATGATAGATATAAAACTGATTCGTGAACGGACCGATTTCGTTAAAAACGGCTTGACCCGGTTGGGTGCTCCAACCGATATAATTGACACCATTATCGAGCTGGATCAGCGCAGGCGGCAACTGCTCACCGAAGTGGAATCGTTAAAGGGTGAGCGCAACAGCGTCTCCAAAACGATCCCCCGCGTCACGGATGCGGCCGAGCGCGATCGAAAAATCGCGGAGATGAGGCTGTTGGGAGCACGCATCGCTTCGTTGGATGCCGAGGTGCAATCGGTGGATGCAACCCTGCAAAAGCGGATGCTGGAAGTTCCCAATCTCCCCCACGAAGCCACTCCATTGGGCCATGATGAGAGCGAAAACGTGGTAGTGCGGCAGATCGGCGAACCTCGTGCTTTTGATTTTGAGCCGAAGCCGCACTGGGAGCTGGGCGAGAAGCTGGGTATCCTGGACATCGCCCGCGGCGTCAAGATCAGCGGCTCCCGATTTTACGTGCTCAAGAGCGCCGGGGCGGCGCTTCAGCGGGCGCTGATCGCCTTCATGCTGGACGTTCACATTCGCGAGCACGGCTACACCGAGATCTATCCGCCGCTTTTGGTGAGGGAGGATTGCCTTTATGGGACCGGCAACCTGCCGAAATTCGGCGAAAACCTTTACCATGACGTGGAGGATGATCTCTGGTTGATTCCGACCGCCGAAGTGCCGGTCACCAATCTCTACCGCGAGGAGATACTGGAGGCGGATTTGCTGCCGATCCGACATGTGGCCTACTCCGCCTGTTTCCGGCGGGAGAAGATGTCGGCCGGGCGGGATGTGCGCGGCATCAAGCGGGGTCACCAGTTTGACAAGGTGGAGATGGTGAAGTTTGTGGAATCGTCGCAATCGGATACGGAGCTGGAATCGCTGGTTGCCGATGCGGAGGACATCTGCCGGCGATTGGAAATCCCCCATCGGGTCGTTCAGATGTGCACCGCCGACCTGAGCTTTTCCGCCGCCATGAAATACGATATCGAGATTTGGGCGCCGCGAGCCGGCGGTGAGGAGGGAGAATGGCTGGAGGTCTCCTCTTGTTCGAATTTCCGCGATTTCCAAGCGCGGAGGGCCGGAATTCGCTATCGCCCATCCAAAGGCGCCCGCCCCGAATACGTTCACACGCTCAATGGATCCGGCCTGGCTTTACCGCGAACATTGATTGCAGTCATTGAAAATTACCAGAATGAAGACGGCAGCATCACCGTGCCAGGCGCCTTAAAGCCTTATCTCAACGGACTCGATAAATTGGAGGGAGAATGACACTCGGATATGGCATACCGCTTTCGGAAGTCCGCTCGGCGGTTAGCATTGCGCTGGCGGAAGATGTGGGATATGGCGATGTGACCACTCTGGTCACCGTGCGGGCATCCACCCTCGCTGCGGCCCACATCGTGGCGGAGGAGAGCGGCATCGTGGCGGGAATCCCAGCCGCAATCGAAACCTTCAACCAGGTTGACCCGAACCTGCACGTCGAGGTTCGCCGACAAGACGGCAGCCCTTGCGAGCCTGGAACCGTTCTGATGGAGATGGAGGGCGCCGCTCGATCCATTTTAACCGGTGAGCGGGTTGCCTTAAATTTTTTACAGCGACTATCCGGCATCGCCACCCTGACTTATCGTTATGTGGAGGCGGCCAAGCCCTATCCCGTCCGAATCGTCAATACGCGAAAGACAACGCCCGGCTTACGCGCCTTAGAGCGATATGCGGTGCTGGTGGGAGGCGGTGAAAATCATCGGTTCGGCCTCTTCGATGCGGTCTTGATCAAAGACAACCACATTCTGGCATCGGGCAGCATCACGAAGGCGATCGCCTCGGCGCGCCAATACGCCCCTCACACGATGTCCATCACGGTGGAGTGCGAATCGCTCGCTCAAGTGGATGAGGCGATCGCGTCTCGACCCGACATCATCCTGCTCGATAACATGGATGCGGATACGCTCAAAATCGCGGTTGAGAAGGCGCATGCGGCCTGCTTGAAGGCGGAGGTATCAGGCGGCATCGAATTGGAGGCGATCCCTGCCATTGCGGTGTCGGGCGCTGATATCATATCGGTGGGAGCGTTAACCCATTCAGCTCCATCCTTGGACATCAGTATGGATCTTCACAAAGTGCGGATCCAGTCGGTCGCCGCCCCGCCTCCGCGATGACATCCGCCACTCCGTACGACAACCTTTTCCACTACTCCGAAATCGATTCCACGCAGGACCAGGCGCGGCGATTGCTGGCCGATCCGGCAACCGCTCACGTTCGGATCGTGCTGGCCGATTTTCAAACCAGCGGGCGCGGGCGTGAAGGCCGCCGCTGGTGCGCTCCAGCCAAATCCTCGCTGCTGGCCACGCTGGTCGTTCGCATGACCGATTTCAGTCTGGATTGCAGCCGGTGGTTGAGCTTTGCAGCCGGAATCGCGGCGCTCCAGATGCTGGAGGAGATTGTCGGCCGGCCGCTGCCGATCGGTTTTCGCTGGCCGAACGATCTGATCTGCGAAAAGAAGAAGCTGGCCGGCATTTTAATCGAGCTGATCCCAACTCCTCCAACCGCCGAACCCGACCAGGCGGCCGATGCTTCCAGCCAGGCGCCCCCCTTTACCGCTTTGGTGGGAGTTGGCATCAATCTTCAATTGACGCCGTCCCAAAACGATCCGACAATCAAAGCGATATCGCTCAAGGAAGTGTTTGAGGTTGCGGGAATTTCGCCGCCGCCCGAATTGCGATCGCCCACCGAGATGGCCCGGCGGTTGCTGTCCCCAATGGAGGCGGAGATGGAGCGCGTTCGGCAAACCGGCGTGAGCGACCTGATCCAACGATGGCGGCGCCGGGATCAGAGCAATGGCTTTTCCTATCAAAGTCAATCGGCGGGAAAAATCATCACCGGCCGGGCCTGCGGTGTCAGTCCGGGCGGCGCCCTTCAAATTCAAACCGCTGAGGGTGAGATTTTCACGACCTGGTCGGCCTCCCACCTGCCTACCGACCCCCTTAGTAGATCGGAAAGAGTTCAATTTTCGGGGAATGTTTTCTAGCAGCATTTGTCGCCCCCCACCCCACCCATTTCCTCCCGCTTCCGATTCCCCCTCTCCGAGTTCGGAGAGGGGGTTAGGGGGTGAGGTGATTTACCTGTTAACTTTTTATTTTACGCAAAACTGAACTCATTCATAGATCGCCAGATCGGTGATGAAGGGCTGGGCGTAAGGGTGCCGGCAGATCAAATCTACCTCGGTAACATCCAGCAGTGGATTGGGATTGCTCCAATGCCAGAGGCTCCAGTACCGCCGCGATTGGTTAAACCGACCGGCCGGTACGATATCAGCGCCGAGCAGCGGCTCATGAACGCTCATCGCATTGATCTCTTGCCCATAGCGCAGCACCGAGGTCGCCACCTGCCCATCTACATAGTGAACCTCAACCGATAAGATCGGCGTTCCTTTCGGCACCGGGTAGCGGCAGGCACCGACCAGCACGATACCCCTTATTTGACCGTTTACATTCAGTGAGGCCCGTACGGGCGCTGAACGATTGGATAGTGCCCCGTTAAAGTCGAGGCGGCCGGCTACTTTCCCCAGGTTCCAACCGCCTGACACGATTTCTGCCGGATGTCCCAATTTGGGCTCGGCCGCCGCCGAGAGCTGCACCAGGCGACCGCTGATTGGAACGATGCGCAGCGGTTCGGCGTTCCAGAGTCGCCGCAGCACGTTGGAGGGATCGTAGGGCAGATCGTTCGGCATTCTCTTCCGGCCGCTCCAGGCGTAGTCGGCCGCCAGCACATAGGCGGTGAACTGGTTGGTCGCATCTTTGAGCGTCTGTTCGCTGATGTTGTAGCCCGCCCAACAGGTTTGCAAAAGCCCCAGACAGTGCTGCTTTCGCGCCGCTTGAGCGAAATTTCGAATGTTGAGCGGGTTGTACCAGGTCGAGGCGACGGTTGGGATATGGTCTTTACGAAAGAGCTTCAGCGAGTTAAAACTTTTCGGCGGGTCACCCCCGTAATGCCAATCCGCCACGATTGCGCCCGGTGTCAATAATTTGCGGGAAAGCGTGGCATCGGCCAGGCTGTTCGCGTTAGCGGCGCCGTCCTTAACTTCCTGGCGATCGAGCATCATATCGCCCCAGAGCATCGTCTGAATACCCTTCGACGCCAGCCAGCCGGAGATTTTATGTACATCATCGTTGAAGATGCGGGTGGTTCCCAGCTTGATATCGGCGGCACGGACGGGATATTTGCCGAATATATTGATCTCGTCATGTCCGATATGGAATATCTTCGGCTGAAATATCTGGATCGCCTCGCTATAAATTTGATGCACAAAGTGGTAGATGCCGGGCGCGGTCGGGGAGTAGTCATGCGGATTCGTCTTTTCCTCCGCCCACTGCCTATTCTGGCCGTTCTGAAAAATCCACTCCGAGTGGCCCAGCGTCTCGATGAGCGGAATCGGATCCATGTAATGGGCGCGCGCATAGGTCACCTCGGCGGCCAGATCGCTTTTCGACATGCTGAAGCTGGTCCAAATTTTGGGGTCGGCAGTCCATTTCGTGTACTCGCACTCCAGCACGAGCTGATTCATCTTCAAGTGGCTGAGGACACGCTGGATGAGCCTATCTTCAAACGGCCGCGCATCGCTTCCCACGAAAAGGTGGGCGCCGCGGAAAGGAAAGGTGGGCCAATCGCTGATATGGCATCCGGCCAGCGCCGGCATATCCTCCTTCGAGGTCAGCAGCTCGATCAAGGTTTGCGCCCCATAATAGATCCCGGCCGCGTCGTGGCCGGTGATCACCGCTTGATGCTCATTGACCGATAGATCGTATCCTTCCGGATGGCCGTGTCCGGCGGAGCGCTTGAGCCGAAGCTGAACGGTCGGGTTCAGGTCGCTGGGAATCAGCTTGATGCCGGCCAGCCGCTTGAGCCACCGTCGCAGGCTGTGGAGGGCGGGCATCGTATCTTGGGCCGGGCCGTCCAGCTCGCAGGTCACCGCTTGCGGGTGGTTAAAAATGAGCGGCTCTTTTAGCCAAAGGAGCTGTTTCGGTTTTGGGATGATAACCGGATGCTCCGGCAGCCGGTAAATCGGCCGCTCTGACGGCGAAAGCGTCAGCGATACCGGTGGGGACGGCGATTGAGCGGCCGCACCGGGTGTGAAGCTGAAAGTGGCCGCGAAATGGACCGTCTGATTTTGCGGTAAAGGAACTCCCAACATCCCCAGCCAGAAGTTGGGGCTGTTGTTTGACCAGCCACGCTGGGTATGGCGACCGTCCAGCAGCACCGAGCCGTTCGAGGCGTCGGGGCTGGTCAGCGTAAAATTGCAAACGCGGCCGGTAAGGGAGAGCTCCGAAAAGTTGCCGGCCAGCCGATCCGGATTGTTGATGGTGGAGCGGGTGATGACCGGCGTCACCTTTTCGGCGGCGGCTTGCGATCCCTGAACCTGAATGGGCAGACCGATAAATGAGGGCGACCAGATCAAGCCCAAATTCAGCTCCATCAGGGCGGGCTTGGAATTGGTCCAGGTAACGTGAAGCTGCATGTTGAGCGTCTGGCCCTGCAGTTGGTAGGTTTCGGCGCCGCTGAATCCGTATCGCGATGAATGAAATACGACCGTGATTTGATTGCCGCTAGCCGAAACGGACGGCGTGGCGCCGTAGTAGGAGCTGTAGTAGCCCTCTTTCCATCCCGGCGCGTATGCCTGCACGCCCGATCCCACCAAGACCGGCACGCCGTTGTACCACACCGACAAGCCACTGCCGGCATCGTATTGGACCGCGATCGGCCCGATGGTGAGGCGAGCGGGGTCCGCGAAGCCAACCCGGTTGATTGCAGCCAGCATTGACAGAACCTGGGCAAAGAGGACGATCTTTTTCAAACGAGTGGCTCCCTTCATGCGTATCTTGATCGAATCGAGCGAGCAACCACAGTGAACAGTTTAGCAGTCGCTCCCTTCGCTGTCTGGCTGGTTCAGGGGGATTCCCAGCAGCAGCGAGACTTTTTTTTTGATATCGATGATCGTTTCGGCCTGAGCCAGCCGCCGCTTCAGCCGAGCGTTTTCGCGGCTGAGTTTGCGGTTTTGCTCGATCTGGGAGCAGAGCGCCGGGTTGAGGGGCTTGCGTCCCCGCTTTTTGGGAGCCAGCGCCAGTTGCTTGCGCCAGGCTGCCAGATGGGAGGAGTACAGACCTTCTCGTCGAAGCAGAGCGGCGATCTGACCGGTCCCACGGCAGGCTTCGGCCTGCTGGAGGATATGCTGTTTGTAGGCGGCAGTAAACCGGCGACGAGATGGGGAAGCGATCACCTCCGGGTCGGGGGGCGGCGCGGCATTGGAACCTAATACGCGCTCGGTCTCGCTGCGCTTGACCTCTCGACGCTTAGGTTCCAATGCCGGGGAGGCGGATGAAAATACGCCATTCGGA
>JAKBZR010000023.1 GCA_021842405.1 bacterium
TGGAAGCGGTTGCTGGTTCTCCTGGTTTAGGAAATCCCAAAGCCTTTATTCCGGTGGATGCCCGCTATCGTCATAAGGAGTACCCCAACATCTATGCAGTGGGGGTGGCGGTTGCGCTGCCGCCGGCCGATGCTACGCCGGTGCCGGTCAACTTTCCGAAGACCGGCCACATGACGGAGCAGATGGCGAAAATCGCGGCGAAAAGCATCGCCGGCAAAATTCAAGACCGGGACGGGGATCCCACCGATCTCTTCGTGGAGTGCATTATGGATATGGGAGATAAAGGCGCTCACATGGTGGCTGATCCCATTCGCCCGCCTCGGAATCGCAGTGAAATGAGCATTGGGAAACGCTGGCTCTGGGCGAAGCACGTTTTTGCGAGCTACTACCTCTGGCGGATGAAGCGCGGCGCGACCGGTAATTTGGGCTGGACATGGTAATCCGCTGAGAAGTCATCCGATTAGTTTAACGATGGGATAGCGGATCATCCGCCCGCCGTCTTGCCATTCTCTCATCAATGCGGAAAACGGGAAATCCTACTCTTGCGATCTTATTTGTCCGCTACGCTGAATGGAAAAGGTGAGCGTTTACAATAAATGTGGGGCACGGAATCCTATGCCCCTGCACATACAACAGATAGATAAAAAAAGGAAAGGGCGCCGATTTGCAAGTTCTAATCATCCTGAACGACCCGCCTTACGGCACCGAGAGGAGCTATAACGGGTTACGCCTCGCCACCAATCTGATAAAGCAGGAAGAGACGGAGCTAACCGTCTTTTTGATGGCGGAGGCCGTATTTTGCGCAAAGACCGGCCAAACGACGCCGGATGGCTACTACAATCTGGAGCGGATGTTGAAGCCGATTGTGCGGCGGGGCAAGGTTCTGCTTTGCGGCACCTGTATGGATGCCCGCGGATTGGCCGAATCCGAGTTGGTGGAGGGTGCGCGCCGCAGCACAATGGTGGAGCTGACGGCGCTGACCCTATCGAGCGACCGGGTGCTAGTGTTTTAAGTGGATGTTGAAAATATTGTAATACCCATCGGATCGTCATTCCGCCTGCCTGCGGTAGGCAGGCGGGAATGACGAAGCGGTAGGATTCAGCGATTTTTTCAACAACCTCTTAGGGCGGGCCGGGCCATTTCTGATGAACCAGCGAGGCACAGTAACCGCACTCATTTGTAACCTGGGCCATCATCTCCTTGCGCGCTACCGCTTCTTGCTTCGCGGTATAGAGAACCGCTCCCCCGTATGCGATCATAAACAGGCCGGCGATCAATATGCCGGAACGACTTAGACCGGTTACCAGCCCCACTGAGACCGGAACTCGATGCCTCCAGGATGTGATCATTGTCATAACAAAATACAAGAAAAGAGCGGCGAACAGCGCCGTAAAGATACAAAACAGTAACCAAGCGAGTGGTTGCTGAAATGAGATGGACATCAAGGGCTCGGGAATAAGACGAGGCTGCTGGAGAATGATCGCCATGGATACCACAACGCCGGCCACCGATATCGCAATTACCCCCAAGCCGACGATCAGTCCGGGAATTGATAGTACAAATATGATACCGCTGCGCCACAGATTCTTTCGTTTCAATACTACGCCTACCAGCACGATAATCAACCCCAGAATAATCCAAATCTTAATTAAATTCACCGCGCTTATTAATTTGAATGAAAGCACTGCCGCCGTAATGATCGCGGCGAGAAAACCGCCCCCGATTGACCAGCGGACATAAGCCGCCAGCGGACGCTTTTCCTGTATTGAATTCGCGCGAGACGCTGCCGTCGCAATGCCCGACAGCGCCAGCATCCAGAATGCGATCATTAAAAATGCGATGTCCACTCCCCAGTTATAGGTTAAACTGAGGAGCTGATGGAGTTGGGAGAACATCATTGTCTTTGTCCAGCGGCGCGCGATAGATAATGCAAGTTGACGGTCAGCGTTTTCTTTCTCCACCCGTTGAGCCTCTTTTGGCAGTCCGATCTTTCTTAAGTGAGCGGCATACCGCCGATAAATGCCGGAATTCAAGCGGTCTCGCTCTGCGGGTGTGAGATTCATTCTCTTGCTTTGCGGAACGGAGATCCCGTTCACTTGGTAAGCGCCGATGGCTGAGATCGCTATCCCAACCAGTGAGTGCATCAGGGGGCCTGGCTGAGCCCGCATCAGCCCGCCTAATTGGATCACGGCGTCTCGGATTGCCGCCCCTTTCAGCGGGTACCCGCGCTGTTCCGCCTTGATCGCCTCGGAATGGGCGATTCGGGCTAATGAGCGTAGCGATGCATAGACGGAAAACCGATATGTTACAGTCATAGCTGACGACCCAGCAATCGCTAGCGCGCTGCTTCGGCCAAAGGCAAGCCGAGCCAGCCGAATCTCGCCTAAATTCACATCGGTGGAATAGTCCTGCCACTTCGAGCAGTGGCTGATACGCTCCAGCATTTTCAACCCGGCGGCTTTTTGTCCTTTGGTAAACCGGATCATCGCTCGAATGGCCGGAAAGAACGCATTTTGGGGGTCTAACTTTTCGCCTTTGGCGGCCAGCTTATCCAGCCAGGCCAATATGTAGGGGTTCGGCGGCGGCATTCTCAATTTCGGAACCGGCACCTCAATGCCCGCCTTATTCTCGGTATACCCCCACTCCGGATTGACCTGGTCCGGGGACGCGAACTCCAAAATGGTTGCGTACAAGGCCGGATTGTTTGGAAATCGAGTCAAGAGGTTGCACAGTCGCCGGAGCGCGCCGGATTCCATTGCGGTTACGTTTTCATTGATGGACGGGGCTGGGGGCGTGTAGCCGAATCCCTTACCGGGTGGCGGCTTCGAAGAGGGAGGCTTTTGCATGGGGTTGATTGAGCCGTGGGGAGGCATTATGGCGCCAGGAGGGGGCATCGTAGAATAGGGGTAGCCGGCGCTTTTCCAGGCACTGGGGAAAATTCCGATCCCACTGAAGACATCTCCCACCTGTATCTGGTAGTCATTCGGATAGCGCTCAGCCACTCTTACCAGCGCCCTGGTGTAATAAGGTGGGGGTGATTTCAAGGAGGCCCATGGGGCGCTGGTGAGCGCCGGCAGCGTTTCCGGTGACCGCAACAAAACGGCGGTCCGTAATTGGTTTAAAACCAGCCAGCGGGTCATCGGCAAGATCAGAACGACCAGAAAGACAACCGCCGCAACTCCTAACGGTAAGTAACTCAAATTCCCCCGTTTTGCCATTTCCGGCCACCTTTCCGCTTAAAACCATATCAATTGAAAGAGTTCAGTTCTACGGGAATAATTTACGACAATATTGAATGCCCCCCAGCCTGGCCTCCCCCCTCGTAGGGGGTAGAGGCGATCCTCTGTGGTCGCCCGACATTCAGCCGGGTTCAAACAATCAACGTTGTTCTCAATAAACTTACCGCCCGGCTTTAAGGTTTTTTGGCGTCGAGATACACCGGGAGGATGCCTGAGCTCATTGATCGTGGTGAATAGATTATATCCTGAGTAATAAATATCAAAATTAAGTAGGAATTAGCTCGCCTGGCGCAGGTCGCTAGTGGTCAAAATGGTCGGATCCTGGCGTTTTTCGACCGTATCGGCGCTCACAATGCAACGCCGAACGTTTTTTGTGGAAGGAATCTCATACATAATGTTCACCATCACCTCCTCGATGATGGTTCGGAGCGCGCGCGCGCCGGTGCTTCTCTGCATGGCTTCATGCGCGATCGCAACAAGCGCATCATCGGTAAACTCAAGCTCGACGCCGTCATATTCAAAAAACTTCTGATACTGCTTAACCAGTGAGTTTTTTGGCTCGATCAAGATACGAACCAGAGTGGCCTCATCCAGTGAGTCGAGGGTGGCCACCACTGGGAGTCGGCCAATAAATTCGGGAATCAAGCCGAATTTTAGTAGATCTTCCGGAAGCACATGTGCCAGCAACGCGCCTCGATTGATTTCCCGCTCCTTGCCGGAAGCGACGTTCGCCCTAAAACCGAGCGGGCGCGAGCTTACACGATGCTCGATGATGCGATCCAGTCCTTCAAAAGCGCCGCCGCAAATGAACAAGATGTTGGTGGTGTCAATCGGTACGTATTCCTGCTGAGGGTGTTTGCGGCCGCCTTGGGGCGGTACGTTGGCAACGGTGCCCTCTAAAATTTTAAGGAGCGCCTGCTGAACTCCTTCACCCGATACATCGCGTGTGATGCTGGGGTTGTCCGTTTTTCGAGTGATTTTATCAATCTCATCAATATAGACGATGCCACGCTGAGCATTGCGCACCGTTTTGCTGATATCGTCATCTATCGCAGATGCCTGGATCAATTTCAGCAAAATATTTTCCACATCTTCGCCCACATAACCGGCTTCGGTGAGCGAGGTGGCATCAGCGATGGCAAATGGAACGTTTAAAATCCGGGCCAGGGTCTGCGCCAGCAGAGTTTTGCCCGAGCCGGTGGGGCCGATTAAAAGGATGTTGCTCTTCTGCAGCTCAACATCCTGACGAGGGCTGTTTATCCGCTTGAAATGATTGTAGACGGCGACCGAGAGGATTCGCTTGGATTGCTCCTGGCCGACCACATATTGATTGAGAAGACGGTGAAGGTCTTTGGGCTTGTAGTTGTTATTTGGGGTTGCGGCAGCGGTGCTCTCGTTTGAACGCTGCTCAGCCAACAGAATGTCATTGCACGATTCAATGCACTCGGCACAGACGCCGCCATAGGTGCCGACGATCAATTTTTTGGCCTGTTCACGGGTGCAGCCACATAAGACGCATCGAAGCGTATTTCGGTCCGCCGATCGCATTAAGGAAGACCTTTCATAGTATGTATTTATTTATCGTGGATGATCGCTAATAAAGCCGCCTCAGCCATCCGACCTGAAACCCGACGATGCCTCGTTAGCGACTCATTATCGGGTTATCGGGCCGCTTTTTCCAATATCTTATCTATAATGCCATATTCAAGTGCTTCTTCAGCCGACATCCAATAGTCCCGGTCACAATCCCGCAGAACTTTTTCGATGGGTTGGTTGGTGTGGCGAGCCAGAATCTGCATCAGGGTATCGTGTGCGCGGTTCATCTCCTCAAGCCGGATTCGAGCATCGGTCACGGTGCCCTCATAACCGCCGCTGACCTGATGCATCATGACGCGGGTATGGGGCAGGCAATACCGCTTCCCGGGCGATCCACCGGCCAGGAGAATCGCTCCCATCGAGGCCGCCATTCCAACGCAGATGGTGGCCACATCACACTTCACGATCTGGAAGGTGTCGTAGATGGCAAGGCCGGAGGTAACGGAGCCGCCCGGCGTGTTGATGTAGACATCAATATCGCTGTCCGGATCTTCACGCTCCAGGAAAAGCAGCTCGGCGATGATCAGATTGGCCAGATGGTCGTCAATCGGCTCCCCGATAAAGAGGATACGATCCTTCAGCAGTCGTGAGTAGATATCGTAGGCGCGTTCGCCGCGGGCGCTTTGCTCAACGACCATTGGAATGACGCTTTGAATCGGCTTGTTATCATACATCGGCTGCTCCTCTATTGCCAAGAAATCTATGGGGTAGGTGCTGGATCATCGGATGTTTCGTCAGCGAGCGCTTCCGTTTCCAATGGATCGAGCTCAAGCTGCTTCTTTTCGCTCTTTTCCCTGTCCTCAGGAACGTCCGTGATGCTCGCCCTGCTCAACAGCTCTTGGTACAGTTTATCCCGTTTCAGCAGTGAAATGATCTCGTCCCGAGAGTGCGGATCTCGCTTATTGAGGTTCAGCTCATTTTGTATCTCAGCATCAATTTCGGCTTCAGTGACTTCGATCTTGAGTTCCTCGATCAGCTCCTGTTCGATGAGGTAGCGGTTTACACGGTCAACCGCCGATTTTTCAAGGCTCTCTTGCATCTCATCCAGCGTCATTTTTGTCTCTTCCAGATATTTAGCGACGGATGATCCCTCTTGTTCGAGACGCTGCTTAAAATTTCGGAACGAGTTATTGAACGCTCTTTGCTTGAGCTCCGGTGGGATGTTGATGGTGGATGATTCGGCGATCTGGTCAATCACCCGGTATCGTAGTATGGAGTCCGAGAGCTTTTCATAAGATTCGGCAAGCTGCCGGCGAATAAGCTCGCGGAACTCCTGAACCGAGTTGCAACCCAAATTCGCGGCCGCAAACTCATCGTTCAGCTCCGGAAGCTGTTTCTGATTTAGGCTGTGCAACTGGACTGCGCACTGAACGCTCTTGCCGCGCAGCGATTCGACGCTGAAATCTTCCGGCAGGAGTGTTTCAAATTCTTTCTTTTCTCCCTCTTTTTGGCCGATCAACTGCTCATCCAGCCAGGGAAAGGTTTGGCCGACCACGATAAATTCTCGAGATTCAAACGGTTCCGAGCCATCGTTCGGCGCGAAGGATATCTCCGCCACCGCCAGATCTCCGGCCTCCGCGCCCCGGTCGGTTACCGGGACCAGCCGCGTGTAGCGGGACATTTGAGATCTGACCTGCTCGTCAATTTCCTCTTCGGATACCGTATAGACCGTGCGCTCCAGATCGAAATGATCGTGGGGACCCAGTGTAATCGAAGGCGGAAGCTCGATGGTGGCTTCAAACTCGAATGGCTGTCCATTGACAGCCAAATCCCCTTCGTAATGGGGGTAGGTATATGGATTGAGGTTCTCCTTTTCCATCGCTTCCAAGATTGCCGGCTGCACCAGCTTTGAGGTCGCTCTTTTCCTGACTTTATCCGTGTCCACATAGCGCTCCAGTATCGGACGCGGAGCTTTTCCCTTGCGAAAGCCGGGAACCTGAACGGCGGTGGCATAGTCTTGAAAGGCCTTGTCGAAGGCCTTTTTCACTTCCTCTTCCTCAATCGTAATATGGAGCGCAACCTCGCAGGGGTTTTTGCGCTCAGCGGTAAACTGCATGGTTATTTAATCCTCTAAACCGGATTTGATTCGTGATGGCGATACTAATTCGCTGCTAGTACCACCGAATGGTCAGGCCATTAAACCAACTCAGGAGCAGGCCACCCGTGATTGGAGTGTATCGCTGCTCCTGGTAAGATGTTTCAAATGGAGCGGGAGACGGGTTTCGAACCCGCGGCCTTCTGCATGGCAAGCAGACGCTCTACCACTGAGCTACTCCCGCATGGCTTCGTACTTGATAATTGGCGGCGTATCATCTGGGCGAGAGGAGACTCGAACTCCTATGCCTTGCGGCACTGGCTCCTAAGGCCAGCGTGTATACCAATTTCACCACTCGCCCATGCTTATTTTTAACACTAAGGGAAATTCCAGCCAGTGGCTAAGCGGATTAAGGCCCCACCTCCCAGCCTATCAGCCGACGATAAGTATAGCATAGGGCTATCACGATCGTCAACTTTTCGCGTAACAGTTCAGTTTTATGGGAATGATTTTCGTTCGCCCCCACCCCAGCCCTCCCCGCAAGCGGGGAGGGTGTTGATTATTGCTATAGGGGTAAAGCCTGCTGCCTAAATTACCCAGAGAACTGAACTCATTCCAATTTTCGAAACAGTTCAGTTTTCGGGGAATGATTTATGGCAGCATTGGTCGTCCCCCAGTCCCTCTTAATCCCCTCCCCCGTTTACGGGGGAGGGTTAGGGTGGGGGTGCATCCAATATGGTCGTAAATGATTCCCACAGAACTGAACTCTTACCCTCCTGCCTAAATTACCCAGAGAACTGAACTGTTACACCGCCGGTAGATGGCGTATAATTCTACGGCATCTGGTTTTGCGTTGGGGCTGATGGCTTCATGGAGCCGATGATTGAGTTAGTTAATCGAAAATCTAAACGGATGGAGGTTGGAGGATTCATTGGAACGAACATTTGTGATGATTAAGCCCGATGGGGTGGAGCGGCGGTTGATCGGGGAGATTATAAAGCGGTTTGAAAATCGAGGTCTCCATCTGGTCGGCATGAAGATGCTGAAGCCGAGCCGAGAGTTGGCGGAAAAGCACTACGCGGTTCACCGGGAAAAGCCATTCTTCAACGAGCTGGTGAGCTTTATCATCTCCGGCTCAGTGGTCGCGATGGTTTGGGAAGGGAACCGGGCGATTGGCCTGGTGCGCCAGATGATGGGCGCCCTCGAACCGCTACAGGCAGCACCCGGAACCATCCGAGGGGACTTCACTACTGAGGTGCAGACCAACCTGGTGCACGGCAGTGACGGACCCGAAACGGCGGTGGCTGAAATTGCGCTCTGGTTCCAACCAGAAGAGCTGGTGCTTTAATTTGGGCCGGTAATTCGTTTCGACCCAGTAATATTGCGGATAGGAAGACTACGGTCGAAGTGGAAAGACAGAATAGAGAAAGCCAAGAATACCTAAACCCGCCATGCCCCCGAATGAGGCGCTGCGGGCGTGATATTACACGCTTCTCTTTGTTGCTTCACTGGGTATCCATCTGGCTCGTCGCCAATGACGTGGAGACTCGTTGATATGGGAGGTAATTCAATAAGACATGTCAACTATAATGGGATTGGAGCGGGTATCAATCGAGAAACTGGTCAACGACGTCAGGGATTTGCCTGCGCTGCCGGATGTCGCATTGAAGGTTTTACGAATGACCGAGCTGCCGGACGTGTCGGCAAAAGACGTGGCAAAGGTCATCGCCACCGACCAGGCATTTACAGCTCGTGTCCTACGCCTTTCCAACTCGGCTCATTATGGAATGCCGCGTTCAATCACCACGGTAACCGATGCGGCGGTATTATTGGGCATGCGCTCTTTGCGCACGATGGCTATAACCGCTGCCACTTATGATTTATTGAAGCGCGAGCTGAAGAGCTACATGCTGGGGCGGGGCGAGCTGTGGCGGCATTCGGTGGGGTGCGCGATCGCAACCCAAATTCTGGCGAAGCGAACTGGTTACCGGGCGGCGGAGGAGGCCTTTGTGGCCGGCCTCTTGCACGACGTAGGTAAAGTCATTCTTCATACTCATTTGGCCAAGCATACCGACGCGGTGGCCGCAATGGTCGAAGCGGGTGAGATGACTTTCTGCGAGGTGGAGCGAGAGCTGCTCGGCTTTGACCACGCCGAGGTCGGCGGCCGCGTGGCTGAAAAATGGAACCTGCCGCCCTCACTAGTGGAGACGATCTCCGAGCACCACGAGCCGGTAAGAAACGGTAAGGTTGCCCCATTAACCGCGCTGGTTCACCTCTCCAATGCGATTTGCGTGACCGCCGGGATCGGCGTGGGCGTGAGCGGTGCGAGCTATCCGCTCTGCAACGAGGCGCTGCACGCACTCAATCTTAAAACCCACGATCTGGAAGCAACGCTTGCCGAGCTGATGAATGTCATTGTGCAGCAACAGCCCATGTTCGATCTGGAAAATGCGGTAGAGACCAAAAAATAGCTGTCCAAGATATTTTGTATTGAGTGGGAGAAGAGTGGGAGAAAAAATAACGGTGGGCCGATAAAGATGATCCGGGTGCTGGTAACCGATGATTCGCTGGCGATGCGCCGGATGATCCACGATATTTTAGCCGCGGCCGATGGCATTGCCGCGGCCGATGGCATTGCCGTGGTAGGGATGGCGCGGGACGGCGCCGAAGCGCTCGATTTGGCCTATAGCCTGAAGCCGGATGTCATCACTCTCGATATCGAGATGCCGCATTTAAACGGCATGGAAGTCCTTACCCGATTGATGAAAGAGAACCCCACTCCAGTTGTAATCGTGTCTGGCCTGGCAAGCGATAATATCAATTTAAATCAAAAATATATGGACGCGGGGGCATCCGGTTGTGTGCCAAAGCCGTATTCGCTGCTCAGCTTCGATCTTCATGAGGTCGGCTCTCAGATTGTAACGGCGGTGAGAAACGCGGCCGGCAAGCGCGCCAATCTTCCCGTTTCCATACCCAAAAATCGGGATAACGTGACTCAGCCTGCCTCCGCAACGCCGAATTTGCGATTGTCGTGGCTGGTTGGGTTGGCCGCTTCAGTCGGTGGACCGTCTGCATTGAGCGCCGTCATTTCACAAATTCCCTCCGACTTCAACGCCGCGCTCGTCGTAGTACAGCATTTACCGCTCAGATTTTCAAAATCGTTGGCGGAGCGCCTCGGCTCCATTTCGGAGGTCAGGGTGAAAGAGGCGGAGGATGGCGAGGCGATCCGAAGTGGAACGGTCTATCTGTCGGAGGGTGGCCGGCACCTCGAGGTCGATTCGGCCGGCCGGCTCCATTACAACGACGCCCCTCCGGTATGCTCGGTGAAACCATCGGCCGATGTATTATTCCGCTCAATTGCCTCGCGCAATAGTGCGAACACGATCGGCGTGGTGCTTACCGGCATGGGGCAAGACGGGGCCGATGGAATCCGCGCGATAGCGGGTGCGGGCGGATACTGCATCGCGCAGGATGAGGGTACTTCCTTGATCTTCGGAATGCCAAAGGAGGCAATCGCAACCGGCTGCGTGAATGAGGTGCTGCCGTTGAATGAAATTGCAAAGGCGATCATTCGACAGGTTAACCGGACGCGAATCGAAAATGACGCACCATCAGATGGAATCCAGAGTGGCCGATCCAGGGTCGCCTGAAGATTACGCGGTGCTGCAGCGGGCGGTTAAGGAACGCAGTGGGATAGACCTCTCCCTCTATAAACCCGATCAGATGCGCCGCCGCCTCTGGGTCATCGTACAACAAGCGGGCAGCCCATCCTTCACCGATTACGTTATGCGAATCGAGCGCGATGAAAGCGCAATGTCATCGTTGCTGGATCGGATGACGATCAACGTTTCGGAGATGTTTCGGAACGCCAAACAATGGGAGATTTTACAAACCGAAATATTACAGGAGCTGTGCAGGCAGCGCCATACGGTGAGAGTTTGGAGCGCCGGTTGTGCGAACGGCGCCGAGGTGTATTCCATTGCGATTTTGCTGGCGAAAATGGCACCGATCGCATCGCACTTCATTTTGGCAACCGACATTGACCGCGTCTCATTAAATCAAGCGCGGCAGGGGCTTTTTTCTAGTGATGAAATTAAAGGGGTGGCACCGCCGGATTTGCAGCGCTATTTCACTCCAACTGGCAAAAATTTCCTTGTGAACCCATGGTTAGTTGAACGGATCACTTTCCAATATCACAACCTGCTATCGGATCCCTATCTATCCGGTTTCAACTTGATCATCTGCCGCAACGTGTTGATCTATTTTGTGGAAACGGCGAAGAGGTTACTCTACCAGCGCTTTTCGGATGCTTTGAGCGCAGGCGGCGTGCTGTTTTTGGGCGGCACCGAGATCATTTTTCGCTGTGAGGATGTCGGCCTCCATCAAATGTATCCCGGATTTTACCGGCGTGAGGGCCACTCATTGCGTGAAATATGAGCGGCAGCCGGCCGTTAGTGAGATAAAACCTGAAGCTTTTCACGGTACTTTTCGGCGATCTGCTTTCGGCGAACTTTTAGGGTGGGCGTCAACTCGCCGGAATCCACGCTCAGGGGATGATCCAGCAGATCGAATCGCTTCGGCTTCTCAAAATCAGCCAAGTCACGGCACTGCCGGCTGATCTCCTGTTTATAGAGACGGCGTACCGCCGGGTTAGCGACCAGATCGTCATCGTGATGAAATTCGATGCGATGCTCCTTCGCCCAACCATGCAGCCGTTCAAATACCGGCACCAGTAAAGCAACCACTTGGTTCTCGCCATCACCAAATAAGACCGCCTCCGCAATAAACGGGCTTTGCTTGAGCTTGGCTTCAATGGGCTGAGGGGCCACATTCTTGCCGTTGGCCAGTACCAGGATATCCTTCTTGCGGTCGGTAATTCGGATGGAGCCGTTTTCAATTGAGCCGATATCACCGGTATGGAACCAGCCATCCGCATCAATCGTATCGGCGGACGCCTCCGGTTGATTGTAGTAGCCCCGCATCTCGCAATCACCTCGAACATAGATCTCCCCATCCTCCGCCAGCATCACCTCAACGCCGGGCATCGGCGGACCAACCGTTCCGATGCGGATGTCTCCTGGGCGGTTGACCGAAACGACCGGAAACTCGGTCAACCCATAACCTTCCAAGATAGGCACCCCGATTGCGATCCAGAAGCGGGCGGTCGCCGGGTTGAGTGGGGCGCCACCTGAAACGAAATACCGCAGTTTGCCGCCGGCGACTTTTTTCCTCACTCCGGCGAGCACCCATTCTTCGGCCACCCGTTGGATGGGGGAGCGCTTTGCGGAATAGGGCGGCGCCGTGATGCGGGATTCCCGGTTGCCCGGTTGCGCCGCCTTAATCGCCCACTGAAATAGTTTACGATGGATCAATGGTGCTTTGGTTGCCTTTTCCATAATGCGTTCATGCATCGCCTCAAACAAACGAGGGACGCAGAGCATAATGGTGGGCTGAATTCGAGTCAGCTCATCGGCGATCGCGAAGGCGCCTTCCGAGTAAACGATGCTGGCGCCAACCGAAAGGGGAAGGTAGTAGCCGCCCGCCCTTTCAAAGATGTGGCACGGCGGCAGGAATGACAGGAAAGTATCGGTTGGGCCGATATCAATGATCTGACAAGCAGCGTACCCGGTGGCCAGCAAATTTTGGTGGCTTAGCATAACGCCCTTAGGCTCGCCGGTGGTACCGGAAGTATAAATTAATGTCGCGATGTCGAAGGGCGATATTTGGGAGATTCCCGGATAAGCCGGGTAATCACTCAGCGGCGGCGCTTGAACAGAGAGGAGATCGTTGAAGCGTTTCAACATCAGGTTGCCGATCTCGGGTGCGGATTTCAGCGTTTCGGACATTAAGATGACATGTTTCAAATAGACTAAATCTTCCCGTATATCCGAAATTTTCTGGAGCTGAGCGAAATCGGAAACGACGATCGCAACTGAGCCGGAATCGTTGAGGATATGCTTAATCTGGGCGCCAGGTAAGGAGGGATAGATCGGGACGGTAACGAGTCCGGCCAGTTGAGCGCCTAGGTCCAGCAGCGCCCATTCGGGCCTGCTTTCGGAGAGCAGCGCTATGCGATCTCCGGTTACCAGCCCTAGTTCGTGCAGGCCGATTGCGATTGCGGCGGATCGGGATCCCAAGTCGGAGTAGGTGAGATAGCGGTAGTTCTCGCCATCGCGGCGGCCCAATGCGTTATTATCGGCAAATTTTGCGGTGGCATCGGCAATCATCTGGCCAATAGTGATTAGTTGCATCAGAGCAGCTCCTGTCGGGATGGATATAACCGGGCAATGAATATGGTCTAGTTTACAACTAACGTCATTCGGTGTCAACCGATCAAAGCAAAAATTTCAAAGAAGCTCTTCGCCCATACGTCGTTTTTCGTGTCACAACTTGAGCGCCCATACGTATCGTAACAATAGGATGCGAAATAATTTGAGTTACCAGTATGACGAAAGAGAGGCCGCATTGGCAAGGGAATAGCGGGCGCCCCTAGCGGAAAGAAGGTGTTTTCAGTGAAAACAATTGGGTGGTTGAAATCGAATCGGCAGTTTAATTTAATGGTCATAGCGAGCCTGGTTGCATTAGGCTTCGGCTCAATCCAACCGGCCAGCGCCCAGCGGAGAGGCCCGATGGTGAGGGGCGGAGGGAGGTTGGCTCCCGCTCCAGCTCCAAGGCCAATCGGCCCTAGCCTCCATCCATTCGTCACTCCCCATCGTGACTTCCCGATATCACACCAACCGAGCTTTTCGTTTTCTCGCGGGCCTTCGATCGGGCGATCACCGATCATATCGAGGCCAAGTTTCCAGCCGTTTAATCGAGGTGGCAACGGCCCCGGGTTCTTCCAGCGCGGCTCCTTCTCAAGAGGGATACAACCCGGTCCCGAGCGGCCGAATTCCCCATTCATTTCGAGAGGGGTTCGTATTGGGCGGCCCGGATTCAACGGTGGGAACAACCAGGGGTCTTTTCGGTTTTTCAATCGTTCAGCGGAAGGAAGAGGATTCAGTGGTGGCAATGCCATTCGTCCGGGGAGAATGTCACCGGCTTATGACAGGCCCTCCATCCGATCCACGCCGGGCGGATTCATCCTCCCGTTACGCCAGTCTGGTGGCGGGCGTTCGGTTTCTCCGCTGGCTAATCGCAACCATAACTTAGCCGGTGCCGGGACGGCCGGCAGGAACGGATCCTATTACCTGTTCAACCGCTCGGCGGAGGGAAGGCATTTCCAGGGCGGCGGACCGGCCGCATCCCATAACGGCCGTGCAATCCCGGCCGGCCGAGGGGCGAATGACCCGCTGATCGGACGGGGCCATCCAACTCCCGGGATTTTTCAACGCGGGAGGCCATCCCCATTGACAGGTGGAAATCGAGGACCGCTTGGTCGTGCGGCTCAACTCAATCCTGGCCGAGCTGAAAATTTAACTCCCATTCGCGGATACCATCCGAGCGCTTACCATCTCTTCACCCGGTCGTTCGAGGGTAGGCGGTTTAACAACGGAATCTACCTGCGTCCCGCCGAACGGATACACAACACGGTCTTTATCAACTACTTTGCGGGGGGCCGCTCCTTCTATCCGTACTACAGCCCCACGTTTTCTTTTGGGTCGGCGTACTACTCGCCCTACTATTACTATGGGGGCGTATGTCCACCCTACATCTACAGCCGATTCTGCCTCTTCCTGCCGCCGGCTGTAGTCTATGTGGAGACGCCGGTTTACGTCAATAACGAGTGCCTCGGATATCCGAGTGGTGGGTACTATTTGCAGCAATATCGGGATGAGGTGCTCGCCCGCCGCGATCCGGGTTTTGAGCGCGCAGTGAACGATATCCGTGAAGCATTCTTGGAGCGCAACATTCAACCGCTGGTTGACATAACCGACCCGAATATTGATATCGCGGTCTTTGCAAAGGGACATTATCAGTATTCGATGAAATCGGATGACTATCTGGATATCACTCGAGACGCCTTTCAAAACATGACCACGATCTCCTTGAATTTGGATCGCGTAAGTCGGCGGGCGATCGGGGTCTACGTCGTCTCCGGAAAGCAGGTTTATGAAGACCAAAACAATCAGGTTCATAAGGTCTACGTAAGCTTTGTGCTGGAGCACCTGAATGGGCAATGGGTTCTCACCCAGGTGGCCAGCTCGCCGGGATAGGGGAATGGGAAATCGGAGGTAGACCTGTCTGCGTGCGAACCCGCACAGGCAGGCCATCACTGAACGAAGCGTTCGAGAGGGCTAGCCGGGAGGCTGGCCCTCATTTTTGTTGCCGGACGGCATCGGCAGGGTACCGAAGGGCGACCGCCATACTGCACTCCCGTTGGCAAATATAAACAGGCGATAGGCCACTAATGTCGTTGTCAAATGGCCGAAATAGCGATAGGGAACCGACAATTGGTAGGGCAGCGGTTGGCCGTTTGGAGTCGCTTGAATGGATTGCGAAACGTTGAGCTGGCCGTTGGAAGCGGCATAGGCCGGATTGGAGGTGGAGGCAGACAGCGGGGTGTGGGCGGAGTCATCTTGATAGAAAAATACGGCCAAACGAGCGTTGGAGGGCGGTTGTATCCATGCGATAGAGGCTGCCACTGAGACGCCGGTCTGCATTCCAGAATTGCCTTGCCACTGCGCTCCGGAATTGGCATTGATGTTGGTGATCATTAGGCCGGCCGGTAGCGCCTGGCTGAACGTGGCGTTGACGGTCACCGTTTTGCCGGGGCTGATCAGTACGGTTTGGTTCCAATCGGCGGCGCTGCTGCCGGATGGTGCTTTAACCACCACATCATGGCTGCCGGGCGTGAGGGATGGATAGCTGGTTGGCGTTTTACCGATAAAGACATTATCCACCCAGGCCGACAGGCCGGCTGGCTGGCTGTTGATCATCAATGCAAGCGGCGTTTGGGTCGTCGTTTTAGTGATCGAGACGGTCGCATTGACCTGTCGAGTTGGCTTGAGTTTGGGACGGTGCCAGTGGTGCCATCCGAATAGGCCTAATACGAACAGCACGGTCACCGCGGCTGGTAAGATGAAGCGGCGCCCTTTGCTGCGGGTGGGCTTTATCGCTTCACTCGATGGCTGATCCACGGCTTCAGGTTTCGGATTTGATTTACCGCTTTGATGAATTGGGGCCATCTTGTATTCGTCCGCCTCTTCCATCTCCCTACGAATGCCACGCAATGTCTGCCGCACCTCAAAAACAGTCTGGTAACGGTCATCCGGATCAATCAAGAGGCAATGAGCGACTAGATCATCCAGGTTGGAGGGCACCAATGGGTTTAAAGACTGGAGCGGCGGATGTTTAAAGGGCGTTAATGCCGGATCACGGCCGGACAACGTGTGGTGGAGGGTGGCTCCCAGTGAATAGATATCGGAGCGCGGATCGGTTTGATGATGTCCGTACTGCTCGGGCGGAGAATAGCCGGGGCTGCCGAAGAAAGTGGTATCGTGGACTGCGCCGGCCTGAAACCGCCGTGCGATGCCGAAATCAATGAGCCGGATATCTTGATCCTTAGTGATCATGATATTGGCCGGCTTTAAATCACGGAACACGATGGGCGGATTCTGACCGTGAAGATATTCCAGCACGTTGCAAATCTGCTCACCCCAACGCAGAACCGGTCGAATGTCAAGTGGATAAGGCGCATGTCGGCGGATGATCTCTTCCAGCGTCTCGCCCTCCACGAAGTCCATCACCAAGAAGCAGCGATCATCCTCAATAAACGAATCGCTCACCCGCGGCAGGTTGGGATGGGATAACTTGACCAGTATGCGCGCCTCACGCTCAAACTGATGGCGCAACTCATCTCGAATCTCGTTCTGCTGGCTGCTGACGTTCAGCTCTTTGATTGCGACGATCGTCTCCAAATGAGTATGCTCGGCGCGGTAAACGGTGCCCATTCCTCCGCGGCCGACAACCCCCAGTATTCGGTAGCGTCCATTTAAAAGGGTGTTTTCACTCAGCGGACCCGTGTTCATACCGATCGCTCCTGCGCGCAATAATTCAACATGATTAAAGCATATTTTCAAGCCGGCGCCGGAAGGTAACATTCCCGCAGAACTGAACTATTACTTTTTCGAGATTGATTTCGCTGGATGGTTGTGATATATTTATTATAGTAGATTGCGTGTTGTGGTTGGCAGATGCTTCCTGCCTGCAGCATACAGGTTTAGCACTTTTGATCGAGCCAATGTGAAGTTTAGGCGCGTTTTTTGCATGACGGACCTCCTTATTGGTTGATTGGTTGTTTATCGAACCAGCGTAGAGTTGAAACGAGTCAAAGGAGGAGAAGATGCTCTTACGAAGATCCGAGATGCTGATGTGCCTCGCGTCCATGCTCCTCGCTGCGCGCCCCGCGCTCAGCCAGCTCCACTGCACCCCTGGGGAAGATAAGATGGGTGCGCCGGGGGTCGAGGTCACTCTAAACGCCTCGTACACGGGGTCGCTCCCGCCTCCGCCGTACGGCTACGTGGACAACTACGTCATCTACGTCAACGGGACCGCCCACTCCGGCCAATCGTACACGTTCACGCCGACGCTCAACCCGTCCGAGTATGTTTACTACGCAACGGCCACCAAACATGTGCTCGGGCAGGCGACCGACGTCTCTTCGTTGGACACCGCCGGCGACGGCCGTGCTGGGGATCTCATCGCCATCCAGGGATGCGGAGTGGACACGGTGCTCTACACGGGCGACTATCCGCTCTACACGCGCGGTACGGGCAGCGGCCAGGACGTGCCGCGTCCTCAGTGGACGCAGACGAGCAGTTGGCCTGCGTGCTACGGCGTCGGGAGCGCGGTGATCCTCAACTTCCACACCACCGGCAGCGGCTCCAACAACGGCGTCAACCTGCAATATACGGCGACCGGCGATCTGACGAAGCAGGATGGCGCCTCCGAAGGCGCGGCGGGCTGGCCGTTTGCAGTCGGGTCCACATCCTACACGGCCGGGGCGATAACAATCCTGACCACGCCCAACCTGCCGGCCTATGTATACAAGCACTACCTGCAGCTATCGTTCAACTGGTCGGTGGTATTCAGTGTGGACAGCGCGCGCGCCACGTTCGCCTACCAGCAGGTAGTAACGCCGATCGAGGCGGTCTTCACTGACCCGAATGCCACCTTCCCGCCGTATCACGTGGCGGACGACCCTAACAACCCACTGCAGACAAAGCCTTGGTACGAGATCATTGACAACGCACTCGACCACGTAACTGGCGGCGGCAACAATATGACGGTCACCGACCCTGTGACCGCGATGGCCAACCTGACCACTGACCTCTACGTTTGGCCTAACGAGCCGTGGGGACCAGGGAGTTCGTGGTACAACCCCTCGGCGCCGCCGAACTACTACGGTTACAACCTGGGGTCATCGCCTGGCGAGCTTCGCTATAACCTCTGGGGCATGGCCATGAACTCGAGCGGCGACTGCCAGGACTTCGCGGCCTACCTGGAGTGTGAGGCAGATTCGCTGGGCATCACGGGGGTAGGGAAAGTGCGGCTTGGGGCGCCCAATGGCGGCGGCTTCGTCGTAACGCCGGCTATCGCGTGCGGCGAGTACGCCCCCCATGACCCATCATTCAGCTTCAACTTCCACCAGATGACTTGGTGGGTCGGCGGCGGTGGCGTCTACGATTGGGCGGTGGCGCATCCCAATGTATGGTGGCCGACTGTTCCGCCGTGGTATCTGTCAGTTGGCTTCTCCCAGGCGCAGCAATACTCGGAGGTCGTAGCCGCACCGTGGGATGAGTACAACCCACCCGCATGGTCGTCCGTCTTTGGACTGGGCGCTAACGACCCACTTTACAACAATCTACCGACCCTACTCGGGTCGTACCTGCCCTGAAAGGAGGCCTCAATAATGTCAACCATGATGCAATACAAGGCGTTTGCTGCTGCCGTGCTGACCGCGGTCGTCGCGCTCACGGCCGCTGGCGTTGCCCGGTCTCGCTTGGCGGGTCCAGGCGGCGGACCGGTACCGGATATCTACGGCCTACTGGAGGTAAGGTGGGACATGCCACCCGGCTGGCAGCTCTGGCCGGACTACCGCGGCAAGCTAGGCGAGCCGGCCGGAGACGCTGCGCTCCGCCGGTGGATGGGGAGTGTGATGCGGCCTAGCGAGCCGCCATCACCCAGCAACAAGATACTCAGTGCCGCGCACGTGTGGATCATCATCCGTGACACCCCGGCGGCGGCTGCGTATCTATTGGCTTCGGAAACGGCCCTTGGGCGAACCGAGGTACCGCAGGTGCACGGCAGCTACAGCGGCCGGGCGATCGGAGATCGGTGCTTCCGCGGCGGCGGACTCTCCGGCCCGCAGCGGGGCGGGACGCTGTGGTTTACCCGGGGACGCGCCTACTACTGCGTATCCGTAGACGGCGGACCCGGGAGCGCGGACGGAACCGCCATTGCCGAGCGCCTGGCGCTTGCGCTGGTGGCGCGCTACGACGCTGCCCAGGCGCTGGCGACGGCGCCCCAGGCTTCAACCACGCTGGCAGGGCGCACGGTGACCGCTAGGACCCCCCGGGGCGCGCCGGTCGTGCCGCTGGCCATGCTTGCTGGCGCCCGGGGCGTGCAGGTCGCACTGGACATCCCCGAAGGCGCGGCCACGATCACGAGCGGCGGCCACACGCTGCTGCTCCACATCGGCCGCTCGGAGGCCTGGCTGGACGGCGCGCGCCTCACCTTGCCGTTCCCGGCCTTGCGCGACGGGCCTGGTGGCGTTTGGTGCCCGGTGGCGGTCCTCAGACGGCTGGGTCTCTGAGCGCGCGGTTAGTCCCCGCCAGGGCAGCTTGCTCCAGCGCGGACCGAATCAACCTTTAATCGGTTCCGCATAGAATTGAGACGCCGGTAGGGGCGATTCATGAATTGCCCCCACCGAAATACAATTCCCACCGAATTGAACTCTTTCGCCGGAGGTTGCCAATATGCCGTCTCAGCGCCTCAAAATACGTGTCGAGGGTTAAAAATGCGAATTTAAGGTGGCATCCAGCGAGGTAACGTGGTAGGAGTAGCCGCTTACGGAGGGGTTGGCATTGACCTGCTGTTGATCGCGCACGCCCAGCGATAAGGATATATTTTGCCCCAGGCCGAAGCTGATGCCGACTTGCTGGGTGCTCTCGGTGCCGGCCAGGTAGCCGCCTGTAATTGACTGGTCCAGCTCGTAAAACAGGGAGCTGCCGTAAAAGACGGGGTATTCGAGCCGCATCATAAAGGAGCTCAGGTTCGTGCCCAAATTGGATGCGCTTGAGGTGCTTGAGGCGGGAGCGGATCCGGATACGCTGCTTAAGCTCAACGTATTGGAGGTATTCATCAATTGATAACCCAGCGATGCGGTCAGGCGTAAAAAAGGTTTGGTTCTGACCGATACGAAGAGCAGGTTGGTGGTGGTGCCGCCGACGCTTCCAATATAATTGACGTTCTGCAGCGTGTAGTTGCCGTTGAAGGCTAAGCGGTCGGATGGTGAATAGTTCACCATAAAGCCCAAGCTGTTGCTGTTACTGTTAAAGAGGTTTCCTCCCTCGCTCATTGCGTTTGACCAGACCATCTCAAACCCCAAGTGGTTGGAAGGGGTTACTGTCATATCGAATGAGAGGGAGCGGCTGTTGCCGCCGAAACTGCTGACCCCGTACCCGTTGTAAAGTCCGCTGGTAAAACCGCCGCTGTAGCTGCCAAAACTGCCCGCATTGGTATAAGTGCCGCCGCTGCCGAGGGCGGGAGAGCTGAGAAAGCCGTTGGTGGGGGGTAAGGAGCTGCTCGTTCCGGAAGAGATGGGGGTGGATGTGCCCGGCGTCAGATTGCTGTAGAAGGGGTTTCCTACGCTGGTGGTCAGTGCGGGGGAGTTCGAGCCGGAATCCGATAAAGAATAGCTCACGTTCAGCTTCACGTAGCGCATCGGCAATATCTGGCTATTGAACTGGATATTGCTGGCGGTGGTTGAATTGGAGCCAGTGGTGGCTACTTTGCTCTCCAGCACGTTAGTGGAAAGGGTAAACCGTGGGTTAGCTTGCCACCTCAAACCCAGATTTCCGGTGGTCGAATTGGTACTGATTTGTGATAAGGTGGAAGAAGAGCTGCCTGAGCTGGAGCTGGATGAGCTCGGAATGATGGTGATTGCGCTGCTGATCTGACGGCTAAAGCCAAGTACCATGTTCAGCGACTTTAGAAAAGTGTAGTTAAACGATAAATTGTCATTCACATAACCGCTGTTTGTTCCTTGTCCATAGTTGGTATTCATCGAGCTATGGGTCAGGCTAAGAATTCCTTTGCCCAGTGTCCAGTTCGCGCCCAAATTGAACTCCTGGAAATTGTTGTTGGAGGTTGCCTGGCCTAACGGACTGGTATTGCCGAACGAGTAGTTTGGGCGCTTATCGGTATCCCATGCCATGTTCAACCTTAAAGCTCTGGATGCCTGATAATCTAAATTGGTATTAAAGCCGCTCTCGCTTTGTTGAAATCCAGGCGTTTCAATGGAGGTGTAGTTGGCGCCGATGTCATGTAAATTCCAGGTCCAATGCAATCGTTTGTTCATGAAGGAGGTGTCACCCAAAATTTGCCAGGCACGGTCGTTTACATTTTGGCCCGATACATTAACGCTGCTGTTGGCAAACTCGGCCGTTAAATGGCCCAATTTCCCCAGCGGCATCGTGGTATCGAAGCCCATCACGCTGCGGTTGCCTGGCTCTGAAGTTGAAACGGCCGGTATATAGGTGACCTTTATCAGATCAGTGCCGGCGAGCGGGCGATTGAAATAGATGCGGTTGTTCAGCACCGGATCAATGGTGTAATCCACACCGTAAACCTGGGGCACCCCGTTTACGGTGACCGTCACCGGATACACCGGGACCATCACCGTTTTGCCGTTCACCGTTTCGGACCGCAATTGAATGGGGTAGAGCAGTTCGTAGGGTGTTTGCGGGTTCGTATTGCCATAAAACTGTTCCGTCTTGGTGGCCGCCTGGTTGCTCTGGCCGGTCGTTTGCGCAAGGTAGGTGAAGCCAAGCCGCAAACCATTCGGGTTGCCGTATACCAGACGGTCACCGGATATGGTGCCGGAGGATTGGTTATATCCGTAAGTTTCAAACGAGACCGCGATGGTTGATCCCTCCGCCACGATACGATTGAGAAAATTCAGCTCGCCGGTATAGGGGTCAATGGTGTAGTCCTTGCCCTCCACCATATCCTGGTTGTCAACCCGCACATGGGCGCTGCCATCCACGATTTGGCCGGCGTATACGTAATAGGGACCGGCCGTATTATTGCCGGGTATCTGAATCGAGACCGTTTGAGCCTTGGTCGCCGAGTAGAGGGTGGTGAACTGCAGCATTGGATTGATGGCGTAAGAGAGCTGGATGCCGTTTAAATAGCGGTTGAAGCTCATCAGAGAGTTGCCCGAGATGGAGCCGTTGATGTCGCCAGCATCGAATTTCAAGCCGCCGCGATTGTAGTTGATCGAGAAACGATTATCGTTCGGATTGCTGAACGGGCTGTCGGTGTAATGCGTTTGAAAATTAAACAGTCCGGCGATGCGCCCTTGAACCGTGACATCGGTCTGGTGATAGAAGTCACCGGAGCCGGCACCAAAGTAGTTGTTGTTGAGATAAGATGACTGGCTGCCGCTAACGTTTGAGGCTTGAAATGATAACGTTTCGCTGCCATGCACCTTAAAGCTGGAGTTGGTCGCTTTTTCTAAATGATGAAACACGCCTCCGATGCGATCGAAGAAGTTTGGTTTATGGGGCGGCTCCGGCGCGATGGTTGCCAGTGATTTCGGCGAATCGGGCAGGTAGACGTCCGGTCTGTTGGAGGGCGGTGCAATGGAAGAGGATGAGGTGATGGAGTGGTGGGTGGTCAACAGTACCTCCCACAAGCTCTTCGGTGTCGAATTGCTAGCGCCGCCCTTCTGCGATTGCCTGTTTTGGACTGGGAGAACCGGCACTAAAGCCGTGGGATTACTTGCAGGTGCTTGCGCGGCTGGCGGCGGCGTTCCCGCGTCAATGGTCGCCGATATGCCATTGACACCGGTTCCGGATAAGCTGAAAATGAGGTATAGGAGCAAACCCATCATCGCCGGCTGATTCCTTAAAGATTGCCCGCTTCCATCGCCGCCGACTGCGTTTCGGTATCAATATTAATACCCAGGACGCCAAGGGTTAACCGGGCGGCGATTAGAGAGCGTTTGCGCATCGTTTGGATTATCTGTAGTTGTTTAGCTCGTGCCGCATCACCCGTTGACAAAAGCTTGCCGATCTTCTCGGTTATCGAGGCTGCCGTCCAATTCTGCCAGGACATTAGAAAATCCAATTCTCCCAACTCTTCCATCAACGCATCCACCTTCGGGTCATATCCAACGGCCAGTACCGGTGTTCCGGCCGTTAAGGCCAATATCAGAGCGTGCAAGCGAACACCAATCAAAACATCCAACGTCCCAAAGACGGCCATCATGGCGGACGGGCTCATAATCGGCTCCAACGCCAAGCAGCCCGTTTTGGCGGCCATCTCATTACACAATACCTGATCGTCGGGACGTTGCATTGGGATCAGCAGAGGGCTACCGATCTCTTTTATTGCTTCAATGAGTAGCCGATAGCGGTTCTCTGTTCGGGCTGGGTCATCCCAGTTCCTAAGCGCCAAACCAATTAAAGGCTTGTCTCTCCTCTCCATATCCCACAACGCTGCTACACCGGAACGATCTGCCTCCAGCATGAAAGCCGGATCGGCCGATATGGCGATTGGCCTTTTTACGCCGATGCTTTCGAGCAGAGCGGCTGAGTTCCGATCGCGCACCGTCACCAGTGCAGCTCGCTCCACCTCCACTCGGGTCAGGAAGCGTGCGATATGACGACGCAACGGGCCGATTCCCTGAGAATACAGAATAACCGGCTTCTTCTTCCACCTTGCCCAGCGAATCACGCCGATATAATAGATTAACGAGCGTAGACTGGTTGTATCCTGAAGCAGGCTGCCACCGCCGACGATGAGCGCATCCGACGCCGCTAAAGTCCGGCCCACCTCTCTCCGTTTCATCCTTTGAACGGCCGCAAGATGATGACTTCCTGAGGTCTCCGCCGGATCGGCCGAAAGAACGGTTAACTCCACACGGCCAGGCGCCAGGTGTTCAAGGGAGCGGCGGATGCCGGCCAGCACCGCTTCATCACCGATATTTCCTCTACCATAATAACCGAGGACCGCAGCTTTTGCAACATGCCCGCTTGCTTGGTTCAAGCTCAAGTCGAAACTTTCCCGGTAAAACCCAGTTTACGCCAGAACGGTGAATTTGCAATTAATTCTACCAGCACAAACAGTGCCAAGCCAACGATTGCTCCCATTATCAGTCCGAGCACATCTCGCGTGAATGAGACGGTCAACGGTGTGTGAATATGGCAAAAGGTATTCAGGATTGAAACCTGTCCCAATGTGCCCACCACAAAGAGCGGAAGCGCAGCCTTGCTGCGGCGCCGGTACCAGAGCGCCAGCGCCAGCACAAAGGCAGGATGACCGACCAGAAACTCCTTCGTGCGCGGCCTTTCGGGCAGCAACCGTTCCAGGATGAGCCGCAACTTTAATTCGATGGCGGTAACGCCGATCCCTCCTTCATTACCGGAGCGAAGCAATACGAATCCCAGCGCGGCGACCCCAATCAGAACCAGGCAGAAATATCCGATTGGAATCGGCTCGTAAAAGAGATCCGCCAATTTCCGTATCATTTTCTGCCGTGCCGCATCAATGGATTGCGACAGATCGGGTAGGCCGGTTACCGCAATCAAGCCGATCAATAACACCGGTACGGCAAGGGCGGCTTTAATCCCCATAAACTGATTGACCTTCACCATGAACGGCCGGGTGGCCAGCAACCCGACAACCATCGCGATCCCGCCCGCTGTGTCCAATGAGGCTTGAGCTAATCCCATAACCGCCGCTCGCGCCGCATTCCAGCGGCTCATGATCGCAGTCGGCGTTGAGCCGAAGAGATCGGTTCGGGCGCATGCCAGCGTCGGAAAAGTCAAAGCGGCGACCAGCGCGACGAGTTTGCGACCGGTTTCTCCCATTCCGATTGCGATTCCGCCAAGCAGCAATCCCATCACCGCCAGCCAGGCAAAGGCAGCGCCGGTCGGCATGCCCCATAAACGCCGCAGCAGCAAAACGAAGCCGGCTGCTACGCCCCAGGCGATCAACCCGAATAGGGGGGGGGGCACGTTGGTCTTTTGGAAGGGGCGCGCCAGCCCAAAGCTCATCTGCCCGTGATGGCTGATCGATTGGGCAATTTTAGCTATGTACTGCTCATCCTTTGCAATGGCCTGATGCCCGGCATCGGTGAGGAGTCGTATATAGCAGAGGCGGATATTTCGTTCTCGTGCTGCAAGGGTAAATCGTTCGATCGCCGCCTGCTCACTCATCGTGCCCATTTCGGCCGCCGTGATGCTGTGCACTCGCACCAGTTTGCCATGCAGGGCGATCGCCAGCGTTTCGGCGCCTTTTTGCTTGCCGAACTCGATGTCGCCGAAGTTGATATCGTGTTTTCGTAAAAGATCGGCGGTGTCGGTCGCTTCCAAACCGTTAAAGCCCAGCACCTCGTCGCCGATAAATATAACCGTCCGCACCCCTTCGTTTTCCAGTTGACCCAATGTGCGGTTAATCGCCACCTCGTTCACGCCCGAAAAATTACTGATTCGGGCGACCGGTGTTAATCCAGAGGAGTGGGCGACGGCCAGCGCGGTGGGACTTAATCCAATTCCCATTTGACGGAAGTCGCCGTAGTCGAGCTGAATTGAGTAGGGCCTTTCTCCCGGGGCGCTGATTATGATGTAATCGGGGCTGTTTGCGGCTGATGCCGGCAAGATCGAGATGTCATGATCAGTGATGGCGGTGCGCAGTCGTTTTGCCGTCACCCCGGAACGGTCTAAAACGTTGATATGGACGCCGCCGGGCGTCCATCGCACCTGGATTGCGCCAGCCTGCTCCAAACTTGCAACCGTGTCCTCGTTAATGGCCAGCCCGCTCACGCCTAATTGCCGAAATTTGGATAGCAGCGCGGTGAGGGGCTGATTGTTCATTGCAGCCAGTGCACGCAACTCCGGGTAATCCAGCGTCAGCTCAACGCGCCGGTTCCGCATCTCAACCCGGTAGCGGTCCGACGCTGCAACCAGCGCCGCAATTAAACCCAGGGTCAGGAATACGCCCAAAACGATCGTTTCAAATGAATTTTTTCGCAAGCTTGCTCCTCATACACCGCCGGGGGTGTTTATGTTATTGATAATTTGATGGTCAGTGGTCACCGTAACGGCGTTGCCTGGACATCAGCCGGTATCCGAGACGGCGCCCACCCATCAGCACGATCAACACAATGCCGGCTGAAAATCCGCCCAGATGGGCGAAATAGGCCACGCCGCCCAGCCCCGGTGAGTGCATTAAACCGGCATCCACGTATTGAAGGAACGCCCAAAACAGGATCAAGATGGGTGCCGGTACCTGCATAATGAACCCTAAAAAGAAGATCGGCACGATGCTGTAGATGCGTGCGCCGGGGAAAAGCATGAGATAGGCGCCCATCAACCCGGCGATGGCCCCACTGGCGCCGATCATGGCGATGTGGGAGGAGGGATTACTAAATACTTGAGCCAGCGCGGCCGCAATCCCGCTGACAAAGTATAGAATTAAAAAACGGGTTTTTCCAATCGCCTCCTCCACGCTGAAGCCGAAGACCCATAAAAAGAGCATATTCCCACCGATATGCAACCAGTTGGCATGCAAAAACATCGAAGTAAAGATGGTGGGCCAATACCGATTGATATGACGAACCAGGTGGGCTGGTACCAGAGCGTAATTCTGCTCTAGGCCGCCCTGAAAGGCGATCTGCCGATAGATATAGGGGCCTTGCTGAATGTGGTAGGTTACGTAACCACCGCTGATGCGATCCAGTGCAAATACGACTAGATTGATGGTAATCAGCGCGATGACGAGCACAGGCAGCTCACGAGCGCGTAAATTATCTTTCAGGGGTATCAATTCCGATTCTCCAGAGGGAGATTCTAACATGTTGCCGGGATTCGGTCAATCTTTTGTTTTGGTTGACGCCGAATTCGGAGATTGGATATAATGTAATGCTTGGGGCGCCATCGTTCAGCGGATAGGACAACGGGTTTTCATCCCGTAAACCGGGGTTCGATTCCCCGTGGCGCTACCAATTGATGCGGTGGATTTTTCTATCGGGTGAGACATTAAAGTGCCGAGGTGGCGGAATTGGCAGACGCGCACGTTTGAGGGGCGTGTGCCGCAAGGCATACGGGTTCAAGTCCCGTCCTCGGCACCATATCGAAATCTCGATTTTATTCCCGATTCTCCCCGTTGGCGATCGGGCGGCATCGCTGGTGAGAAGCGTCAGCGGGAGAGAGGCCGATAATCCACCGGTGAACCCCTTATTGACCTCGGCCTGGGCCGTCCTCTTTGATCTCGATGGTACGCTGGTGGATACCCGGCTCGACTTTGACCGCATGCGCTCCGAGATGCGCCGGTTATCGGCTCAGTACGGCGCGCCTGCCACTGCCGAAAACGACATCCTACTCATTGTGGAATCGGCCTGCCGCCATCTGCGGAGCGAATGCGGTGATGAGATCGCCGAGCGATTCCGCAAAGCCGCATTCCGCCGGCTGGCTGAAATCGAAGCGCCTGACTGCGCCGGCGCTCAGCTTGTTCCGGGTGCGGCTGACCTGATCCATGATCTGAAAGCTCGGAGCGCGGCGGTTGGCGTGGTGACCCGCAACTCCCGTTCGATGAGTTTCCAGATGCTCGAAAATTGTGGATTGGAGGTGGATGTGCTGTTGACCCGGGACGATGTTCCGCGAGTCAAGCCCAATCCCGATCATTTACTGGCCGCACTCCAAGCACTGGAAAACAACTTTCCCGATGAGCAGCGCATCGCGGTGATGGTTGGCGATCATTGGATGGATGTGAAGGCCGGTAAAGCGGCTGGACTGAAGGCGATCGGAGTGCTGCGCGGGCGCGATCCGACTCCATACGTGGAGGCAGGAGCCGACCTGCTGGTTCAAGAGTTGGCGGAGCTGTCGGGCTAACGCATTGAAGGTTTCAGTGGTTATCGTCAACTGGAACACGGCCGGTTTTTTAAGATCGGCGCTCCGCCTGCTGTTCAGTGAGCCGGTAGACCCGCCATTGCAAATCATCGTGGTGGATAACAATTCCAGCGATGGGAGCGCCCAGATGGTGACGAGCGAATTCCCAGAGGTCATCCTGATCACCAATCGCCGAAATGATGGCTACGCGAAAGCCTGCAATCAGGGCATCGAGCGGGCGGGCGGCGAGCACATACTGCTGCTCAATCCGGATGTGGAGGTAAAGCCGAGCACAATATGCCGCGCTGCGCAGTGGCTTAGCCGGAATCCACGCACCGCCGCTGTTGCGATCCGCCTTCTCTCGCCGGATGGCAGCATTCAGCATTCAGTGCGAGGGTTTCCAAGGCCGATGGCACTGTTTTGGGAGGTGATCGGTTTCGCTAAAATTTTTCCAAAAAGCCGACTTTTTGGCGCCTACCGGCAGCGTGACTTCAACTACAGCCGGTCGTCCGAGGTGGAGCAACCGATGGGCAGCTTTCTGCTGGTTCGCCGGGACGCGCTGAACGCAATCGGGCTTTTGGATGAAGATTTTTCCATCTTCTTCAATGAAGTGGATTGGCTCTATCGCGCTCACCGGCTCGGCTGGACCATTTACTACCTGACGGAAGAGAGCGCAATCCATTATGGCGGGGCCGCGACTCGGTTGGTGGCACCGGCGATGGCTTGGGAATCGCGCCGGGGCCTGCTTAAATTTTACCGGAAGCACTATCGCTCACCGCTTTTCGCACCCGTATACTGGGTCGTTGCTATGACCTCATGGCTGCAAGCGATGTGGGTCAGCCGAAAGCGGGCGCGTGAAGCCGTCGGCAAGGCGGGCTGATGGACCTTTCGGTGGTTGTGCTAAACTGGAATGCGGGTGAAGATTTACGCCGGTGCTTGCAATCACTAACTCCGCTGCCATCCGAAATCGAGATGGAAGTCATGGTGGTGGACAACGCTTCATCCGACCTGAGCCGTGCAATGGTAGCGAAGGAATTCCCCAGCGTTCGGTTGATGGTTAATAAAACCAATTTGGGCTTCTGCGCCGGCAACAATGCCGCACTACCCTACGTAAATGGGCGGTGGGTGCTCTTTTTAAACCCGGATACGATCGTGCATTCGGATGCGCCGGCGGTGATGGTTCAATACGGCGACGCCCGTCCCGATGTTGGAATTATCGGGCCGAAACTGATCAATCCGGACGACAGCCTTCAATATAGCTGCCGGCATTTTCCCGATTTGGCAGCCGGTTTTTTTCGTAAGACGCCGCTGGGACGGTTGTTTCCGAAAAACCGTTACGCTGCCAACTATATTATGAGTGACTGGGATCACTGCAGCGCTCGCGAGGTGGATTGGCTGTCGGGCGCCGCATTGATGGTGCGCCGGTGCTTGTTGGATGAAATCGGCGCCTTCGACGAGGATTACTACATGTTTTGTGAGGATGTTGATCTTTGCTATCGTGTCTGGAAATCGGGCTGGAAGGTGGTCTACTTGCCTGAAGCGGTGATAACTCATCGAATTGGGCGCAGCACCGATCAGGTGCCGGTACGCAGCACCTATCTTTTTCATCGAAGCATGTACCTATTTTATCGGAAACATTACCGATCGAAGACACCCATCGTGGTAAGGCCGCTCATCTTGCCGGGAATCGTACTGAGGGCAGTGGGGCAGATGGTCCGTTACCGCGGAGTTCGACTGCACCGGCAGATGCGCCGTTGGATGGTGAAACGATGAAACGAACGAACGTGCAAACGTCCGTAAAAAGGGTGGCTAAATCCAGCGATTCCGTCGAACACGCTGGATTGGTCATCCAGTGGCCCGCTTTCCGTTTTCAGCACTTGGCTTTGTTGCCGCTTTTAATCATTTTATTGATCGCCCCGGTCTGGGCCGCCAACCTGACTGCACTATCCCGCGCCAACCCGGTTTTCACCTCCTTCCCCCGGGCGATCGGTTTGACGGTCATCATTTTGCTGGCCGGAGTCATGATGGTGCAGGCCTTTCCTTATGCCGGACGCTCGATGAAATGGGTGCCTCGTAGCACTGTTGCGATCTCCTTTACCGGCCTCATCGCCTGGACGATCCTCTCCGGATTTTTCACCGCCTTCCCTTACGATGTGGCTTTAAACGAAGCGCTGCTCGTCTCCGCACTTATGGTCGGCTGGATGATCTCCCGCACCGACTGGCCGCTGGATTTCGCCTTTTTTGTTGCGCTGGCTCTCTTTTTTGTTGCAAGCTGGGTGGGAGGAGTTGGAATCCGGGAGTACCTTGAAAATTGGCGCGGCGGTAATCCGAGCTGGCGCGTATTCAGCTATTTTGTCAATCCCGACTTTCTAGCTGGGTTTTTGGTGATGACGGTTCCGATCACGATTGGGCTGTACCTTTCAGCGGTCGAAGGGACGGTTCGGCTCTGGCTTGGCTTTGGTCTCATCCTCCAGTGCCTCTGCTTGGTTCTTACCCAGTCTCGTTTTGGATTGGTCGTCTTTGTTTTTGTAATCGGGCAGTTCCTCTTGCTGGGCTTTCGTCTACGGTTGTTCAATTCCGAGGTGAAGCGTCGTGGTCGCCCTTTAGCGATCTTGGCTGGATTGGCCGCGCTGGCCGCAATCGGGCCGGTGGCAAAGCGGTTTATTCAAGCCGGCATCCAATCGTATTCGGCGCATTTTCGGTTTATGACCTGGATCGGGGTGCTGAAGATGATTAAGGCCGGTCCCATCGTTGGAAGCGGGTACGGCACCTTTAACAGCGCCTATCCGCCCTATGCGGTGGTGGGCACCACCGAGCACGCTCACAACAGCTTTTTGCAGCTTGCCGCCGAAGCGGGAATTCCAGCCATGTTGTTGGCGGTCATCGGTATTGCGGCCGTCGTTTATACCGTTTATCGCCGATTACGATCTCAGCCGCAAAATGAAGTGGGCCGGATTTTGGTCTTTGATTCGACCGAGCTGTTGATGATCGGCGCCTTGTGCGGTATGTCGGGTGCCATTCTCCGCAATCTGTTCGATTCCGACTTTTATGTAATCGCCAATCTATTTACGTTCGCTGCCTTGGCTGGTATGAGTCTTCGTCTCTGCCACCATCAGGCTCCAACGCGAGAAACCGGCACGCTCACCCGTTCGGTCTGGCTTTCGCGGGGAATTGGTTCGCTGGCCGGGTTGGCTCTGCTCTGGGTTGGTCTCGCCACCACGATCGGCCGCATAGAGGCTTATCAAGCCGGGGAAGCGCTCAATACGGGTGATATGCTCATCGGGTACAAGCGAGCGCTGGTCGCCGACCCATACAACCCCGCTGTCTGGCGTGCTATCGCATGGATATACGTTTTGTACGGCAATGGCGGTCAGGCGGAGGTGGATATCAATCGGGCGCTGGCGCTCGATCCATCCGCGAAAACCTATTTTCAGCACGGACAGATGCTTCAGAGGATGAATAATTTCAGGCTGGCCATTCAGAGCTTTCAAGAGGCCTTACGCCATGATCCTCACAATACTCAGACGTTGGTGAAGCTCGCTCAAACCTATGAGATGGCTGATCAAACGGGCGCGGCGATGAGGGTCTATCAACAGATTGCGCGCCAGTTCGATACGCCGTATGCCAAGATAAGGGCGATTCCGGAGCTGGTCGAAACCAATTATGCGGTGGCCTTCACCAAGCTGGGAGATGCGGCGCTCGAAGCTAAAAATTGGCAGCAAGCGGAGTTGAATTATCTCCGATCGGTACGCCTTTTACATGGTTGGTGGCATGCTCGTCACGCGCCGCTCTATCATGTGTCAATAACCCCGGAAAAGGTCAAAATGCTTAAAGACCTGTATCGCCATACGCTGGCTCAATGGCTGGTGGCCCTGCAGCACGCTGGCACTTCCACCGATCGAGATAAAGCGATCAAGTGGATGCAAGAACTCAATCTGCATCAGCAATGAAGGTGAAGCAGGAACAGGTGTGTGTCGCTGGCCGAATTCCACTAGGTTCCGGTTGAGCCGAATCCGCCATCGCCGCGTGAGGTGGGCGGGAGCGTGTCGGTAACAACCGGCCGCACCTGGATAACCGGCGCGAAAACCATCTGCGCGATCCGATCACCGCGATTAACGGTGTAGGGTTCCGATCCCCAGTTTATTAACACCACCTGAATCTCCCCGCGGTAATCGCTGTCAATAGTGCCCGGCGCATTGACCATTCCGATGCCGAAGCGGTGGGCAAGGCCGCTGCGGGGCCTGATTTGCGCCTCATAGTGGGGGGGTAACGCGACCTGAATTCCAGTTCCGATCAGCGCTCTTTCCATGGGATTCAGGATGATGGGTTGATCAATCGCAGCGTATAGGTCAAGACCGGCGGCGCCATCGGTGGCGTATTGCGGGAGCGGAAGGCCGGCGGCATGGGGCAACTGCCGAATTGAGATAGCAACGGATGTTTCCAAGGCTACCTCGCCAAGATGGTATTCACTGGAATTAAGTAACAGTTCAGGTTTGCGGGAATAGTTTTCGTTCGACCCCACCCCAGCCCTCCCCGCAAGCGGGGAGGGTGTTGATTATTGCTATAGGGGTAAAGCCTGCTGCCTAAATTACCCAGAGAACTGAACTCATTCGGAATTAACCGCATTCTAGAGAATATTTCAATCTTTCAATGAGGTGGAGGTGACCTGCACCTCGCCCTCATCCGGAGGAGCGAGCGGAATTCGGAACCAGAAGGTAGAGCCTATGTTTGGCTCGCTCTCAACCCAGATTCGGCCATGATGCGCCTGCACCAGGTGCTTCACCAAGAACAGGCCGATGCCGGTTCCCCCCACTTTACGGGTATCGCGATTATCCACGCGGTAGAATCGACTGAAGAGTTTTTTCTGCGCGTCTTTTGGAATGCCGATTCCTTGATCGCTGACGCCTACCAGCACCGCGCCATCGGACTCCAGGCGGGCCGTTATTGTAACGGTACCCCCATCCGGAGAATACTTGATTGCATTATTGACCAGATTCATCAATATCTGCTCGATTTTATCACGGTCCGCTTTTAACTCAATCGATTCGGGGTTGAAATCAATGAGCAGTTGGTGTTTTTCCGTCATGGCGCGCTGAGTATTGACGACCGTCTCCGCGATCTGGCGCAGGTTGGTCAGCTCCCAATTCAACTGCAATCCGGCGTTCCGTTCGATGCGGGAGACGTTCAGCAGGTCGTTGATCATCCGCGAGAGGCGGTCCACCTGTTGATCAATGATGGAATAAAACTCCCGGCGTGTCTCCACATCGTAGTAGCCGACGGTATCATCCAGTAAAGTGCGGATAAACCCTTTGATAGGGGTTAACGGCGTTCTCAGCTCGTGAGAAACCACCGAGACGAATTCGGTCTTCATCCGCTCCACATTGCGGATTTCCGTGATGTCATTAAAGATGACGGCGTAGCCGATCGGCTGCTGGTCCTCACCTCGAACGACGGCCGATTGAACCTGGAAAAATCGCTCCTCATCGCCCATTACGATGGATATCTCATCCGGCGATTTTTCAGCCTCTTCCTCCTCGCTGATGGTTACTGATTCACTGAGCAAATATGAGAGGATGGAGTTGCACTTATCGTGTTTGATCACACTCTCAAAATTGAGGTTGATCGGGTCTTCTTCAATATCAAACATCTGGCGGGCGCGGGCGTTCATCTGCATGATCTTGCCGGAATCGGAAACTAAAAGCAATCCCGCGTGGAGGCTCTCGATGGTGTGGACCAGCTTTTCTTTCTCTTCAATGATCTCCTGGAACATCTGAGCGTTGGTAATGACGGCGGCCGCGTTTCGGGCCATTCGATCGAGCAGCCGGACATCCTCCTCGATAAACTCACCGCCATAGCGCTTGTTAAACGCATACAGTACACCCACCGTGCGGCGATCAATGAGGCGATTGTCTACATCGCGATGTTCAATGACCAGCGGCACCGCCACACCGTTGCGGATGTGCATCAAGGCCACATTTTCCTTGATGGTTCGTGGATCCGAAAGCGCATCGTGAAAGATGGCCGGATTGCCGGTGCGAAAGACTTCACCCGCAATACCCTGCGTGATGGGGACCCGAAAAAGCTTCAGCTCTTTATCGCTCATCCCATAAGCGGGAGACTTGGCGTACAGCTCACCCGATTCTTTATCCAATATCATGATCACGCACTTCTCAGCTTGCAAAATCATTGCAATACGCTGGACCATGCGCTTGAGCGTCTCTTCAAATTCGCTGACCGCAATCGGGGCCTCGGTCATTTCGGCAGCCCGGCTGTCTCGCTCCAACCGCGCCACCATCCGATTCTTTTCCGTCAGCTCCGCTTCTAACTGCGCAATTCGAGCACGTAGATTTTGGGTATTCTCATCACTCATTAAATAGGTTCCCCACTGAGTATCGCATTATGGTGCAAACGTAAAAATTATACCAAAGTGACTCAAAACCGTCAACGCCGAGTGCCGCTTCAAATGCGGCTCAACTGATTGAGGCACCGCCATAATATTCATACGAATTTCCGGGGCTCAAAGTGCTTCGCATCCATTTCAGCCGGTTTTTAGACGGCAAAAAGGGCGAGGCACCGACAACTTCATTCATCCCGATGCTTCGCCCTGTAAACAATCAGCGTAGAACTTTCGCTTTTTCCGGCTCTTCCGTTACCGGTTGATCCACAATGGAGCCGCGTTTGCTGAAGGAGACTGCAATGGCCAGTGCAACCACGCACAGCACCACGACGGCCGTCCGCGTCGCAACCGATATGTTCGGATTGATGATGACCGGCGCAATCAGCACGCCGACCAGATTCATCACTTTGATGAGCGGGTTGAGCGCCGGGCCGGCCGTATCTTTGAACGGGTCACCGACCGTATCACAAACCACGGCTGCTTTATGGTTCTCGGTGCCTTTACCACCGAAGAGGCCATCCTCGATCTTCTTTTTGGCGTTATCCCAAGCGCCGCCGGAGTTGGCCAGCAGCACCGCCATCAATTGGCCGCTTACGATCGCGCCAGCCAAGTAACCACCGAGCGCGGCGGCGCCCTTTTCCGGATCCGAGTAACCCAGCCCAAATCCGACCAAAATGGGGAGGGCGATGGCCAGGATACCGGGACCCAACAGCTCTTTTTGAGCGGCCGCGGTAACAATCGCGACGCACTGAGCATAGTCGGGCTTGGAGGTGCCAGCCATAATGCCGGGATCGTTTTTGAACTGTCTCCGAACCTCTTCAATTAGAAATACGGCCGCTCGGCCCACCGCATTAATGGCAAAGGCGGAAAACAGGTAAGGGGCGGCGCCGCCGATCAACAGGCCGATAAATACTTCCGGCACATCCAGCCGGATACCGATATTCAACAAACCGGCATCGGCCATAAAGGATCGGAACAGCGCCACGGCTGCAATAACGGCCGTGGCAATGGCGAAACCTTTCGTCAGCGCTTTGGTGGTGTTGCCGACTGCATCAAGCCGGCCGACGATCCTATTTCCCGGCAGCGCGCCCGATCGAAACTCTGGATTTTTAGCGTCTTCTTCCAGCACGCCCGACATCTCGAAGATGCCGTTCGCGTTATCGGTGATCGGACCGAAAGTATCCATTGCCAGGATATAGCCGGTGGTGGTCAAAAGCCCGAGGCCGGCCATCGCGATACCATAGGCGGCCAGCAGCGGATTGCCCTCGAAGATCATCAGCGACGCGAACAGGGTCAAACAGATCGCGCAGACAGCCCAGACCGAGCTTTCTAGCCCGCTGGCGAACCCCTGAATGATCATCGTTGCCGGACCAGTCTTCGATGCGTAAGCGATCTCGGTAACCGGCTTCTTTTCCGTCGAGGTGAAGTATTCGGTTAGCTTACCGATGATCAGCGCCAGCACGATTCCGGAGAGCGTGGTGAGGAAGAAGGGAACCCAACTGTAGGAATGACCGCTTACGGTTACTCCACCTTTGAAGAACCACCAGGCGCCAAAGCCGAACAGAAGGGTTGCTACTGCGGCCGATGTCCAAAAGCCGTAATTGATGGGTTGCATGGCATCCAGGTTTTCGCGATCGGCGCCGCGGACCGCGAAAACGCCGATGATGGAAGCGACGACGCCTACCGCCCGGACGATGAGCGGGAACATGACCAATTTTAACACATCCGGCCCGCCAACAGCGGCACCCAAGATGATGGCGGCGACCAGCGTCACCTCGTAACTCTCGAATACATCGGCGGCCATACCGGCGCAGTCGCCGACGTTATCGCCCACGTTGTCGGCGATGGTGGCGGGGTTGCGAGGATCGTCTTCGGGAATGCCGGCCTCAACTTTGCCAACTAAGTCAGCGCCCACGTCAGCGGCTTTGGTGTAGATGCCGCCGCCGACCCGCATAAAGAGCGCCGCCAGCGATCCACCGAATCCAAAGCCGACCAGAACCAGCATCGCCTTGTTGGTGAAGATCAAAAATATCAGGCAGGCCCCGAGCAGTCCTAGACCGACCGTCATCATGCCGGAGACAGCGCCCGCTTGGAAGGCGGTTTCAATTGCACCCTTTAATGTGGTGCGGGCTTGGTTAGCGGTTCGCTGGTTTCCTTTGACCGCCATTCCCATCCCGACGTAGCCGGCGGTGTAGGAAGCCGCCACGCCAAGCAGAAAGGCGAGCGCTACTCCGATCGGCAGTCGGACATCCTGTGCGTAGCCGGATTGTCCTCGAAACATGAAGAACAGGCCGATACCGATTAGCAGGACCAGCGGCAGCATGGTTTTAACCTGCTGCCGCAGATAGGCATAGGCTCCGTCTCGAATTGCCTGTCCTACCTCTTGCATCCGTTCGGTGCCCGGACTTTGAGCTGTTATTTTAGCCTTCCAATAGAGCCCCGCTAATACCGACAGCGCCCCAAACGCGGCGGCGATGTAGATCACCACCATTTCAGGGTGCTGGAAAGGTGGAAGCTGAATCGCTTCCGATGCGCAGGCATTGCCTTGCGAGACGAAAAACGCGAACGAGCTTACGAGCAGCACCGGCATCCATTTCAGCCAAATTGGTGTGCCCGATAGGGGAGAGGTTGTCTTTTGGGGAAGCTTAGTAGAAACTCTTTTGAGATCTCTCCGCGACAACCTGTTTATGTAATACGGCATTCTGGCTGCAAATCCTCCTTGCCGAATTTGGCTCAACATGGTTTCATTATAGGCGATGATTGCGAGAGGTGTCAAGGTAACCGGCTATTATCTGTGAATTGTTACACGATTAGAATTGGATTATGTAATCCTCATTCTCTTCCCTAGCTATTAACAGGGACGTAATATATTTGACATAATCTCCCATTGTACTTAAAGGGTTACTTGAAATGAGATTCCATCTCATGCTGATTGAAGGGTGTACCCCCATCCTGACCTTCCCACTCGGAGGGGGAAGATTTCCCCTTTACAAACTGGGAGAGGGGTGAGGATCTTCCACCTGAATGATCCAGAGAACATAATCCATTCAAAATACCCAATACATTGCGTCTGCTTTAATAATTATCGGTTATCTCAGAAAAATAATCCATAAAACAGATTCAAGCTGTTTCCGTATCCTCTGCTGCTTCGTGTTCGAAGCCTTTTGCTTTGTAAATCCAGATCGAAATCACCCAGGTTAGGAGCAAGATCGCCACGATCTCATATCCGATCCCGCCGATGTCGAGATTTTGAACCCCTCTTCCCAAATGACCATTCCAGGTGAACCAGTGACCCAGCACTTGCAGCCACTCGACCGTTCCGATCAACAAGGCGACCATCACCGACATGGTGGTAATGGTCAAGTTATAATAGATCTTGCGCACCGGACGTTGAAAGGCCCAATCATAGGCGAGCGTCATCAGGACGCCGTCGGTGGTATCTACCAGTGTCATTCCGGCTGCGAATAAAAGCGGCAGCACCAGTATCTCGACCGCGGGTAGGCTTTTTGCGCCGACTGAGGCCGACATACCTAGCAGAACAACTTCGCTGGCAGTGTCGAATCCCAAGCCGAAGAGCACACCGATCGGATACATCTGCCAGCTACGATGAATCAACCGATTTAGGGGGCCGATAATTCGGTTCATCAGTCCGCGTTGCTGCAGCAGCTCCTCCAGATTTTCCGGGCTCGTCTGCTCGTCAGATTGCCGACGAACTTGTTTGAAAAGATGAAAAAGATCTCGTAAGATAACCAGGTTAAGGACGGCGATGAGATAAAGAAAGAAGGCCGAGACGACGGTGCCCAGTATGCCCCCCAGGCGTTCAAGCGATGGGATATGCGTCGCCACAAAATGGGAGGAGACAGCCAGCACGATGACGAGCAGGGCGACGACGGTGGAATGCCCTAGCGCGAAGAACCAACCGACCGATACCGGTTTTTGCCCTTCATTCATCAGTTTCCGGGTCGTATTATCAATCGCTGCGATATGATCCGCATCGAGCGCATGGCGAAGCCCTAACACATAAGCGAGAATTCCCATTGAAAAGAGGATTGGATGAGAGTTCGATGCCAGCCACCACCATACCCACCCTGCTGCAGTAATGGTGAAGATGGTTAGGTAGAGCAGTATCAGATGCTTTCTCATCCCAATTCCTCCAAAAAACGATTGGGTAATTCGATTATTTACAAATCAGACAAAACAATTGCCGGGTCATCCGCTTTTTACGCGCACTTTTT